>DASVDK010000272.1:0-7288 GCA_036381125.1 Thermodesulfobacteriota bacterium | reverse complement strand
AAGGTCGGCTCCTCGGGCCAATCGAGGGCGCGCTTCGTGAGCGCCACCTCCGCCTTGCCGAGCGGCGCGCCGTGCGCCTCCGCGGTGTCCTGCTTGTTGGGGCTGCCGAAGCCGATGTGCGTCCGCACGGCGATGAGCGAGGGGCGCGGGTCGGCCTTGGCCGCCTCGATGGCCCGGTCGATCGCCGCGAGGTCGTTGCCGTCCGCCACGCGCTGCGTGTGCCACCCGTACGCCTCGAAGCGCGCCGTCACGTCCTCCGAGAAGGCGAGGCTCGTCTCCCCCTCGATCGAGATGTGGTTGTCGTCGTAGAGGACGATGAGCCGCCCGAGCCGCAGGTGGCCGGCCAGCGACGCGGCCTCGGAGGCGACCCCTTCCATCATGTCCCCGTCGCTCGCGATGACGTAGACGCGGTAGTCCACCGGCGTGTGCCCGTCGCGGTTGAAGCGAGCGGCGAGGATCGTCTCCCCCATCGCGAGCCCCACCGCGTTGCCGAAGCCCTGGCCGAGGGGACCGGTCGTCGTCTCGACGCCGGGCGTGAGTCCGTGCTCGGGATGCCCCGGCGTGCGGCTCCCCCACTGCCGGAAGCGCTTCAGCTCGTCGAGCGGCAGGTCGTAGCCGGTGAGGTGGAGGAGCGCGTAGAGGAGCATCGACCCGTGCCCGGCCGACAGGACGAACCGATCGCGGCCGGGCCAGTGCGGGTTGCGCGGGTTGTGGCGCAGGTGGCGCGTCCAGAGGACGTACGCCATCGGCGCGGCCCCCATGGGCATCCCGGGGTGGCCGGAATGGGCCTGCTCGACGGCGTCCATGGCCAGGGCGCGGATGGTGTTGATGCAGAGGAGGTGTGGGGCGTCGATGTCCGTGCGCTGACCGGACGTCATATCGAGGGTCCTCCGATCGCCGGAAGCGTCAACGTGCGAACAGGCGCTCGTCGAGCGCCTGTTGCCGGTCGCGGGCCGCACGGTAGGTCGCGTGCCGCGCCGGTTCGGGGTCGAGGCGAGCGCCGAGTCGCGCCGGCGCGTGCTGCAAAGACGATAGCAAGCCGGTCTCGCGGAGCGCCAGGAGGGCGGCACCCCGCGCGCTCGCCTCCGGCTCGCCGCTCGCCACGACGGGCCGGCCGAGCGCATCGGCGACGATCCGCCGCCAGGCCGGCGAGGCGAGCATCGCGCCGCCCGAGGCCACGACGACCGCCTCCGGCGGTACGCGCCGCTCGAGTCGCTCCTCGACGAGCGCCAGGCGCAGCGCCACCGCCTCCATCAGGGCGTGCAGCAGGTCGATCGGACGCGTGGCGAGGGAGAGCCCGGTGATCGTGCCGGTGAGGTCCCCCCGCCATCCCGGGGCGCGCTCCCCCATCAGCCAGGGAAGCACCGTGAGCCCGTGCGCGTCGGGCGGCAGGCGCTCGAGTACCGCCTCCATCTCCGCGCCGGCCGGCAGCCGGAAGGTCTCGCGCGCCCACGCCACCACGTTACCGCCCTCGTTGAGGGCGCCTCCCACGACGCCTTGCCGGCCGTCGAGGCGGTAGCCGAAGAGCCCCGGCGGCGGCGGCACCACCGGACCGTCGACCAGCACCCGGAGCGCCGACGAGGTGCCGACGTTGAGCGCGATCCGGTCGCTCGACGTGCAGCCCGACCCGATCTGCCCCGTCGCGCCGTCACCCACGGCCGGCAGCCACGGCACGCGGGCAAGCGGCGGCCAGCGCCGGGCCCACTCCGGGGCGAGCCCTTGCGACACGTTGTCCAGGTCACCGATGGGCGAGAGCCGCCGGGGGTCGAGCCCGATCGCGCCGAGGATCGTCTCGTCCCATCGTCCGGTCGTCTGGTCGAGGAGGCCGGTCGCCGACGCCATGGAGAGCGAGGCCGGCGCATCCGGCCGGCCGAAGAGGCGGCGGTGGAGCCACTCGCCGAAGGACCCCCACCAGGCGGCCCGGCGGAACGGGTCGGGGCGCGTCTCGCCGAGCCACAGGAGCTTGGCCGGGAGGAAGGAGGCGTGCACCGGGCACCCGGTGCGGGCGTGGAGCGCGTCGGCGCCGAGGCGCTCGGCCAGGCGCGCCGCGTGCGCGGATGCGCGCACGTCGGCCCAGAGGTAGAGCGGCGTGACCGGCGTGTCGGCGGCGTCCGTCCCCATGAGGCCGTGCCAGAAGGTCGCGAGCCCGACGGCCCGGATGGCGGTCGCCCGGCCCCCTGCCGCGACGAGGACCTCGTCGATCGCGGCGGCCGTGCGCGAGAGCAGGGCACCGGGATCGAGCTCGGCCCCGCCGTCCGGCGTGACGTCCGGGGCATGCGGGCGGTCGGCGAGGCCGCCGTCCACCTGGCGGCCGGCCTCGTCGAAGAGGACGGCCCGGACCGAAGAGGTTCCGATGTCCAGGGCGAGCACCAGCGACGCAGTCACGTGCGGCACCTCCAGCGCCATGCTACTTCACCACCCGGGAGGGCGGCCTGCCGCCCGCCGGACGCGGCCCCGTACCGGGCCGCTCGACCCGACCGGCACCATGCCCGGTAGCCATGCGCCTGGTTGTCCGACCGGACGATGTCTGCTATAAGCGCCGCGACGTGCCCTTCGCACGTCCTGATCGGGAGGCTGCCCCCATGCGTCCCCCGCGGGCTCCGCTCCTCACGGCCCTCCTTCTCCTCCTCGCCCTCGGCTCCGGCTGCGGGGCCTCCGGCGCCGACAGCCCGCCCGTGGGCGGCAGTCCGGGCGGCGGCGGCGGCGGCGGCACTCCCGGGGGCGGCGGCCCCGGCGCCGGCGTCGAGTGGCAGGACCCGGAGCGGATCGAGTTCCGATCCGAAACTGCCAGCGAGGCCCGGGTCGCCGTCGACCCGACGAGCGGCGACGCGGTGGCCGTGTGGCTCCAGTCGGACGGCTCGCGCGTGGCGCTCTGGGCGAGCCGGCTCGACCGCTCGACCGGCGAGTGGAGCACCCCGGAGGCCATCGATACCGAGGGCATCGGCAACTCCCGCTCGCCGCAACTCGCGGCCGACGGCGACGGCAACGTCTTCGCCGTCTGGGTCCGCAACAGCAATGCCATCCCGAGTGAGCCGACGGTGTGGGTGGCGCGTCACACGGCGGCGGGCGTGTGGGAGGAGCCTGAACCGCTCGACGCCGGGGCCGGTCCCGGCCAGTCGCCTCAGGTCGCGGCCAACGATTCCGGCGTAGCTGTCGTCGCCTGGATCCAGGGGGACGGCACCGACGACAGCGTCTGGGTGAGCCGCTTCGACCCCTTCGACGAGACCTGGCGCGGCCCCGACCATGCCGCGGCCGGCTCCCCGGCCGAGGACGCCTCGAGCCCGTCGATCGACATCTCCGACACGGGCGACGTGTTCGTCGCCTGGGTACAGCGCGCTTCCGCCGTGGCCCAGCCGGGCATCTGGGTGAACCGGTTCGACGTCGACCTGTCCGCCTGGAACGGGCCGGATGAGATCGACGGCCAACCGATCAGCGCCTCGTCGCCACAGGTCGGCGCCGACGCGGACGGCAACGCCGTCGTCCTCTGGGAGCAGGCCGGCAGCATCCACGCCAGGCGCTTCGTGAAAGGGACGCCGTCCACGCCGTCCGAGTGGGGCACGCCCCAAGAGCTCGACACGAGCGGCCAGACCGCGGACCACGCCGCCCTCGCGGTCGCCCCAACCGGCCACGCCGTCGCGATCTGGCGGCGGGACGGCGGCGGCGGCCGCATCCATGCGAGTCGCCTCGACCCGTCCAGTGGCGACTGGTCCGCCGCCGCTCGCGTCCAGACCTCCACCACCGCCCCGTCCGACGCGCCGCACGTGGCGCTCGACCCGTCGGGCAACGCCATCGCCGTCTGGCAGCAGGACCCCGGCGACGGCAAGCTGCGCATCCGATCGAGCCGCCTCGCCGCGAGCGCGAGCGCATGGTCGACCGACGAACTGGTCAAGGAGAACAACGCGCCGGGTGACGTCGCCACCGCGCCGCGCGTCGCCGTCGATGCAGATGGCAACGCCGTCGCCGTCTGGCTCGAGGACGCGGACGGCGTCAAGAGCGTCTGGGGCAACGTCCGCGAGTAGCGCACCGCCTGCGCCGCCGGATCCCCGACGGCGACGTCGGCCAGGTCCTCGACCGCACGCTCACCGTGCTCGTCGAGGCGCTCCTGATGCAGAGGGTGGCCGCCACGTCCCGGCGGCGGTCAGGCGGGCGGTGTGGACGCGCACAGGCCCTGGCACCCCGCGGGCCGCCGTCGACCCGGACTACTCCGCGCGTATTGCGGTCGCGAGCGGCTGGCGGGCCGCGCGCACGGCCGGGAGCAGGCCGCCGGCCAGGCCGACGGCGGCGGCAAAGAGGAGCCCGTCGAGGATCAGGTCCCAGCCGATCCGGAAGTCGAACGTCACCTCGCTGAACGTGCGGAAGTTCACGGTGCCGGTGGACAGGCCGTTCAGCGGGAGCGCGAGGAGACAGCCGAGCACGCCCCCCACGAGGGCGACGAGCAGCGACTCGAGGAGGAAGGCCGTCAGGATCTGGCGCCGGCGGAAGCCGAGGAGCCGCATCGTGGCGATCTCCTGCCCCCGTGAGGCGACTGCCGCGTACATCGTGTTCATCGCCGCGAAGGCGGCGCCGACGGCCATGACGCCGGCCATGAAGAGCCCCACGAACTTGACCGGCCTCGCCGACACGGTCTGCTCGGCGTAGTAGTCGGTCTCCACGAGCGGCTTGAGGGCGAGACGGGGATCCCCCGCCACCCGCTCGATCAGGGCGTCGCGTTGCGCGCGGCCGGTCGTCCGCAGGAGCGCCGACGAGAACTGGTCGCGGTCGTAGGCGCGCGCCACCTCTTCCGCGTCGCCCCAGATCTCCGAATCGACGGCCGTGCGACCCGCCTCGAAGAGCCCCACGATCCGCCACGACTCGGAGCCGAGCGGCACCCGCGCGCCGAGGTCGAGCCCCACGAAGCGCCGCGCGAGGCTCGCCGCCACGATCACCTCCCGGCGTCCCGGGACGAACCGCCTGCCGGCCACGAGGCGCAGCCGGGGCCGCAGGAGGAACCCCTGCCGGCCGACGCCGCGCATCATCACGTTGGCTGCCACACCGTCCGGGCGCTGGAGGTAGAACAGGACGACGACCTCGGCGGAGGCGACCGGCTGCCCGCCGGCGTCGCGGGCGACGCCGGGCAGGAAGCGGAGGACCTGCCACTGCTCGCGCGACAGGGCCGAGGAGGTCTCGACGAGGGAGCCCTGCCGGATGACGAGGACGTTCTCCGGCTGCCCGGTCTCGACGAACGCCCGCTCGAGACCGCCCGCGAGGGCCAGCGTGGCGAGGAACACCGCCACGACCAGCGCGACGCCCCCGGCCGTCATGGCGACCGAGACGCGGCGTACGGCGAGGCTGCGCAGGTTGTACGCGAAGGGGACCGCCATCACCCGACGTGCCGCAGGCCCCGCGCGATCGACACGCGCGAGGCGCGCACCGCCGGAACGGCGGCGCTCACGGCGCCGATGGCGGCCGCGATCAGGGCGCCGGCCGCGACCGTGTCCCACCCGACGGCGAACTGCGACAGCAGGCCGCCGCTCCGCGCGGCGAGGTCGACCGCCGCGTAGGCGAGCCTGGCCCCCACGGCCCCGAGGAGCCCGCCGCCGAACGCGATCGCCGCCGCCTCCCCCACGAGCAGCCAGAGGATGTGGCGCCTGGTGAAGCCGAGCGCCTTCATGACCGCCACCTCGCGCGTCCGCTCCCGCACCGCCATGGCCGTGGTGTTCGCCGTGACGAGCAGGATCGTGAAGACGACCACCGAGGCGATCGACAGGATCATCGTCCGGACGTCGCCGACCATCCGGAGGAACGAGAGCGCGAAGGCCGACTCGGTCTCGGTCCTGGTGGCCGAGTCGGTGTTACGGAACGTGCGGTCCACCTCCTCCATGATCCTCGGGATCGCCGCGGGGTTCGCGGCCCTGAGCCAGAACGTGCCGATCGTGCCCGGCCTGCCGAGCGCCTCCTCGAGGTACTCGCGGTGGAACCAGAAGGCGTTCTCGTCGACGGCCTGATCGGTTCCCTGTCGGTACACCGCCCGGATCGTGAAGGTGAGGTCGACCGGGAAGACGGTCCCCTCGAGCGTCACCTGCTGGCCGAGGCGCCAGCCGAAGCGCTCCACGAGGCGGCGGCCGACCATGGCCGCGGTCCGCTCCCGGCGGAACGCCTCGAACTGCGCTTCGTCGACCGTCACCTCGGGCCACATCTTCCGCATGCCGTCGACGTCGACGGCGAAGTTCGCGAAGAAGTTCCGCTCCTCGACGTAGACGCCGCCGAACCACTGCATCGCGAGGACGAGGTCGACGCCGGGGATCCGTTCGAGCGTGCGGCGCATCGAGAGGGGCAGCGGGTCGGCCAGCGACGTCGCCCGACGGACGACGAGGCGCGGCGACCGGGCGCTCGCCCGGACGCTCCGCTCCAGCTCCTCCTGGAGGGTGACGAGCGTGGCCAGCAGGAAGATCGACACGGCGAGCGAGAGGAGCGTGAGGATGCTGCGCCGACGGTTGCCGAGGGCGTTGCGCAGCATCAGGGGGAGGAGCCGAATCACCTGCGGACTTCCTCCTCGAGGACCCCTTTGTCGAGGACGACGAGCCGGCGGGCGAAGCCGGCGGTCCTGGGGTCGTGCGTGACCACGATGATCGTCTTGCCCGCGGCGGCGTTGAGCCGCGCGAGGAGGCGCATCACGTCGTCGGCCGCTCGCGCGTCGAGGTTGCCCGTCGGCTCGTCGGCGAGAAGCAGGGCCGGGTCGGTCACGAGCGCGCGGGCGACGGCCACCCGCTGCTCCTGGCCGCCGGAGAGCTGCTTCGGGTAGTGCGCCATCCGGTCGCCGAGGCCCACCAGGCGGAGCGCGGTCTCGACGTGCCGCCGGCGCTCCGCGCGGGTGAGGTCGGTGAGGAGCAGCGGCAGCTCGACGTTCTCGAAGGCGGTGAGGACCGGGATCAGGTTGAAGGTCTGGAAGACGAAGCCGAGCCGCGCGTTGCGCCAGGCGGCCAGCTCGTCCTCGTCGAGCGCCGACAGGTCCTCGCCCGCCACGCGGATCGTGCCGCCGGTGGGCCGGTCGATGCCGGCGATGATGTTGAGCAGCGTGCTCTTGCCGGAGCCGGACGGCCCCATGAGCGCCACGAACTCCCCCTGGTCGACCCGCAGCGTGACGCGGTCGAGGGCGCGGATCTCGTCGGCGTCGCGCCGGTAGGTTCGGGAGAGGTCGACCGCCTCCACGACCGGCCGCCTCGGCGCCGGTCGGGCCGCCGCACGCGGGTGAACCATCAGCGGCCCGCCGCGGCGGGCCCCTCGACGGCCACGGCGCCGCCCGACTGGA
>DASVDK010000271.1:0-39540 GCA_036381125.1 Thermodesulfobacteriota bacterium | reverse complement strand
GCCTGAGGGCGGGGCCGGCGGACGGCGGTGAGCGCGAGCCCCCGACCGCCCCGCGCGCCGAGCGCCCGGGCGAGGAGCGGCCCGGCGACCGGCACGCCGAGCGGCACCCGGCAGGTGACCCGGAAGGCGACGCGCGCGGCCTCGGCGCGCGCAAGGCGCGTGCGCGGGCCGCGCGCGGGGTCGGCGCTGTCGAAGGGGAACCGGTCGCCGAAATCGGCGAACGCCGCCGGCGTCGGCTCGAGCCGCTCGACGTCCGGGCTCCGGTCGATCGGGGCGCAGACCCGGGCGGCCACCTCGCGGGCCGCCTCGGTGCTGCCGTCCCTCACGGCCGCGGCCCTGGCCGCGAGGTTGGCCGCGTGCCGGGTGAGGAGGCCGGCGATCGCGACCAGGGCGAGTTGAAGGGCGGTGGCCGCGGCGAGGAGCAGGAGCGGCACGGCGAGGAGGGCCTCGATCATCGCCTGCCCCCGCGTCACTTGTCGACCGCGAAGTTCGAGAGGTCCTTCTTGTCCGTCTGCTTCTCGGCGCCGCCCGACTTGTCCGGCGTCCTGGACTCGTGTCCGGCCAGCGCTCGCGTCATCGAGTAGAAGTTGGCGCGGAGCTGCTGGCCGAAGATGCCGACGACGGCGATGGCCGCCACCGCGACCAGCGCCACGACGACGACGTACTCGGTCATCCCCTGCCCACGTGACCGTCGCATGCGTCCCTCCCTGGCTCTTCGCGCCGGCAGGGGGAGCACGCCGCGTGCCGGCGCCGAGACCGCGTCGGGACGCCGGGTTGCGCGCGTGCCCGGCGCGGGCGCGTCCATCCGCCGGTCCCTCGGGCCGGACGCCGGACGGCCGCGTCGAGCGCCGGACCCTCTCGCAGAGACAGCGGCTGCCAGTTGCCAGGCGGGGCGACATGGAGTAGGGAGAGAGGCATGCCCCTCTCGCGGCGTGGCTTCCTTGCCGGCGGCACTGCCCTGGCCGCGCTGGCGGCCCTCGGATCGCGACAGGCGTTCGCGGTCGGCCGCGACGGCTACGGGCCGCTCGTCGCCGACCCGGACGGCATCCTCGACCTCCCCGAGGGCTTCCGCTACCGGGTCCTCTCGCGCCTCGGCGACCCGATGTCCGACGGCTCGGCCACCCCGGCGCACCCGGACGGCATGGCCGCCTTCCCGAACGCCGACGGCACGATCACGCTCGTCCGCAACCACGAGATGAACGTCTCGGCCTCCAGAGGGGGAGGGGTGAGCGTGCCGGCGGCGAAGCGCTACGACCCGGGGCGGGGCGCCCACGTGCAGGGCGGCACGACGAGCCTCGTCGTGAGCCCCGACGGCCGCCGTCTCCTCGGCGCGTATCCCACCCTCGGGGGGACGCTCCTCAACTGCGCCGGCGGGCCGACGCCGTGGCGGACCTGGATCTCCTGCGAGGAGACGGTCGCCACCGCCGCCTCCGACGACCGGCTCACGAAGCGGCACGGCTACGCGTTCGAGGTGCCGGCCTCGGCGCGCGCGCCGGTCACCCCGGTGCCGCTCAAGGCGATGGGGCGGTTCCGCCGGGAGGCGGTGGCAGTCGACCCGCGGAGCGGACGCGTCTACCAGACGGAGGACGAGCCGGACGCCTGCCTCTACCGTTTCACGCCCGCGACGCCGGGCCGGCTCGCCGACGGCGGCTCGCTCCACGCCATGCGGCTCGTCGAGTTCCGGGGCGGCGTCGACACGAGCAACCGCCTGGGGGGAGCGAGCGCGGCCTTCCCGCTGCGCTACCCGTTCGAGGTGGAGTGGGTGCCGATCCCGACTCCCGACCCGAGCACGACGGGGACGCCGGTCCGCCACCAGGCCCAGGAGCTGGGGGCCGCGGTCCTGCGCCGCGCGGAAGGGATCTGGTGGAGCCCGACCGACCGGGCCTTCTACATCTGCTCGACCGACGGCGGCGCCGGCCGCTCGGGGCAGATCTTCCGCCTGACGCCGCAAGACGGGGAGCCGGATCTCTTCGAGCTCTACCTCGAGGCGCCGGCGCCGGACACGGAGCGAGGCGACGGCGAGTGGGAGTGGCCCGACAACATCACCGCCGCGCCGTGGGGCGGCCTCGTCGTCTGCCAGGACGGCCCCGGCCGCCAGCACCTCTCGGTCGTCACGGCCGCGGGCGAGGTCTTCCGGTTCGCGCGAAACGCCCTCGACCGGAGCGAGTTCGCGGGCGCCTGCTTCAGCCCGGACGGCACGGTCCTCTTCGTCAACGTCTTCGGCACGACGAGCACGCCGGGGCTCACGCTGGCCGTCACCGGGCCCTGGTGACCGTTCGGGCCCGGGCCGCCTGCGCGCCGCGGGACGCCCCGGCCGGTGCCGCCAATCTCCGTCACCACCCTGCAGAGAACGTCGGCACGCCGGGCCGGCGCGCGGCCGGTCCCCCGGCGACGCGGAGCGGCACCGGGCTCCTTTTCCTCGGGAATCGGCGGACGTTTTTCGGCGCCCCCCTCGCGGGTGCCCGCGGCATGCCGGCTGCAACGCCCGCACCCTCGCGGGCGACGCCGCACCGCGCCCGCCCCCGAGGAGGGTTGGATGCCCCGAACAGGTCTGGGAGCCTGGCAATGAAGCGGCGCACGGCAGTCGAGCCGCCGGCGGGCCCCGCGCGCCTGCCGCAGCGCAAGGCGGCGGTGCTGGCGGGGAGCGACTTCGACGCCTCGCCGGGCTACTTCCGCGAGGAGTTCCTCGACGGCACCGGCCAGGTCGACGCGACCGGCAAGCCGCCCACGCGGTTCCGCCTCGTGATCTCGCCGCCCGAGGCCAAGGCGGTGTTGCTCTTCGCCGAGGCGGTCACGCTGCTCGGCGGGGAGCTGCTCGTGCTGCTCAAGGAGACCAACGGGGACGCCGACCGCGGGCACCCCTCGAAGGGGCGCCGCTACTTCGGCCAGGGGGTCCCGGCCGAGGCGCTCGTGCGCGCCCTCGAGCTCAAGCACGACTGGCTCGCCGAGGACGGCCACCACCAGCTCATGGCTCGCCGCGCCGGCACGAACGACTACGTGGTCCTGGACGACCACGGGCTCCTCTTCGTATACTCGCGCGATCGCCGGTTCGAGGACTGGCTCAGGTCGCACGGCATCCCGAAGCGGCAGCCGTGGGTCAAGACCGACGTCGACCACCTCCACTGCCTCACGGAGGACCACGATTTCCAGATCCGCAGCTTCGCTCGCGGCCTCGGCCTCGTCCAGCTCACCGACGACCCGTGACCGGTCGAGCCGCTGCGGCCGCCGCCCCCTGGGAGCCGGCCGTGGCTGAGCGGGACGCGTTCGCGCTCGACCTCGACCTCGTCTCGGGCTTCTTCGGACACGGGCCGGCCTGGTCCGACCCTGCCGCGCAGCGCTACCGCTACCGGGTGGACGCGGCGGGCGGCGGCTGGCTCGAGCTGTTCCTGTCGCCGCGCGAGCGCCTGGCGAGCATCCGCGTGGCCGACGGCGCGGTGACCTCGCTCCACGTCGACCTGACGCTCGACGGGGTCGAGCAGGTCGGCCTGCGTGAGGGCCCGGACGCGGTCACCTGGCTCGAGGTGGCGTGCGGGCGCGGCCCGAAGGCCACGCCCTGTACGGTGTCGATCACGCTCCGTCCGGACATCCTCGTGGTGCTCGGCTACGGGCGCCGTTAGCCGGCGGCGGACAGGCGCCCCCGGGCAGCGGGGGCGTGGGCTGGACCTCCGACGGGGACCGGGAGCCGCACGGTCCGCTGGCGGGGTTGGGCCGGCACCGGATCGGCTTGACAGCGCCCGGGCGTTCAGGGCAGGATGGCCCGGCCTGGGAGCGGGAGGGGCTTCATGTTCGGCAAGCTCTTCGGGGGTCAGTCCGGCCATCGACCGTGTCCCATCTGCGGCAAGGAGGTCGAGAGCCGGGCGACGCGGTGCGACGCCTGCGGGCGGACCATCGCCATGCCCGACCAACTCCGCTCGGTGAAGCGCGACCAGGTGAAGCTCGAGCCTATCCGCCTCGGCGAGACGCGAGAGGAGGACTGACCTGCCGTCCGGCGGCTCGCCCGCCCCCCGTCCGCACCCGCCTCGTCCGAGCCCCGTCGTTCCGCCCGTTCGCACCCTCGGTGCATCCTGGAGGGGAGAGGAGCCGTCTCATGCGAGACACGTTCGATCCACGTGAGTTCACCCGGCGCGCCGGCCGGATGGGCCTGCCCCGGTGGGGCGCGCCGGTCGCCATCGCCGTCCTCATCGCCGTCGCCCTCTCGACGGCCGTCGTTCAGATCCCGGCCGGGTTCGTCGGCGTGGTGAGCCTCTTCGGGAGGGTCTCCGACGAGGCCCTCCAGCCGGGGCTCCACCTCGTGAACCCGCTCGCCAGGGTCATCCGGATGGACGTGCGGACCAACGAGGTGAAGGACGCGGCCCTGGTGCCGTCGAAGGAAGGGCTCTCGGTCGGCACCGACGTCTCGGTCCTCTTCAGGCTCGAGGACGCCCCGTCCGTCTACAAGAACGTCGGGCTGAACTACGTCCAGCGCGTCGTGGAGCCGCAGATCCGCTCGGAGCTGCGAGGCGTCACGGCCCGCTACGAGGCCCGCGCCCTCTACACGGCCGACCGGGCCATGATCGAGCAGGAGATCGCCAAGGAGCTCGAGCCGAAGCTCGCCGCGCGCGGCGTCAGGCTCGAGGCGGTGCTGCTGCGCGACGTGCGGCTGCCCGAGCAGGTGCGCCAGGCGATCGAGGCCAAGGCGGCGGCCGAGCAGGAGGCCGAGCGGATGCGCTTCGTCCTCCTCAAGGAGCAGCAGGAGGCCGAGCGGAAGAAGATCGAGGCGCAGGGCATCGCGGAGTTCCAGCAGGTGGTGAGCAAGGGGATCGACCAGCGGCTCCTGCAGTGGCGCGCGATCGAGGCGGTGCAGGAGCTGGCGAGGAGCCAGAACGCGAAGTTCATCGTGCTCGGCGACAAGTCCGGGCTCCCCATGATCATCAACCCGAACTAGCCGGCGCCAGCGGCCGGCGTGCTCTTCGTCGACGTCGTCCTCCCGGCCCTCGCCATCCTGGGGGCGGGGTACGCGTTCGGCCGCTTCACGGCGACCGATCTCGAGCCCCTCTCCCGGTTTACGCTCGTCGTCCTCTCGCCGGCCCTGATCTTCGGCTACCTGGCGACGGCCGAGGTACCGGCCGCCGCGATGACCCGCGCGCTCGGCTACGTGCTCCTCTACATCGCGGCGGCCGCGCTCCTCACGGTGCTGGTCGCCCGCCTCACCGGCCTCGCGGCGCTCGCGAGCCCGCTCCTGCTCGCCACGGTCTTCACCAACAGCGGCAACTACGGGCTGCCGATCATCCTCTTCGCCTACGGGCGGGAGGGCTACCTCCTCGGCATCTCGGTCCTCGCCATCCACCTGGTCCTGATGTACCCGATCGGCATCTGGTTCGCGACGCTGGGGCGGGAGGGCTGGCGGCGCGGGGTCGTCACCGCGCTGTCGAACCCGCCGGTGGTCGCGGGGCTCCTCGCCCTGGCCGTCCGGCTGGTCGGCCTGCCGGTGCCGGGCGGCCTGCTGCGGGCGGTGCGGCTCGTCGGCGACGCGGGGGTGCCGGTGATCCTCCTGCTGCTCGGCGCGCAGATCGCCCGGACGCGGGTGGAGGGCAACGTGAAGCCGATCGTCGTCGGGGCGGCCGTCCGGCTCGTCCTCGGGCCGATCCTCGCGGTCGCCCTGACTGTCCCGCTGGGGCTCACCGGCCTGCTGGCCAAGGTGCTGGTGCTCCAGCACGCCATGCCGACCGCGGCCATCATGGTCCTGCTCGCGCTCGAGTACGGCGCGCGGCCCGACCTGGTCGCGAGCATCACGGTGGTCACCACCGCGGTCAGCGCGGCCACCGTGACGGCCGTCCTCTACTTCCTGGCCTGGGCGTTCTGACGGCTCGGCCGCTCAGCCGCGCCGCGGCTCGGGGGGCTCGCTGCCCACCACCAGGCAGCGGGGGTCCATCGCGCAGCAGGCGCCGTCGTCGGCGTGGCCGGGCTGCTCCACCTGGAGCGTGGCGTGCTCGATGTGGAAGTCGCGGCGCAACACGGCCTGCAGGTCGTGGAGGACCTCGTGGCTGCGGCGGCCCGACGCCTCGACGTGCGCGCTCATGGCGACGAAGCCGCTCGTGATGGTCCAGACGTGGAGGTCGTGCACCGAGGTGACGCCCGGGACCGCCCGCATCGCCGCCTCGAGGCGGGCGAGGTCGATGTGGGCCGGCGTCGACTCGAGGAGGACGTCGAGGGCGCTGCGCAGCAGGCGCCAGGCGCGCGGGACGACGAAGAGCGCGATGACGAGCGAGGCGAGCGGGTCGGCCGGCCACCAGCCGGTCAGCGCGATGACGGCGGCGGCCAGCAAGGCGCCGAGCGACCCGAGCAGGTCGGCCAGGACCTCGAGGAACGCCCCCCGGACGTTGAGGTTGTGTCGGGCGCTCCTGTGGAGGAGCCGGACGCCGACGAGGTTCACGGCGAGGCCGCCGGCGGCCACCACGGCCATCGGCAGCGCGTCGATCGGCGCGGGGGTGACCAGGCGGGCCCAGGCCTCGAGGAGGATGTAGGCGGCGATGCCGAAGAGGAGGAGCCCGTTGGCCAGCGCCGCGAGGACCTCGGCCCGGTAGAAGCCGTACGTGCGGCCCGGCGTGGCGGCGCGGCGGGCGAACCGGATCGCGCCGAGGGCCATCGCGAGGCCGAGGACGTCGGCCAGCATGTGCCCGGCGTCGGCCAGCAGGGCGAGCGACCCGGTCACGAAGCCGGCCACGATCTCGACGGCCGTGTACGCGGCGGTCAGGGCGAACACGAGCGCGAGCGGCCGCTCGGCCTCGGCCCCGGTGATGCCGTGCCGCGCGCGGTCCCGATGCCCCGTCATCCCGCGCTCGGGCCCGCGGCGGCGGGGGCCGGCCTCGGCCTGCGGCGTGCGACGCCGAGCCGCGCCGGCGCGAGCAGACCGAAGGTGCAGAGCCCGAGCCCGCCGACCGCCATCACGGTCGCGTAGCTCCCCGGCGCGGCGATGAGCAGCCCGTGGGCCGTGGTGCCGAGGGAGCCGCCGAGGAAGAGGCTCAGGGCGAAGAAGGCGAGGCTCGAGCCGCGCGCCTCGGGGCTCGCCTCGGTGGCGCGGACCTGCAGGACGTTGTGCATGAGGACCCAGCCCGCGCCCATGACGAGCAGGAGCGGTGCCGCCGGCCAGACGCCGATCGGCGCCGCGAGCAGGAGGTAGGGCACCCCGGCGCCGAGCCCCCCGAGGACCAGGCTGCCGCGCTCGCCGAGGCGGTGCGAGGCGTGCCCGAGGAGCCGGGCGGCCGTGAATGCGCCGACGCCGTTGGCCGTGACGACGAGCGAGGCGGCAAGCTGGGAGAGCCCGTCGCGCCACTGCAGGAGCGCCGTCACGTACGTGAACGCCCCCATGGCGAAGAAGCCCTCGACGGCGACCATGAGGTAGAGCGTGCGGCCGGTCGGGCTGGCGAGGAGGCGGGCGTATGGCCGCCACCAGGGCTCCCCGGAGGTCGCGCTCGACGACGCCGCCGCCGCCGGCGCGAACTGCGCGAGCCAGAGGCCGATGCCGAGCGCGATCGCGCCGTAGAGGAGGAAGACCAGGCGCCAGTCGAGGAACTGCCCGATCGCGCCGCCGATCGCGATCGACAGCGTCTGCCCCACGGCCGCGCCGCTCATGAGGATGCCGATCGCGCGCGGCCGCTCGCCGTACGGCAGCGTGTCGCCCAGGTGGGCCATCGACATGGGGAAGATGGCGGCCGCCGCCATGCCGGTGAGGAGCCGCAGGACGTCGAGCACGACGAGCGACGGCGCGAGCGCGCAGGCAAGCGTGCCGGCGGCGAGCACCAGCATGCAGGCGCGGATCACGCGGAACTTGCCGATCCGGTCGGCGAGCGGCCCGTAGCCGATCTGGCAGAGGCCGTAGGGGAGGAGGTAGAGCGTCACGGCGCTGCCGGCGGCCGTCACCGAGACGCCGAGCGACGCGGCGATGGTCGGCAGGAGCGGCGCCACGACGCGCGCCTCCGCCGAGACGACGAAGCAGGCCGCGGCGAGGGCCGTGACCGGTACGGCGCGGCGGGCGCTCATCCCGCCGGCCTGCGGACGAGGCCGAAGCGGCGCAGCTTCTCGTGGAGCGTGCTCTTGGCGATCCCCAGCTCGCGCGCGGCGGCCCGCTTGTTCCAGGCGGTCGCCTCGAGCGCGGCGAGGATCGCCTCGCGCTCGACCTCGTCCATGCGGCGGGCGGCGCCGGCGGCCCGGATCTCGCCGCGCCCGGCGCCGTCGCCGGCCGGCCGGCCGACCCGGGCGAAGCGCAGGTGGGCCGCGTCGATCGGCTCGCCGCCCGCCAGGAGGAGCGCCCGCTCGAGGACGTTGCGCAGCTCGCGCACGTTGCCGGGCCAGTCGTGACCGGCGAGCCGCGCCTCGGCGGCGGGCGTGAGCCGCGCGCCCGAGCCGCCCGGCAGCCCGGCGAGGAGGCGGCCGACCAGCAGCGGCAGGTCCTCGGGACGCTCCCGCAGGGGGGGCAGCTCGAGCGGGATCACGTGCAGGCGGAAGAAGAGGTCCTCCCGGAAGCGGCCGGCGCGCACCTCGGCCTCGAGGTCGCGGTGGGTCGCCGCCACGACGCGCACGTCGACCGGGACCTCGGCGGTGGCGCCCACGCGCGTCACGGCGCGCGCCTCGAGCGCCCTGAGCAGCTTCGGCTGCAGCGCGGGCGGCAGCTCGCCCACCTCGTCGAGGAAGAGCGTGCCGCCGCTGGCCGCCTCGAAGGCGCCCGCGCGCCTGGCGACGGCGCCGGTGAAGGCCCCCTTCTCGTGGCCGAACAGCTCGCTCTCGACCACCTCGGCCGCGAGGGCGCCGCAGTTGACGGCCACGAACGGGCCGTGGCGCCTCGGCGACGCCGCGTGCAGCGCGCGCGCGACCAGCTCCTTGCCGGTGCCGGTCTCGCCGGTGACGAGCACGGTCGAGCCGGTCGCCGCCACCCGCGCGAGGAGCGCGAAGAGCCGCCGCATGGCCGGGCTGCGGCCGACGAGGCCGTGGCACTCGGTCTCGGCCGCCGGCTCGACGGAGAGCGGCCCCACCGTCTCGCTCTCGAACGCCAGGCGGGTCTGCCCCACGCGGAGCGTGGAGCCGGGGGCGAGTTCGGCCTCGATGACCTTTCGCCCGTCGACCCAGGTGCCGTTGGTCGAGTGCAGGTCCCGCACGAAGAAGCGCGACCCCTGCTGCTCGATGACGCAGTGCGCGACCGAGGCGTAGGGGTCGGCGACGACGACGTCGTTGCGCTCGCCCTTGCCGATCCGCACCAGCCGCCGGGCGATGGGGAAGCGGCGCCCTCCCGGCCCGACGAGGACCGGCCGCCGCACCAGGAGGCGGCCGGCCTCGTCGAGGCGGATCTCCTCCGTCGGCTCCTCGGGGGTGTGCTCGGCGTCCGCGACGCCGTCGACGAGGATCAGCTCGTAGGGGCCGATGGCGACGCGATCGCCCGGAGCGAGGACGGCCGCGCCGGCGAGGGGAGCGTCGTTCAGCCGGACCGGGCGCCGCCCGAGCGGCGTCAGCCTCGGCGGCGGACCGGGGTCGAGCGCGGCATGGCGGCGGGAGATCCCGGGGTGCTCGAGGACCACGTCGCCGGCCGGGTCGCGGCCGATCAGGAGCGCGCGGTCGCCCAGGGGGAGGGCCAGGAGCCGCTCGCTGCCGCGCAGCACGACGAGCCGCACGCTCACAGCGGGCGGACCTCGGGCCTGGCCAGCGTGCCGAGCACGACGAAGCCGAAGGCGCCGCTCGCGTCCGGGGCGCGGGCGACGACGCCGAGGAGCCGGCGCAGGGTCGGCGGGAAGCGCTGCTCGGGCCTGAGCCGGAACGTGAGGTTCAGGGTGGACGCGTCCGCCGGCTCCCGCAGGCCGATCTGCCCCGAGCCGGTGAGGGTCAGCTCCGGCCCGCGGACCTCCACGCTCTCGACCTCGAGCCGGTCGCGGTCGAGCCGCGCCGAGACCGTGGCGCGCTCGACGCCCACCTCGGGGAGGCTCGCGGCGATCATCGGCAGTTCGCGCACGCTGCCCGACTCGACCCGCAGGTGGATGTAGCCGGTGCGCCGGGTGGCGGCCGCGCCCGACAGGCGCAGCTCGCCCGAGAGGAGGCCGGCGACCACGACCCGCGCGGCCCCGGCGAGGCCGGCGTGGCGGGCCAGGTCGAGCCGATCGAGCGCGACGAGCACCGTCTCGGCGGGACCGTCCCGGGGCCCGGCGAGCCGCCCGTCGAAGCGCCCGCCGTACGCGTCGCCGTCGAAGCGCGCCTCGAGCCGGCCGAATGCCGCGGGCAGCAGGGCGACGTCGACGTCCACGCGGTCGGCCGCGAACACCGGCAGCGTGCGGCCGGCGCGGGGCCAGCCGAGGACGACCTGACGCGCCGACAGGTCGCCGTCCCAGCCGAGGGAGAGGCTGCCGATGGCCAGCGTGAGCGGCGTCGAGGCCTCCACGTTCGCCGCCAGCATGCGGCGAAGCGCGTCCACCGGGAACGCGAGCACGAGGGAGACGTAGAAGACCGCGACGAAGAGGGCGACGTAGCCGGCCGCGGTGAGCAGGCGCGCGCGGCGCGTCATGCGAGCTGGTAGGCGGCGACCTGCACGACGACGTCCAGCCGGTTCACGTCGTCGTATCGGCGTACCATGGAGAGCCGCTTGACTCGAAGCCCGGGCGGCGCGGAGGCGAGCTGATCGAGGAACTTGACCGTCTGGTTGATGGTCACGGCGTCGAGGCGCATCTCGACGCTCTGCTCGCGGAAGCTGCCGGTCGTGGCGGGCGGCTGGGGCCTCATGTAGGCGATCCGGTCGCGG
Source organism: Thermodesulfobacteriota bacterium (assembly GCA_036381125.1). GTDB lineage: Bacteria > DASVDK01 > DASVDK01 > DASVDK01 > DASVDK01 > DASVDK01. Next base: position 28,784 of record DASVDK010000271.1, on the reverse strand, counting down.
ATGCCGTTCTGCACCGCCAGGTTCTCGAGGTAGGAGAGGAGCTGGAAGTTCTGCGGCGCCCGCGACAGCCGCGCCCTGAGCGACTCGAGCCGCGCCTGCGCCTGCCGGTACTCGTCGCCGAGGCGCACGACCTCGCCGTACTCGCGCGTCTTCTGGGCGATCAGCCGGTCCAGGTCCCGGTTGCGCGTCAGGAGCGGCTCGAGGACCAGCACGTAGAGCAGCGTCAGCGCGAGGACGAGGGCGCCGCCGACGACCAGGCGCCGCTCGCGGCGCGCGAGGGTGATGGCCATCCCCTATACCTCGTCGGCCAGGGCGATCGTGAACCGGAAGCCGACCGACGTCTGGTTGGCGTTCACGCGGGCGTCCGACACCTGGATGTCCGTGAAGGGCTCGAACTCGAGCAGCGCCGCCTTCATCTTGTCGACCGACTCGAACGAGTCGGTCTCGGCGCGCAGGCGGACCTGGTTCTTCTCGACCACCAGCTCGAGCACGTCGACGCGGATGTCGCGGGGCACCCGCGTCGACAGCTCGGCGAGGACGGCGAGCGGGGTGATGCGCCCCCCGGCCAGCCCGCCGATCTGCGACAGCTCCTTCTTGAGCCCCTCGGTGCGGGCCTTGAGGTCGAGCGCCTCGTTGGCCGGCGCGGCCCCCTGGGGGACGATGGCGCGGTAGGCCTCTCGCACCTGCGCCTGCACCGCCTCGTATCGCTCCACCTTCGCCGAGTACTCGGTGTAGAAGTCGACGGCGAGCAGGACGAGGATGGCCGCCGCGAGGCCCGCCGAGACGGCGAGCCGCCGCTTGAGGCCCGCCATCTCCAGCCGGTAGGCGAACGGCCCCTTCCGGAAGTCGAGCGTGCCGGGCAGGCGGCGTCCCGTGCCCGGCAGCGCGAGGGCCAGCGCCGGCGTGTACTCCGGGCCGAGCGTCTCGACGGCCGCGCCGCCGACGCCCGGCACGTCGCAGGGGCGCACGACGCGGGCCGGCAGCTCGAGCGCGCGCTCCAGGAAGGCAGCGAGACCGGGCTGCGCGGCGCCGCCCCCCACCAGGAGCAGCCGCGTCACCTCGGGACCGCCGGCCTGCCGGCAGGCGGCGAGGGTCTTGTGCAACTCGGCCGCGAGCGTCTCGAGGCCGCGCACGACCGCCATCCGGGCCGCGGCCTCGGCCGCGTCGCCGCCGTCGGCGGCCTGCGGCGCGAGATCGCGCTTGCGCGCCTCGGCCTCGACGTCCGAGAGGCCGAGCGCCTGGGCGATCGCGCGCGTGACCGCCTGACCGCCGCCCGTGATCGTCCGGACGAAGCGGAGCCGGCCGTCGGCCACGACGGCCACGCCGGTCTTGCTGGCGCCCAGGTCCACCACGGCCGTTGCGCCCGGCGCCTCGGACGCGACCGGTGGGACCGCCACGGCGAGCGGGGCGAGGGCCGCGGTGTCGAGATCGATGCGCCGCGGCTCGAGCTGCGCCGCCGTGCAGGCCTCGAGGAGCTGGGCGACGTCTCCGGTCGGCGCCGCAGCGGCCAGGACCGACGCCTCGGCCGCACCGGCAGGGGAGACGCGCTGGTAGGCGACGACGACCTGGTCGAGCGTGAACGGGATCTGCGTCTCCAGCTCGAAGGGGACGACCTTGTCGAGCTGCTTCGCGGCCGCCGCCGGGAAGGTGAGCAGGCGCGTCGACACCCGCTGGCCCGGCAGCGCCGTGAGGACGTCGTCGGCCCGCAGCGGCTCGAGCGCCGCGAGGCGGCGTAGCCGCTCGGAGAGCGGGATGCCGGGTTCCTCGACTCGCGTCGCGCAGGCGACCTGGACCGTTCGGAGCCCCCCGCGAAGGACGATCGCCTTCACGGCCGAGGCGCCGATGTCCAGGCCGACTACGGAGCGGAACATGCTGGCCATGCTACGAAGGCGACCCCTGGGTGTCAAGGTGACGCGGGTAGGCTTCGGCGCCGAAACGCCAGGTAAATCCACAACTTGTCAAGGGAGAGGCGAGGCGGGTCCGCTCGGCGGCCGCCCCGCCCGCTAGGCGTTGAGGGTGCTGAGGGTCTTGAGGATCTTGTTGAGGTCCTTCTTCTTGTAGATCCACATCTTGCCGCGCTTCTCCGCCGGGATCTTGTTGCGGCGCGCGAGGTAGTTGATCTCGTCCGGCGAGATCGCGAAGGGAAGCACCTGCGCGAGCTGCTTGGACGTGAGACCTTCGTTCGGCTTCTCCATCTGGTGTCGTCTCTCCTGTCGAACCGAGCAGGGCTCGGTCATGGCTCCGGGGAACCGCCTGGGCTCCAGCCGCGTCACTCTGACGCTGCGGGGCACCGTTTTGTTCGCACAGTATAGCGCATGCAGTCGCTGTGCCGGGTCCTCCGACCCGCGGGCCGAGCCCCGGCGACGAGCGGAAGGGCGCGAAAGAACGAGGTTCTGGCGCCCGCCGGCGGTCGGAGCGGGGCGGGCCGGCTTCCGGACGCCCGGCCGCGGGCCGGGCCGGCGTGCAAATTTGTAACGGTACTCTGCAACTCTGCATGTGTCCTATTCGACACGCCAGTACAGACGCTGGAACTGTCCGCGTTGCAGGACCGTGTGGACGATCGCGACGCTGTCGCGGAAGCTCCCCGTGACGGTGACGCCGAAGAACTGGCTCTTGTAGGTCAGGAAGTTCAGGTTGCCCGTGAAGCCCGTGGCCTCCCGGAACTCGTTGATGTTGCGGAAGGGGGCGCGCACGCGACTCTCCACCGCCCGGGTCGCCTGGGTTTCGTCGAGCCCGATGGCGACGAGCACTTCCCGAGGCGCGGTGTTCGGGTTCACCCGCCCCTCGCCGTAGACGGTCACGAACGGCGTGACCTTCCGGACGATCTCCCGGGTCCACCCCTTGACCAGGCCGAGCTGCGCCACCGTGACGAGCGGCGCGTTGTCCGGACTGTAGGGAGGCGTGAGCGACCGGTAGTAGGTCTCCTCCGCGCCGCCCGACCCGGTGACGTTGGTGGACTCGGTGTCCTGCCAGTCGACGAGCGCGTCGACGAGCCGCCTCGCCTCGGCGGCGTCCTGCTCCGCGACCAGGACGAGCAGCCGCTCGAGGTAGCTGCGCCAGTCGGCGTTCACCGTGTTGCCGCTCACGAGCCGCCGGAGGTTGAGCTTCGCGTGCTCGTCGGTGATGACCATCGACACCGCGCCGCCGCCGGCGGCGACGGGGACGTTGTTGTACTGGGCCCAGATCTCGTCGAGCCCGTCGTAGGGATCGCCCTCACGCTTCTCGCCGTCGAGGCGAAGCAGCGCCTCCGCGATGGCGACGCCCCCCTCCGCGAGATGGCGCGCCTGCAGCGACGTGTAGAGGTTGCTCGCCACGGCCCGCTCGACCCGCCCCTCGTAGACGAACGGGAAGACCGTGAGCGTCAGGACCGCCACGACCGAGACCGCCAGGAGGAGCGCCACGCCCCGTTGCCGCCGCGGGCGCCTCATCGCTTCCACATCGGCAGCGTGAAGCGCGTGCCGTAGGTGAGAACGCTCGCCTCGGCGAGCGGCCCGTCGCCCCAGGGCCGGTCGGCCTGCGGGGCGGGCTCGGGCACGACCCGCACCGTCAGCCAGACGGCCTGCGGGATCCTCGCCTTGTCGGTCCACTCGTTCACCCACTCCTTCTTGCCGGCGTCGTAGACCTTCACCTCGAAGCCGACCACCCGCTCGGCCACCACGTCGCCGGGCGCCTCGGCGAGCGCCTCGAGGTCGAGCCGGTTGGCCTGGCGCCGGACGAGCCGCCAGTCGCGCCGGTCGTCCGAGACGACCAGCTCGTATTCGACCAGGGCCATGTCGGACGACGGCCCGCTCCCCCCGACGCGCGGACGCCCGTACGTGAGGAAGCTCAGCCGGTCCCGCGAGGCGCCCTCGAGCTCGCGGTGCTCGAGGAGGAAGCCGGCCGCCTGCGGCCGCCCCCCCTGGGCCGGCAGGGCGAACGCCGACGCCAGCTCCTGGCTCATCCGATCGATCGCCGTCCGGCCGGCGTGGGTCATCTCGACGCGCCGGTTGGCGGCCTCCTGCACGCCGAGGGCCCCGGAGAGGCTCGTGCTCACGATCGCGACGATCACGCCGAGGATCCCGAGGGCGACCAGGACCTCGATGAGCGTGAAGCCGGCCGCCCGCGCGCCGCGCGTCATGGCGCGCCGCCCGGCCGCTCGACCATGAAGTGCACGAGCTCGAGCCGCTGCGGCCGCGGGCCCGGCGACCAGATGACCGCGAGCCGCACCTCGCGCACGCCGCGGAAGGGGGTGTCGGTCACCACCTGCTGCCAGGTGTACCCCGGGTAGTCGTCCCCGAAGTCACCCTCCGTGGTGCCGACGTCGGGGAAGTCGCCCATCTGGGTGTCGGTCATCTTCGTCTCGAGCAGGAACGTCGCGAGCGTCAGCTCCTCGGCCTGGGACCTGAGTCGCACGGCGGCGCTCTGGGCGGAAAGCAGGCCGACCAGCGCCACGCCGAGGATCACGAGCGCGACCAGGACCTCGAGGAGCGTGAAGCCGGCGGCCGGGCCCCCGCCGGAGGCGGGGCGGCCGCGTGCGCTCGGGAGGCGCACGGCCGCGCGTCTACCGGGCCGCCGGGACCGTGGCATGTCGGTCGAGCTCCGCCAGCTCGAGCGCGCCCTCGTGGATGCGGGGGCGCATGTCGTAGGGCCGCACCTCGATCGTGTACGCCCGCCGCTCGCCGACGGCGAGCTGGATCGCGGCGCGCTCGGCGTATCCCTTGGGGTAGAACTCCACGGACGCCTCCTGATCGCGCAGCCGGCCGGCCCGCCGCGTCTCGACCAGCGCCAGGCGCACCCGGCCGGGCAGGACCACCGGGACGCCGAGCGAGGTCGGGTCGGGCTTCCAGGTGTCCCCGTCGAGCCGCTCCACCCGATAGGCGCGCTCGGCGAAGTCGAACCGGAGCCGGTAGGGCGTCTTGCGTACCGCCGCCTGGTCGGCCGCGTAGCGGGCGGCGCCGACGAGGCGCCGCGCCGCGGAGCGCAGCTCGATCCCGGACAGCTCGGTGAGCTTCGGGACGGCGAGCCCCAGGGCGAGCGCCACCACGGCGAGGGCGACCAGGATCTCGACGAGCGTGAAGGCGGACGCAAGCCGCCGGGCCCGCGGCCGCGGCCCGGCCGGCCTGCGGCCGGCGTGGCGGCGTTCGCTCGCAAGGACCATCGGGCGGGCCGGCGTCCGTCAGGACTCGCCGGCGTAGACGTCGGCGTTCGGGCCCTCGCCGCCCGGCTGGCCGTCCGCCCCGAGCGAGAAGAGGTCGTACTCGCCCTGGGTGCCCGGATAGGCGTAGGCGTAGGGCTGGCCCCACGGATCGACCGGGACACGAGGCAGGTAGCCGCCGTCCTTCCAGTTGGCCGGGATGTTCCCGACGGTCGGCTTGGTGACCAGCGCCTCGAGCCCCTGTTCGGTGGTGGGGTAGACGCCGTTGTCGAGCTTGTAGAGGTCGAGCGCCGTCTCGATGCTCTTGAGATCGGCCACCACGCGCGTGCGCCGCGCGTCGTCGGCCTTGCCGATGACGCGCGGCCCGACGATGGCGGCGAGGATGCCGATGATCAGGACGACGACCAGGACCTCGATGAGCGTGAAACCTCCGGCGACTCGCCGGGCCCTTCTCTCGGACCGCACAGGAGCACCTCCGACACCGCCGCCGCGCTAGCGGAGGACGGTGTTCATGTCGATGATCGGCAGGAGAATCGCGAGGACGACGAGGAGCACCACCGCGCCCATCGCGAGAATCATCACCGGCTGCAACAGGGCCGTGAGCGCGGCGATCCGCGTCTCCACGACCTCGTCGTACGCGTCGGCCACCTTGCCGAGCATGGCCTCGAGCTCGCCGCTCCGCTCGCCGACGGCGATCATGTGCGTCACGATCGGCGGGAAGTGGCCGCTGCGGCGCAGCGGCTCCGACAGGCTCTCCCCCTCGGCCACGCGCGTGCGCGCCGCCTCGATGGCGCCGGCGAGGACGCGGTTGTCGACGACCGCCGCCACGATGCCGAGCGCGGGGAGCATCTGGACGCCGGCGCCGAGCAGCGTCGAGAGCGTGCGGGTGGCGCGGGCGACCGCCGCCATCCGCACCAGGCGGCCGAACACCGGCAGCCGGAGCCAGAACCGGTCGAGCGCCTCGCGCCCCTTCGGCGTTCGACGATAGCGGTCGAGCCCGAGCGCCGCCGCGGCGATCAGGCCGAGGATGAGCCACCAGTAGCCCCGCAGGACGTCCGTGACGCCGAGGAGCGCGCGCGTGAGCCAGGGGAGCGCCACCTTCTGCTCGGCGAAGACCTGCGTGATCTGCGGCACGACGTAGGTGAGCAGGAAGGCGAGGATGCCGGTGCCGACGACCAGCATGATGATCGGGTAGATCATCGCGGCGCCCAGCCGGCCCCTGAGGCGCGCCTGCTTCTCCGTGAAGTCGGCGAGGCGGCCGAGCACGATGTCGAGCGCGCCGCTCGCCTCGCCCGAGCGTACCATGTTGACGTAGAGCGGGGTGAAGATCCTCGGATGGTCGGCCAGGGCGTCGGCGAGGCTCGCCCCCTCGTTGACCCGCTCGCGCACCCGGGCGAGCACAGGCTTGAGGGTGGGGTGCTCCACCTGGTCGGCCAGGGCGCGGAGCGACTCGACGAGCGGCACGGCGGCGCCGACCAGGGTGGCGAGCTGCCGGGTCGTGACCGCGAGGTCGGTGGCCGAGACGCGGCGCCCGGCGCGGCGTCCCGGGCGGCCCGCGATCGCGCGCACGGCGGATTCCTCGCGGACCTCGGTGGGGAAGATCCCGTCCTTGCGGAGCTTGGCGCGAGCCGCGCGGGCGCTCTCGGCATCGACGATGCCCTTCGCGGGCCGCCCGTCGGCGCCGACCCCTCGGTACTCGAAGACGGCCATGGCCTACTCCAGGACGTCGTCTTGCGTCACCCGCAGGACCTCCTCCACGGTGGTCTGCCCGGCGAGGAGCTTGCGGATGCCGTCCTCGCGAAGGGTCCGCATCCCCTTCGACACGGCGTAGTTGCGGATGGAGGCGGCGTCGGCGTTCTTCATGACCAGGTCGCGCACGCCGCCGTCGACGAGCATCAGCTCGTAGATCCCGGATCGGCCGCGGTAGCCGGTCCGCATGCAGCCCTCGCAGCCGCGGCCGCGCGCGAAGCCCCCGGCCGGCACCCGGGAGCGGTCGAGGCCGAGGTCGGCCAGCTCGGCCTCGTCCGGCGTGTAGAACTCCCGGCAGGCCGTGCAGACGTGCCGCACGAGGCGCTGGGCCATGATGGCGATGACCGACGAGCAGACGAGGAAGGGCTCGATCCCCATGTCGATCAGGCGCGTCACGGCGCCGGGGGCGTCGTTGGTGTGGAGGGTCGAGAAGACGAGGTGCCCCGTGAGCGACGCCTGGATGGCGATCTCGGCGGTCTCGGTGTCGCGGATCTCGCCCACCATGATCACGTCGGGGTCCTGGCGGAGGATCGAGCGCAGGCCGTTGGCGAAGGTGAGGTCGATCTTCGGGTTGACCTGGATCTGGCCGATGCCGCGGATCTGGTACTCGATCGGGTCCTCGACCGTGATGATGTTCTTGTCCGGCGAGTTGATGCGCGAGAGGGCGGCGTAGAGCGTCGTCGTCTTGCCGCTGCCGGTCGGGCCGGTCACGAGGATGATGCCGTTGGGCCGCTTGATGAGCCGCTCGAGCGTGCGGAGGTGGTCCTCGGCGATCCCGATGTCGGCGAGGTCGAGGATGTGCGTCCCCTTGTCGAGCAGACGCATGACCGCGCGCTCGCCGAACGCGGTCGGCACGACCGAGAGGCGGATGTCGACGTCCTTGCCGGCGATCTTGATCCGGATCCGGCCGTCCTGCGGCAGCCGCTTCTCGGCGATGTTGAGGCCGCCCATGACCTTGATGCGCGACAGGATCGACGACTGGAAGCGCTTGGGCGGGTTCAGGACGTTGTAGAGGACGCCGTCGATCCGGAAGCGGACCGCCAGCTCCCGCTCGTACGGCTCCACGTGGATGTCGCTCGCCCGGGCCTTGACCGCCTGGAAGAGGAGCGAGTTCACGAGGCGGATGATCGGCGCCTCGTCGGTGGCGTCGAGGAGGTCCTGCGGCTCCTCGAGTTCGGTGGCGAGCGCGTCGAGGTTGCCCTCCTCGGTCAGGTCCTCGACCACCTGCTCGGAGGTCACGGCGCCGCGGTCGTAGACGCGGTTGATGGCGGCCAGCACCTGCTTGGGCGGCACCAGGACCGGCGTGATCTCGCCCTCGAGGAGGATGCGCAGGTCGTCGAGCGGCGACAGCTCGAACGGGTCCGACACCGCCACCTCGATGGCGCCGTCGGCGGCCGCGAGCGGCAACACCAGGTGCTTCTTCGCGAAGGCGATCGGGACGCGGACGGCCAGCTCGGGGTCGACCGCCCCCTCGGGCAGCTCCGGCCGGAAGGCGAGGCCGAGCTGGAGCCCCAGCGCCCTGAGGACGTCCTCTTCCCTGAGGGTCTTGAGCTGCACGAGCAGCTCGCCGAGCTTGGTGGCGGTGCCCCGCTGGAGGGCGCTCACCTCCTCGAGCTGGGCGTCGGTAAGGGCGAACTCCTCCTTCAGGATGTCGCCCAGAGGGCGTCGGAAGTGCCGCATGCGACCTGCCGTGCTCTCGCCGCCCGGGACGGCGGGCGGCCGGCCCGCGTCGGGCGGGGGGGTTCGCGTGACCGTCACGACCCGTCGGGCTCCGCCGGTGGCGGGGCGGGCGCCGCCGGGCTCTCGGACGGCGGGGGGAGCGCCGGGGGGAGGGACGGCAAGGCCGGGCCCTCGCCGGGCGGCAGAGCCGGCACGGGGCGCGGCCGCACCGCCCGGACCGACATCTGGGGCACCGGCTCGTTGATCGCGAAGCCGTCGCGGATGCCGCCCCGCCGCGAGCGCTCCACCGGGTCGAAGATCCATCCCGACTCGTCGAGCTCCTCCACGTTGTAGCGCGCCTTCCACTGCTGGAACTGCTCCTGCCGCCGCCTGGTGATCTCGGCGATCTCCTCGGGGGAGCGCACGATGTGCGGCGTGAGGAAGATGAGCAGGTTGGTCTTGTCGACGCGCCGGGTCGTGTTCTTGAAGAGGTACCCGAGGATCGGGATGTCGCCGAGGATCGGGATCTTGTTCTCCGTGGCGTTGATGTCGTCGCGGATGAGGCCGCCGATGACGATCGTGGCCTCGTCCTTCACGAGGACCGAGGTCTTGGCCGAGCGCTTGGTCGTCGTGACGCCGACCTCGTTCACGTTGAGGCCCTCGGGCGAGTCGGTGACGGCCGAGATCTCCTGGAAGATGTCGAGCCGCACGAGGTCGCCCTCGTTGATCGTCGGCGTGAGCCGCAGCGTGATGCCGACGTCGCGCCGGTCGATCTGCGTCTGGACGGCGTTCGGGTCGGTGATCGTCGAGGTCTGCCCGGTGATGAACGGGATGTTCTGGGCGACGACGATCTCCGCCTCCTTGTTGTTCGTCGTGAGGAGGTGCGGCGCCGAGAGCACGTTCACGTCGGTGACCTGGTTGAGGAAGCGCACGAGCGCGCTGAACGACGGGAACGTGACCGGCTCGCCGGTGATCGGGTTCGTGATGGTGATCGGCCGGCCGAAGGCGCCGCCGCCGAGCGTCGACCCGATCGGCGTGAGCGGGTTGATCAGGTCACCCGCCGTGCTGAGGGAGAACGGCTGGGCGCCGGTGCCGGTGCCGCCGATGATGCTCGTGCCGCCGATCCGGCCGACCCCCGTGGCCTGCACGCCGAGCTCGCGCCGGCGGTTCAGCGAGACCTCCATGATGAGCGCCTCGACGAACACCTGCGCGCGCGGGATGTCGAGCTGCCGCACGACGCTGCGGATGGCCTCGAAGTCGGCCGGCGACGCCGTGACGATGAGCGAGTTGGTCGCCTTGTCGGCCGTGACCTTGACGCCGCCCTCCAGCTCCGCCGCGGGCGCCGGGCCGTCCGCCGAGGTCGGCGTCACGGTCGAGCCGACCGGACCGCCCGGGACCGTCCCGCCCGTCGCGGCCGGGATCGGCGCCGTGACCGGGCGCGGCGGCTGGGCCCCGTTCGGCCGGCCGGGGGCGCCAGGGCCGCCCTGGGCGGGCGCGAGCTGGGAGAGGACCTTGGCGACCTCCTCGGCGTCGGCGTGCTGGAGGTAGATCACGTTGATCCGCCCCGCCGAGCGCGGCACCTCCTTGTCGAGCTGGCGGACCAGGTCGCGGATCTGCTCGATGTCGGCGGTCGTGGCCTGCACGATGAGCGAGTTCGTCCGCTCGTCCGGGATGATTCGGGCGCCGTCGATGCTGCCGGCCTGGGCCGCCGCGGCGCTCCCGGGGCGCCGCGCGGTGCGGCTGACGGGCGTCTGGGTGCGGGGCTGGACGAGCTGCTGGAGGGTCGCGGCCAGGTCGCGCGCCGTGGCGTACTGCAGGGGGATGACCTCGTACCGGTCCTGGAAGCCCGCGACGTCGAGCTGCGCCACGATGGCGGCCAGGCGGTCGAGGTTGTCCATCGAGTCGGTGACGATGAGCGTGTTGGTCGTCTGCGAGGCCAGCAGGCTGCCGTCCTTGCTGACGAGCGGCGTCAGGACCGGCACGAGGTCCTGTGCCGCGATGTTCTTGAGCGGGATGAGCCTCGTGACGTAGCCGGCCGCCCGCTCGGGCGCCGGCCGGTCGGGCCCCGTGACGGGGATGCCGGTCTGCTTGGCGTCGCGCGCCGGGATGATCTTGAGAGCCGCGCCGACCGGCACGGTGGTGAAGCCCTTCACGTCGAGCACCGCCTCGAAGACCCGGTACGCCTCCTCCACGGTGATGCGGGAGGGGCTGATGATGGTCACCTTGCCCCGCACCCGCTCGTCGAGGATGAAGTTGCGCCCGGTCAGCTCGCTCATGAACTTCACCAGGACCTGGAGGTCGGCGTCGTTGAAGTCCATCGTGATCTGGCGCCCCGGTCCGGGCGGCGGGATCGGCGGCATGCGCCCCGAGCCCGGGGCCGACGGCGCGGACGGGGAGGGCGAGGCGCCCGGCGCCGCGGCCGGCGGCCGTGCGCGCGGCGGCTCGGGCTCCTGCGGCTCCTCGGCCGGCTGCGGCTCCTCGGGCTCCTGCGGCTCCTCGGCCGGCTCGGCCTCCTGCGGCTCCTCGGCCGGCTCGGCCTCCTCGACGTCCGGCTGCTCCTCGCCCTCGACCGGAGGCTGCTGGGCGAACGCGAGCTGCGCCACCAACGGGGCAACGAGCAGACTGGCCGTGAGCGGGATGGCGAAGATCAGTCGAGTCATCGGCGGCGGGTCGGGGTCAGCGAATCTCGTAGGAGAGCGTCTGCCTCGACCCGTTGCGCATGAGATCGACGGAGATCTCCTTCTCGTCCCGGAGCTGCTCGAACAGCTCGAACGCGCGTCCCGGGTCGGTCAGGTCGTTGCCGTTGATCCGCTGCAGCACGTCCCCATCGCGCAGGCCGATCTTCTCGAAGAGCGAGTTGGGGCGGATGGCGAAGATCCGGAACCCCTCGGCCTTGCCCGCGGTGAAGAACGGCACCATTCGTGCCTGGGTGAGGAGCTGGTTCATGTTCTCGAGCGCGTTGTCGATCTCCCTCTGATCGATCACGTACCGGTTCTTGCCCGCCTGCGCGATGCCCGAACCGGCGCCCGGCGCGGGCGCGGAGGCGACCGGGGGGAGGACGGGGCCGGGCGCACGCTCGACGAACGCCAGCTCGAGCACCTCCGTCTTGCCGCCGCGCCTGAGCCTCACCCGGTCGCGCTCGATGGCGACCAGCCGGGCGTCGCGCAGCACGACCTCGTTGAGACGGTAGAGTTCCTGGCGACGGTTGGTGGTGTCCTCGATGATGGCGAAGCCGCCGTCGTCGGCGAGCACCGTGCCGATCAGCCGCGCGTTGAGCGGCGGCAGCGTCGGCGCCGCGGCGGCGACGCTGCCGCGGCCGGCCGCGGGCGGGGCCTCGACGACGCCGCCCGGGCTCTTGGAGTTGAAGAGGTTGCGCTCGACGATCACGCCGGAACGCACCGGCGGGGGGGTGATCGGCGCGGGGGGCCCACCCCGCGCGGCGGCCGTGGTGGCGGGCGGCAGCGCGAGGCCGCGCTCGATCGTCCCGGCGACGGTCCTCGCGGACACGACCCCCAGCGCGGCCGTCAACGCCGCGTTCACGAGCCAATAATGCTTGAAGATCACCATCTTCCGGGCCCTTTTCTCGCCGAGACAGAGCCTACCCCAAGCCCCTGACCGAATCAAGTTAGAGTCTCCTTAGAATCGTTGGCGTTTGGATGGGGACTTTGCCCTCTCCCGACCAGTTCCCCGACGTCGTGATCGGTCGCCGCGGCGAAGCCGCGGCCCCTCCAGGGGGCCCCGGGCCTTCTTCCGGTGGTCTGCGGGGAGGCCCCCGAGGCCTCGCTCGCAGCGCCGATGGGTGTGCCAGGACGAGGGGAATAGTCGACCGCGCCTTGACGCGTCTGGTGGCGGCGGGTAACCTTCGCCCCGAAAGGGGGTCTGGCCGGATGGCGCACTCGGGGAGCCACGAGCCGGCGGCCTCGGCGCAGGCGGGGGCGCCGGCGACCCACGAGGCGCACAAAGCGGCCGCTCCCGGCCGGGTGGCGTGCTTCGTCGTCACGACGAGCGACACCCGGACGCCCGAGACCGACGAGGGCGGATGCCTCCTCGTGCGTCTCCTGACGGAGGCGGGCCACGAGGTCGTCGGCTACCGCCTGGTCCGCGACGACGAGTCGGCGATCCAGGAGGTGTTCCGGTCGGCCCTCGACGACCGGCGCGTGCAGGCCATCCTCTTCACCGGTGGCACCGGCGTGGGCCGCCGCGACTGCACGTACGAAGTCGTCGAGGATTACCTGCGTCGACGCTTCCGGAGCCGGCGGCTCGACGGGTTCGGCGAACTCTTCCGGATGCTGAGCTATCAGGAGATCGGCTCGTCCGCCATGCTCTCGCGCGCCGTGGCCGGCGTCGTCGACCGCAAGCTGGTCTTCAGCCTGCCCGGCTCGCCCGGCGCGGTGCGGCTGGCCATGACGAAGCTGATCCTGCCCGAACTCGGTCATCTCATCCGGGAGATCGACCGCTAGCACATGGCGGGAGCGCGCCCCGCGTCCGGCGGGGCCCGGGCTTCGGCCCGGAGCGCCGTGTGACGCCGATCCGCGGGCGGCACGCGTGGCGCGAGGGGCCGCGTCCCCGTCCCGCACGGTTCGTCGGAGGCTCCAGGGCGACACGCCCGGGGACACGGGAACGACAGCGATGATCCAGGTTGAAGGGCTCACGAAGCGCTACGGGCGCATCTCGGCCATCGAGGGGCTGTCCTTCTCGGTTGAGAAAGGGGAGATCGTCGGCTTCCTCGGCCTCAACGGCGCCGGCAAGACGACGACGATGCGCATCCTGACCGGCTTCATCCCGCCGACGCGCGGCCGCGCGTCGATCGCGGGCCACGACGTCGTCACCGCCTCGCTCGAGGCGCGCCGCCACGTCGGCTACCTCCCCGAGAGCGCGCCGCTCTACACGGACATGCCGGTACGCGCCTACCTCGACTTCGTCGGCAAGGTGAAGGGGGTGGCGGGGAGCGAACGGCCGGGGAAGATCGACGCCGTGCTGTCGGCCTGCGGCATCGCCCACGTGGCCGACCGGCAGATCGGTCGGCTCTCCAAGGGGTACCGCCAGCGAGTGGGGCTCGCGCAGGCGCTGCTCGGCGACCCGGACGTGCTCGTGCTCGACGAGCCGACCTCCGGGCTCGACCCCGCGCAGATCCGGGAGATCCGCGAGCTGATCCGGCATCTCGCCGGGACGCGCACCGTGATCCTCTCGACGCACATCCTCCCCGAGGTGGAGATGATCTGCTCGCGCGTCCTCATCGTCCACCGCGGGCGGCTCCTCGCCGACGGCCGTCCCGACACCATCGGCCGGGAGCAGGGGCTCGGCGGTGACGTGACCGTGGCCGCCGCGGCGCCGGCCGACACGCTGGCCGCCGTCCTGGCCGACCTCGTCGCCCCGGGCGACCCGCGTCCGCCGGCCGATCGGGGGGTCACCGTCCTGCCGGCCGCGCCCGGGGAGGACGGGGCGGTCGCCAGGCTGCGCGTGGCGCAGCGCGTCGGCACGGACCTTCGGCCCGAGATCGCGCGCGCGGTCGTCTCGCGCGGCTGGCCGCTCCTCGAGCTGCACGGGGCCGCCGCCACGCTCGAGAGCGTCTTCATCTCGCTGGTGACGAAGGACGGGGGCCCCCACGCGGAGGACGATGCGCCGGAGCCGGTCGCGGACGCGGCCCGGGCGGAGGGGACCGGGGCGCCCGCGGACCCGGCCGCCGAGCCGGCCGGAAAGGAGTAGGTCGTGCGGAACGTCGTCGCGATCTTCCAGCGCGAGCTGCGCGCGTACTTCGCCTCGCCGATCGTCTACGTGATGGCGACGATCTTCCTGCTCATCACGGGGGCCTTCTTCTACCTCACGGTCCGGGCGTACGCGGAGGCGAGCCTCAGGGCGGCGGGGCAGCCGTTCGCCGCCACGTATCTCAACTCGACCGAGATCGTCTTCCGGCCGATCTTCGCCAACGTCTGGATCATCATGCTCCTCATGATGCCGCTGCTCACCATGCGGCTCTTCGCCGAGGAGCGGCGGCAGGGCACGATCGAGCTGCTGCTGTCCTACCCGGTGCGGGACGGCGACGTGATCCTGGGCAAGCTGCTCGCGGTGTTCGCGGCGTTCGGCCTCATGCTCGTGCTGACGTTCGCCTACCCGGCGTACATCGCCGCCGTCGGGACGGTGGAGTGGGGGCCGGTCGTCACCGGGTACCTCGGGCTCGTGGCGCTCGCCTTCGCGCTCTTCGCGTGGGGCATGTTCTTCTCCACCCTCACGGAGAACCAGATCGTCGCGGCCCTCATCGGCTTCGGCTTCGCGCTGCTCGCCTTCATCCTCGGGTGGCTCGGCGACGCGACCCAGGGGACCGTGTCGACGGTGCTGCGCTACCTGTCCATCCAGGGGCACCTCGAGAGCTTCGCCCGGGGGGTCCTCGACACGCGCGACGTCGTCTACTACGTCCTCGCCACGACGCTCGGCCTCTTCCTCACGTGGCGGACGCTCGACGCGCGCCGCTGGAGGGCGTGAACGCCATGAACCGGACCACGTACGGGCTCGGCGCGGTGGTCGGCACGCTGGCCGTCGTCGCGATCCTCGTCGTCGCGGCCCTGATCTCGCAGCGGGCGTACGAGACCTGGGACCTCACCGCGAACAAGCGCCAGAGCCTCTCGGCGGAGAGCCTGCGCGCCCTCGACGGCCTCGACCGGGACGTCTCGCTCCTGGCGTTCTACATCGGCGGGCAGGGGACGAGCCGTGAGGCGGAGGACCTCCTCAAGCAGTACGCCAACGCCTCCCGGCGGATCCGCTACGAGATGATCGACCCGCAGAAGCAGGTCGGCCGGACCGAGCAGTACCGCGTCACCGCGAACGAGACGGTCGTCGTCGAGAGCGGCGACCGCCGGGAGACGGTGACCTTCCCCGACGAGACCAAGCTCACCAACGCCATCCTCAAGGTGACGCGCGAGGGGCAGCGCAAGGTCTACTTCACCACCGGGCACGGCGAGCGGCAGATCGACGACCCGGCCGAGCGCGGGCTCGCGCAGCTCAGGACGACGCTCGAGGACGCCGGCTACACGACCGCGACGATCAACGTCGCCACGGCCGCCGCCATCCCGGACGACGCGGACGTGGTCGTCATGGCGGGCCCGCGCGTCGACGTGCTCGAGAGCGAGGCGGAGCGGCTGAGGGCCTTCCTCGAGCGGGGCGGACACCTGCTCCTCATGGCCGACCTCCCGGAGGCCGCGACCCCGGAGCTGGCCGGGCTGGTCAAGCCGTACGGCATCGACCTGCGCGACGCCATCGTCCTCGAGCCGAACGTCACGCTGGTCATGCCCGATCCGCGCGTCGCCGTCGTCGAGCAGTTCGGCAGTCACCCCGTCAGCCGCGGCCTCGGCAACGGCGGCTTCGTCGGCTACATGCCGATCGCGCGGCCGGTCATCCCGGCCGACCAGCCGCCGGCCGGCGTGGACCTCACCTGGCTCGCGAAGACGTCGCCCACCTCGTGGGCGACGCCGATCGACCCGGCCCGGCGCGACACCGTGGACGCCCGCTTCGACGCGAAGCGCGACCTGAAGGGGCCGGTCACCGTGGCGGTGGCGGCCACGCTGCCGGCGCCCGACTCGGCGAAGCCGCAGGCCTCGCCGGAGCCGGACGCGTCGCCCGAGGCCGCGGCCTCGCCGGCCGCCTCCCCCGAGGCGTCGGCCGACGCGGCGAAGCGGGGCCGCCTGGTCGTCGTCGGCGACGTCGACTTCGCCACGAACCAGCTCCTCCACCAGCCGGCCAACCGCGAGCTGGCCGTGTCGTCGGTGGCCTGGCTGGCGTCGGCCGACGCCATCCTCTCCATCGCCGAGCGGTCCCCGTCGGCGCAGCCGCTCTTCCTCACGCCCGGGCAGAGCTTTGCCGCGTTCCTCGTCTGGCTCGGGCTGCCGGCGCTCGTCACGGCCGCCGGCGTGGCGACCTGGGCGTCGAGGCGGAGGCGGCACGCATGAGCCCCGCGAGGGCCGGACTGCTCGTCGGCCTCTTCGCGCTGCTGCTGGCGGTCTACTTCGGGCTGGAGTGGCGCGCCGGCCGGGTCGAGGAGCGGGAGGCGGCCGCGAAGAAGGTCCTCGACGTGAAGCCGGAGGACGTGCAGGCGATCACGCTGGAGCGGCCGGGCGAGCCGGCCGTGCGGCTCACGCGCGAGCAGGACCAGTGGAAGGTCGTCGCGCCGCGCGCCGTCCGCACCGACCAGGTGAACGCCCGACGGATCGTCGACGCCGTCGCCGGCGCCACCCGCGATCGGGTGCTCGAAGGGGTCGACCCGAAGGCGGCCGAGTACGGACTCGCCGCGCCGGCCCTCACGGTGACGCTCGAGACCTCGGCCGGCCCGCGCGCGCTGGCCTTCGGCGCGAACACGCCGGTCGGCGGCGGGGTCTACGCGCAGCGGCCCGGGCAGGACGAGGTGCTCGTGCTGCCGGCCTACGTGAAGACCGACGCGAACCAGAGCCTCTTCGACCTGCGCGACAAGCAGGTGCTCGACGTGGAGGCCGACGACGTCACGCGGCTCGAGGTGCGGCCGGGCAAGGGGACCGCGAAGCCGTCGCTGGTCATCACGAAGGACGGGGACGACTGGAAGGTCGAGGGGACGCAGGCCGGCCGCGAGGTCGACCAGTACCAGGCCGAGCGGGTCGTCGAGGCGGCGACCGGCATGCGGATGGTCGAGGTCGTCGGCGACGACCCGGGAACGGCGACGCCGCGCGGCCTCGCCGACCCGGCGCGCACCGTGGTCCTCGAGCTTGCCGGGGGAGAGCGCCGGACGGTGACGATCGGCGACGCGGCGGGGGGCGACCGGACCCCGGTGCGGGTGGAGGGCGATCCGACGGTCTATCTGGTGCAGGCGTCGTCGCTCGAGGCGCTGGCCAAGGGGCCCGCGGACCTGCTCGCGCCGCCGCCCACGCCGTCGCCCGAGGCCTCGGCCTCACCCGACCCGGCGGCCTCGCCGGCGGCGAAGTAGCGGGTCAGATCCGCTCCATCTCGGCCATCAACGCCTCGAACTGGTCGTGGAGGAGGCGCTCGGTGACCTGGAGCGCGCGCAGGCGAGCCAGGTGGTCGGGCGTGGCGCGGAAGGTGCGCGCGCGGTCGGCGGTGCGCGTCCGGCCGGCGTCGTCCTCGAGGACGATCCGGTCGCCCTCGATCGACAGGAGCCGCCCCGTCGTGACCTCGGCAACGCCCGGCGCGCCGATGACGACGACCGCGGTCCCGCGCTCGCGTCGCCCGCCCCAGAGCCCCATGGCGCGGAGTATAGCAGGAGGAGTCACGTGGAAGCCCGCCCGGTCAGCGCGTCCCGCGTCGTCATGAGCCGGACGATGCAGCCCGCCGACGCCAACCACCTCGGCAACGTCCACGGCGGCGTCATCATGCGGCTCATGGACGAGGCCGCCGGCACCGCTGCCGCGCGGCACTGCCGCCGGCCGGTCGTCACCGCCGCGATCGACTCCTTCTCGTTCCTCGCCCCGGTGGCGCTCGGCCACCTGGTCACCGTGAAGGCCTCGGTCAACGACGCCGGCCGGACCTCGATGGAGGTGGGCGTCCGCGTGGAGGCGGAGAACATCCTCACGGGCGAGGTGACGCACACCGCGAGCGGCTACCTGGTCTTCGTCGCCCTCGGCAAGGACGGACAACCCACCGAGGTGCCGCCGCTCGTCGCCGAGAGCGACGACGACCGCCGGCGACAGGCCGCGGCCCGGGAGCGGCGGGCTCGCCGCCTCGCCGCCCGGCCGGGCCGCCAGCCATGATCCGCGCGCTGCCGGCCGCGGCAGCGCTCCTGGCCTTCGCCGGGGCGGCGCACGCGCAGTCGGACGCGCCGCCCGCCGAGCCGACCGTCCTCGCCCGTGTGGAGTGCCGCTCGCTCGAGGGGCCGTGCGAGTACCGGTACGGCGTCGCGAACCCGGCCGGCGCGGCCGACCCGGCCACCGGCTTCGCGCTGCTCGAGTCGGGCGAGGCGACGGTGCGCGCCAGCGCCGGCTGGGACGTCCGCCAGGAGGCCGGGACCATCCGGTGGGAGGGGGGCTCGGACGGGGTCTCGGCCGGGTGGATGCGCGGGGGGTTCCTGCTCTCGTCGGAGTGCCTGCCGCGCGTGGCGCTCGCCGAGGTCCGGACGCGCTCGGCGGTGCGCAGCGTGCCGACCCTGGTGCCCGGCTCCCCGGCCGCCGCGCTCGGCTCCGCGACCGACCTGGTGCAGGGGCTCCTCGATCAGCTCCCCGCCCTGGCCGGCATGGGCTGGATCCGGAGCGGGCCGGCGCGCGGGCTCCTCGCCGGCCGCCTCCGGACGATCGTCGAGTTCGTCGAGCGCGGGCAGGAGACCGAGGCGCTGCGCCGCATGCGGAGCCTCGCGGCCGAGGTTCAGCGCCTTGCGCCCGCGGTGGCCGTGCCGTCGGGGGCGACGCCCGGCGTCGGCCGCCCGCTGCTCACGAGCGGCGCCCCGCTCGCGCCCGAGGTGCGCGACCTCTTCGCGGCGACGCTCGGCCTCGCCATGGCGCGGCTCGGGGCGCTGCGGTGATGTAGCCAACCCGCCGCCGCGGTCGAACGGTCTGCCCGAACAGCCGGGAGATCTCGCTCGTGCCGCGGGCCGAGACGCCGGCAGCCGCGCCTGTACGTTCAGCAGGCCGGGTGCACTCGCAACGGTTACGGTCGTCGAGGGAGGCGCGCCGAAGAGATAGATAGATAAGAGGTGGGTGGTAGCCCCAACGGGAATCGAACCCGTGTCTTCGCCGTGAGAGGGCGATGTCCTAGGCCGCTAGACGATGGGGCCGTGCGGTCGCGGAAAACCTGGCAATTTTGACGGTGATGCGGCAGGCTGTCAAGCCCCGCGGCCGCTCGCGACCGGCGGCGCCGGCGCGCCGTGGGCCCGAGCGGCGAGGCTCGCGAGGCGGGCCGCGACCGACTCGGGCGAGCGGCCCGGCTCCCGGAGGAGCGTGAGCCGCCAGAGGCCGCGGGGGGTGGGCAGCAGCAGCGTGTCCGAGAGGAGGCCGCGCTCGACGCGGGGAGGGCCGAGGTCCGCGACCGGTACGACCGGGCCCCGCGGACCCCGCCAGCGCCGGGCGAGGCAGCCGACGTGGGAGGAGGTGGCCACGAGCCAGCCGCCGCCGCGACCGCCGAGCCGGCCGAGAATCACCGGCAGCGAGACCTCGACCGGGCCGCGGCCGCCCGCGGCGGCGAAGGCCGCCTCCACGTCGACCGGCAGCGGCTCGCGCAGCGGGTCGCGGCCCGCGGCTCCCCGGGCGCCGAGGGCCCGCGTGGCCGAGGCCGCCTTCCGGGCGAGCGCGACGAGCGCGCGGATCACGCGGGGAAAGAGCGCGGCGAAGAGGACCAGGAAGGCGACGGCCAGTACGCCGGCCGCGGCCGGCACGACCAGCGCGAGCCACGTGCCGCCGATGGCCGTGAGGTCCTCGAGCAGCGAGACGAGCCAGTTGGCGCTGCCGAGCGAGAGGTTCGACGTGACGACCCGCGTCGTCGTCTTGGTGAGATGCGTGGCCGCGGCCGCGGCTCCGCCGAGGAGAGCCGCGCCGACCATGACCGGCAGGCCGGCGTCCGGGTCGATGGCCCCCATGCCGGCCAGCGCGAGTGCCGCGCCGATGGGCGGCCGGACGAACGTATGGACCAGGTCCCAGATGTGATCGACCGCCGGGATCTTGTCCGCGAGGAACTCGACGAGGTAGAGCAACGCGGCGAGCCCGATCACCCAGTCGGAGGCGAGCACGGCGAAGGCCGGGTCGGCGAAGACCGGGTGGGTCAGCAGGCCGCCCCGCAGGAGGAGCCCGACGGTGAGAACAGTGGCGTATGCGTTGATGCCGGCAAGGGCCGGCAGGGCGAGCAGCGTGCCCAGGGCCGAGAGCGCGTCCATTCAGGCGGATCGTAGGGCGCGGCCGGGGCGGGGTCAACGCCTCGCGCTCGCGGCCGCCTGCCTGCTGCTCGGCGGGTGCATCACCATCAACATCGGGCCGGGCAGACCGGGACCGCTCGAGGAGGTCGTCGTGTCGGGCGAGGGCCGGGACAAGGTCGCGGTCGTCGACCTGACCGGCATCATCCTCGGGGAGACCCGGGTCCGGCTGCTCGGCTTCTCGCCGCTCGAGAGCATGGTCGACCGGGTCCAGGCGCAGCTCGACCGGGCGGCCGAGGACGACGCCGTGAAGGCGGTCGTCCTGCGAATCAACAGCCCGGGCGGCACCGTGACCGCGAGCGACATCATCTACCAGGCCATCGGCCGCTTCAAGGCGGAGAAGAAGGTCCCGGTCGTCGCGAGCTTCCTCGACCTCGCCGCGTCGGGCGGCTACTACGTCGCGATGGCCGCCGACGAGATCGTGGCGCACCCGACCACGATCACCGGGTCGATCGGCGTGATCTACCAGGACCTGAGCCTCGCCGGCCTCTACGACAAGCTCGGGCTCGTCGATCAGTCGATCAAGAGCGACCGCTTCAAGGACATCGGCAGCAGCGCGCGGCTGCTCACGGCGGAGGAACGAGCGATCCTGCAGTCGCAGGTGGACGCCATGTTCGCCCGGTTCCTCGCCACCGTGCGGGCGGGACGCCCGGCGCTCGAGCCGGAGCGGATCCGGGCCCTGGCCGACGGCCGCACCTACGTCGCCGAGCAGGCGCTCGCGAACGGGCTGGTCGATCGGATCGGCTACATGGAGGACGCCATCGAGGCGGCGAAGCGGCGCGCGGGGATCACGGAGGCGCGGGTGGTCTTCTACGTCCGCCCGGGCGACCCCCGGCCGACGCACCTCTACGCCGGCGCCGATCCGGCGCCGGGCGCCGGCGGCGCGGTCGAGGCCCTCGAGCGCCTCGCCGGGGAGCCGGCCGGGCCGCGGTTCCTCTACCTCTGGACCGGGTGGTAGCCGCCGGAAGCCCGGGCGAGCGGTCGATCGGGCTGGCGGGCGAGCGGCGTCGAGACTATCATCGCCATCCATGATGCGCACGCTCATCCTCGCGGCCACGCAGAACCCGCTCGTCTCGAAGGCCGTCCGGCGCTACGGCATGCGCATGGGCGCCGCGCGCTTCGTCGCCGGCGAGACGCTCGACGAGGCCGTCGTCGTGCTCCGGGC
The DNA here is from genome assembly GCA_036381125.1 of Thermodesulfobacteriota bacterium. Taxonomy (GTDB): domain Bacteria; phylum DASVDK01; class DASVDK01; order DASVDK01; family DASVDK01; genus DASVDK01. The sequence goes on along the minus strand of DASVDK010000271.1, from coordinate 7,208 downwards.
GCTCAACGCGCAGGGCCTCCTCACGAACACCACCCTCCTCGGCGAGGCGGTGCGCGACGCGGCCACGGTTCGGCAGGTCGTGGAGACCTACCTGGTCGTCCTCGACCGGATCCACCGCGAGGCGCTCAGGACCAACGTCGCGCTCAAGCTGTCGCAGCTCGGCCTGGATCTCTCCGAGGACGAGGCCTTCGCGAACGTGGCGCGCCTTGCCGCCCGGGCGCGCGAGCTCGGCAACTTCGTGCGGATCGACATGGAGGAGTCGGCCCGGGTCGACGCGACGCTCCGGATCTACCGGCGGCTCAGGGCCGAGGGGCTCGACAACGTCGGCACGGTCCTCCAGTCGTACCTCTACCGCACGCCGAAGGACCTCGACGCGCTCCTGCCGCTCGGGCCGAATCTGCGGATCGTCAAGGGGGCCTACCTCGAGCCGCCCGACGTCGCGTTCCCGCGCAAGGCCGACGTCGACGCCCGGTTCATCGAGCTGGCCGAGCGGATGCTCCTCGACGGCCGCTTCACGGCCATCGCCACGCACGACGAGCGGATCATCGATCACGTCCGCGCCTTCGTGGCGAAGCGGGGGATCGGTCCCGAGCGCTACGAGTTCCAGATGCTCTACGGCGTCCGGTCGCAGCTCCAGCTCGACCTCGCGAGGCAGGGCTACCGCGTCCGCGTCGCCACCCCGTACGGGCCGGAGTGGTACTACTACCTGATGCGGCGCCTCGCCGAGCGCCCCGCGAACGTCCTCTTCCTCGCGCGCAACCTGCTGCGGGCGTAGGAGCCGCCATGCGCATTCGCCGGATCACCGCCTACCGGGTCGAGCTGCCGCTGCACGAGGGGCGTTACGCCTGGTCGGGCGGCAAGGCGGTCGAGGTCTTCGACAGCACGGTGGTCCGCATCGAGACCGACCGCGGCCTGGCCGGGCACGGGGAGGTCTGCCCGCTCGGCCCCGCCTACCTGCCGGCCTACGCGGCCGGCGTGCGCGCCGGGCTCGCGGAGCTGGCGCCGCACCTCCTGGGCCAGGATGCGCGCGAGATCGGTCCGCTCAACCGCCTCATGGAGCGGGCCCTCAAGGGGCACCCCTACGTGAAGTCCGCCATCGACATGGCGCTCTGGGACCTCCTCGGCCAGGCGACGGGGGAGCCGGTCTCGACGCTCCTCGGCGGCCGCCACGGCGACGCGGTGGACCTCTACCGGGCGATCTCCCAGGACGCGCCCGACCGGATGGCCGCCCGCGTGGCCGGCTACCGGGCGGAGGGCTACCGGAGGTTCCAGCTCAAGGTCGGGGGGGACCCGGAGACCGACATCGCGCGGATCCGGGCGGTGGCGGCGGCGCTCGGGCCGGGCGACGTCCTCGTGGCCGACGCCAATACCGGGTGGCTGCCGCACCAGGCGCTTCGCGTCGTGCGGGCCGTCCGCGACCTGGACGTCTACATCGAGCAGCCGTGCCTCTCCTACGAGGAGTGCCTGACGGTCCGGCGTCACACCGACCACCCGTTCGTGCTCGACGAGTCGATCGACGGTCTCGGCGCGCTGCAGCGCGCGTGCGCCGATGGGGCGATGGACGTGGTCAACATCAAGATCAGCAAGCTCGGCGGGCTGACGATGGCCCGGCAGGTGCGCGACGTCTGCGTCGCGATGGGGATCGCCATGACGATCGAGGACACCTGGGGCGGCGACATCGTCACGGCGGCCATCGCTCACCTGGCGCACAGCACGCCGGCCGAGCTGCGCTTCTCCGCCACGGACTTCAACAGCTACGTGACCGTGAGCCTCGCCGAGGGCGCGCCGCGGCGCCGGGAGGGGCGCATCGCCGCGTCGACGGCTCCGGGCCTCGGCGTGACCCCGCGGCCGGACGTGCTCGGCCGGCCGGTCCTCGACGTCCACTGATAGAATATCCGCGGGACACGAGCCCGAGGGCGGCAGGCCCGGACGGCGCCGCCGCGCCGGCGGGTCGCGGCGTGCCGCCGGGGAGTTCGGAGGCTCGGGAGTCGGCGAGGGGAGTCCGGTGAGCATCAACGTGTCGATCGAGGATGGGAGGCTCCTGAGCGTCCTCTCCGCCGGCCTGCCGCTCGTCGAGCGGCCGTTCGCGGCCATCGGCGAGTCGCTCGGCATGGCGGAAAACGAGGTCGTCGGCCGGATCGCCGCGCTCAAGGAGGCGGGCGTCGTGGGGCACCTCGGTGCCGTCTTCGACAGCCGGGGCCTCGGCTACCGGTCGAGCCTGGTGGCCTTCCGGGTCGCGCCGGGGCGGGAGGACGAGGCGGCCGAGGTCATCGGCCGCCACCCCGGCGTCACCCACGTCTACGGGCGGCCGCACGCGTTCAACGTCTGGGCGACCCTCGCGGTGGCGCCGACTTCGGCGCTGGGGCTCGACCGGACCGCGGAGGCCCTCGGGCGCGACGCGCAGGCGGAGGCGACGCGCCTGCTGCCGGCGCTGGCCCTGTACAAGGTGGGCGTGAAGCTCGACCAGCCGGACCGCGGCGAGCCGGGCGAACCGCCGGCGCCGGAGGCGATCGGCCTCATCCGCGAACTGCAGAAGGATCTCCCCCTCGTCCCGTCCCCCTACGCGGAGGTCGGCGGGCGACTCGGAATCGGGGAGGACCAGGTCCTCGCCTCGGCGAGGCAGATGGTCGAGGCCGGCCGGCTGCGCCGCGTCGCGGCGGTCGTCCAGGGCCGGCCGGGCGGCCTCCGGGCGAGCGCCATGGGGGTGTTCGCGGTGCCGGAGGAGCGGATCGACGAGGTCGCCGACGCCGTGTCGAACTCGGCCGCGGTGTCCCACTGCTATCGGCGGCCGGTCTACCCCGACTGGCCGTACGCGCTCTTCACGATGGTCCAGGGGCGCACCGCCGAGGAGTGCGAGGCGACGCTCGAGGCGCTCTCGAAGGCGGCCGCCGCCCCGGAGTACGCGGCGCTCCCGACCACGAAGGCGTACAAGCGGGCGCGTCTCGAGTACTTCTCGCCGGAGGCCGAGGCCTGGGAGGCGGCGGTGCTCGAGCGGGCGCGTGCGAGCGGGGAGGCCTGAGGCGGTGCGAACGCGTGGGGCGTGGCCGACCGGGACGCCCGAAACGGGCGGCGCGAGCGCGCCGGCCGCGAGGCGGCGCTAGGTGCGCGTCAGGGTCCGGCTCTTCGCGGCGCTGGTCGAGGCGGCCGGCACGGACGTGCTCGACCTCGACCTCCCCCCGGGCGCCACGGTGCGGACGGCGCTGGAGGCGGCGGGCGAGCGGGTGCCGGCGGTGCGCAGGTACGCGGGCGCGCTCCTGACGGCCGTGAACATGGAGTACGTGGCGCCCGCACACGGCCTCGCGGACGGCGACGAGGTGGCGCTGATCCCCCCCGTCTCGGGCGGCGCGCCGGGGCGCTTCGAGGTCGTCGACGGGCCGATCGACGTGGGCGGCCTCGTCGCCGCGGTCTCGCACCCCTCCTGCGGCGCCGTGGCGGTGTTCCTCGGGACGGTGCGCGACCATGCCGAGGGCCGGCCGGTGTCCGGCATCGAGTACCACGCGTACCGGGAGATGGCCGCCCGCAAGCTCGCGGAGATCGGCGGCGAGATCCGGGCCCGCTGGGGGCTCGACCGGGTGGCCATCGTCCACCGGGTCGGCCGCCTCGCCATCGGCGACGTGAGCGTCGCCATCGTCGTCGCCTCGCCGCACCGGGCCGAGGCGTTCGAGGCCGCCCGCCACGCGATCGAGCGAATCAAGGTGATCGTCCCGATCTGGAAGAAGGAGGCGTGGGCCGACGGCGGCACCCACTGGGTCGGCACGCCCGACGCCGGCCGCTCGTAGCCTCGTGGGACCGGCCGCGCGGCGTGCGCTCTACGCGCTCGTCCCGGCCGCGGTCGTGGCGGGCGCCGTCCTGGCGGCGCCGCCGCTGCGAGACGCGGCCGGCGTCGTCGGGGCGCTCCTCCTCGCGGGCGACACCCAGGGCCTGCGCGCCTACCTGCTCGGCTTCGGCCCCTGGGCGGCCGTCGTCTCCGCGCTCCTCATGGTCGCGCAGGCGATCGTCGCGCCGCTGCCGGCGTTCGTCGTCACGCTCGCCAACGGCCTCGTCTTCGGGCCCTTCTGGGGCGGGCTCCTGTCGTGGTCGAGCGCCATGGTCGGCGCCTGGCTCTGCTTCGGCATCGCGCGATCGCTCGGCCGTCCGGCGGCCGAGCGGCTCGTCGGCCGGCCGGCGCTGGAGGCGGCCGACGCCTTCTTCCGGCGCTACGGCATCCAGGCGATCGTCATGGCGCGCCTGCTCCCCTTCGTCCCGTTCGACCCGATCTCGTACGCCGCCGGGCTCACGGCGATGTCCTCGAGCCGCTTCCTGCTCGGCACCGGCCTGGGGCAGCTCCCCGCGACCGCGCTCTACTCGTGGTTCGGCGGCCAGGCGAGCGACACCGCGGAGGTCCTCCTCGGCGTGCTCGCCGCGGCGGCGGCGGCCTGGCTGCTCGGGCGGGCGCTCAGGCGCCGCCCCGCGCAGCCGGCGGCAGGACGGAGGGGGAAGCCGGGAGCGTGAGGGTGCGGTCCTAGCGGGCGCGCGCCGGTCGGCGGGCCCCGGCGCCTCGCGCCGGCTGGCGGACGGCGCTCTCGAGCGCCGCGATCCGGGCCTCGAGCGCCGCCAGGCGGCGCGCCAGGGGATCGTCGGCGACGGCCCGCTCGAGGATCTCGCGGACGCGAGCCCTCGTGGCGCGCGGCATCGCCGCCGTGCGGCCGTCGGTCGATCGGCCGGCGCCGCGGATCAGGTCGGCCAGGACGGCCGGGGAGAGGCGGGCGCGCACCCGCTCCGACTCGAACAGGATCTGGGCGAAGGTCGCGGCGGTCAGGTCCTCGCCGCTTTCGCTGTCGATGACGCGCAGCGGCTCGCCGCGCCGGACGAGCGTGGCGACGTCCTGGAGGGTCACGTAGCGACTCCGGGCGGTATCATAGAGTTTCCGATTGTTCCGATACCGACGGATGGTCACCATGCCGCGACGCTACCACGGCACCCGAGGCAGGTCAACGAACGTGCGGCGCGCCGACCGACCGAGCGAGCGCGTGGTCGAAGAAGCGATGGCGATGCTCGATGACCTCTACGGCGGCGTCCTGCGGCACGACGGCGCACGACGCGCCGCGGCGAGCGTGATCCACGCGGCGACGCAGGCGACGGCCGGACTGCGCGCCTCGCGCGCCCGGGCCGCCGACGCCCTCGCCGCGCGCGTCCGCCGGCTCGAGGTCGCGGTGCGCACCGGGCGGCGATGATCCTCTCGGCCCTGCTGCCCCGTCGAGCCTTCCACGCGTGCCGCATCGAGCTCTGGGGACGCGACCTCGACCGCGAGCCGCCCGCGGCGCCGTCGCTGCCGCCCGGTCTCGCGGTCGCCCGCGTGACCGATCGCGAGCCGGCCGGCTCGCCGCGGCGGCGGGCGCTCGTCGGGGCCATGGCGCCCACGCCGGCGGCGGAGATCGACGCGCGCCTCGCCACCGGGCGGCGCGCCTACGTCGTCGAGGGACCGGCCGGCATCCTGGCCTACGGATGGGTGACCCGGGGCGACGAGGAGATCGCCGAGGTCGAGGGGCGCATCCGGGTGGGCCCGGGTGAAGCCTACATCTGGGACTGCGCCACGCTGCCGGCCTACCGCGGCCGCGGGCTCTACCCCGCGCTCCTCGGCGCGATCGCCCGCGACCTCGCCGCCGACGGCGTCACGCGGGCCTGGATCGCCGCACGCGCCGACAACGCCCCCTCGCTCCGCGGCCTCGAGAAGGCCGGCTTCCAGCGCGCGGCGGACATCCGCTACGTTCGGCTCTGGCGGTGGCGCCGGTTGGCCGTGCATCGCAGGGCCGGCGCGACCCCCGCGCTCCTGCCGCTTCCCCTGCGCGCGATCGCCTGAGCGCGCCTCGCCGCGCCCCTGGCATGCGCCGTGCGTCACCCTGCGCGATGGACGAGTGGCCCCTCAGGCCGCGAGAGACCACGGAGGTCGCGCCATGGACGTGCCGGAGCGACGCGAGCTGCCGATCAACGCCTTCGAGACCGACGAGTCGCTCGTCGTCGTGGCGCCCATGCCCGGCATCGAGCCCGAGGACATCGCCGTTCGCCTGGAGGGGGACACGCTCACGATGGAGTCGGGCGTGCGCGGCGAGGACGCGGACAAGCGTTACCTGCACCACGAGTGGACCTACGGGCCCTATCACCGGTCGCTCAGGCTGCCGATGCCGGTCGACGGGCGGACCGCGAACGTGACGTTCGGCAACGGCGTGCTGACGATCGTCCTGACCAGGAGCCCGGCCTTCGTACCGGCCACGCTCGACGTGCCGCGGACGGGGCTCGCGCGCGGCATGCGGGAGGGACACACCGGGGACTAGCCCACCGACCGGTCGATCGACCGGCCGGCGTATGCTACTACATACGCAGCATGCGCCCGCTCGCGCTCCTCGTCCTCCTCCTCTCGTGCCTGGTCCACGCCGCTCCCGCGTACACGCAGAATCTCGCGGTCGTCGATCGCCCGCTCGCCACCGACACCGCCAACGTCGTCGACTCGGGGCAGGTGCTCGCCGGCGTCGGCGCCGAGTACGTGCGCCTGCCCGGCCAGGAGGCGCTCACCTCCGCGCCCGTGCTCAGCTCTCGGGTCGGGATCGCGGGGATCGCGGAGTTCTCGGCGACGTACCGCTGGCTGTGGCGGCAGTCACGCGACCTGCCCGATACCACCGGCACCGGCGACCTCTACCTCTTCGGCAAGCTGCGCCTGCTCGACGGCCTCGACGACGACGGGCGTCCCTCCGTGCTCCCGCCGACCGCGATCCGGCTGGGGGTGAAGCTGCCGAACGCGTCCGCCCGGGAGCGGCTCGGCACGAACAACACCGACTTCTCGCTGCTCGGCCTCGTCACCCCACGCGCGGGCCCGGTGGAGGTGCGCCTGTCCGGGGGGCTCCTCATCATCGAGAGCCCCACCGATCCGCTCGCGCAGACCGACGCGTGGGCGTACAGCGCCGCGCTGCTCGTCGACCTGCCCGGCGGCGTGACGCCCTTCGTCGAGTACTACGGGCAGACGACCAACGCGCCGGCCTTCGACTTCGGCGAGGGACGGGTCGGCCTGCGCTGGGCGCGCGGGCGGCTGGGGCTCGATCTGTCGGCGTCGATGGGCTTCAACGGCTCACGCCCCCTGGGAGCGACCGGCGAGCTGTCGCGTGATTGGGGTGTGGCCCTGGGAGCGACCTACCGCTTCGACCTGCCCGGCTTCGGCCGGACCTGGGGCCGGCCGA
>DASVDK010000270.1:0-4900 GCA_036381125.1 Thermodesulfobacteriota bacterium | reverse complement strand
TCCATGGACGCGAGATGGAGGGCATCGAGGGTTCGGACCGGCGTCGGGAACGGCTCGAGCGCCCGCACGAGCACGGGGGCCACCAGCTCGAGCAGCGCGATCCGGCCGAGCAGGAGCCGGGCGGCCTCCGCGTGCGAGGCGCCGAGGCCCCGCGCGTGGAGCCGGACGAAGACCTCGTACTCGAGGAGCCGGCTGGCGACGAGCGGCTCGCGCCAGAGCCAGGCGGCCGGCGCGCGGTCCTCCGCGAGGAGCTGGGCGAGGACGACCGAGGTATCGAGGTAGATCACCGGTCGGAGCGGTCCTCGTCGAGCTCCGCGAGGATCTCGCGCAGCGGCGCCACCGGCAGTCGGGGCGGCGGTGTGTCCTCGGCCGCCACGAGCGGCGCGGAGAGCCACCCGCGGCGCACGGCGTCCGCGAGGAGCGCGTCGGCCGCGATCGGGCTCCGCCCCTCGCGGGGGGGGCCCAGCTCCGCGACGACGCGATCGCGGTCGGTCACGAGGACGACCTCTCCCGATGCCGCCAGGCGCACGTACTCGCTCAGCTTGTTCTTGAGGACCTTGAGCCCCACCGATCGCACGGCGCGAAGGTAGCTTCTGGAAGCTACCTTGTCAAGTCACCGGCTCGCGCGCCCCGGACAGCCACTCGACCACCTCCCGGTCGGCCGGGGGAAACGGGTAGCGGCCGAGTTCCGCGCGCGGGACCCAGGCAACGGCGGCGACCTGGAGCGGTCTCGGCTCGCCGCCGACGAGCCGGCAGCGGAAGAAGCGGATCTCGACGGTGCGGTCGGGGTAGGTGTAGCGCACCCGCCGCGCCTCGTCCCCCACCTCCACCTCGGCGCCCACCTCCTCGAGCAGCTCGCGCGCGAGGCAGGCCTCGAAGGTCTCCCCCGCCTCGCGCTTCCCCCCCGGGAACTCCCAGAGCCCCGCGAGGTGCGTGCCCGCGGGCCGCTGCGCGAGCAGGAGGCACCCGTCGCGCTCGAGGAGCGCGGCGGCGACCTCGATGACGCGGCTAGTCGGCATCGAGGCCCGTGACCTCTCGGCCCCGCCCTCCCAGGCGCATCACGCGCGCCACCTCGGGGTGCGCGGCGACCACCGCGCGGTAGTGCGCGCGGACGGCCGCCACGATCTCCCCGCGCCGGCCGAGCAGGGCGTCGCCCAGCTCGACGACGCGCAGGTTCGGCCAGGCGGGCGGCCGCACGCGGACCACCTGGGCCAGCGCCTCGGCGGCCGGCCGGTCGGGCCGCGCCTGCGCGAGCAGGAGCGTCAGGGCGGCCGTCGAGCGGGAGATCCCGGCGTGACAGTGGACGAGGAGGTGCGCGTCCTCGCGCGGCTCGCGCAGGAGGTCCTCGCCGAAGGCGAGGAGCGCCGCGACGTCGTCCCGGCTCGGCGCGACCTGCCCGTCCTGCTCGTCGATGACGTCGTGGAAGCGGAGCTCGAGCCGGGCGTGCTCGCCGAAGGCGCCGAACGCATCGGGCTCGGGCGCCTCGGGATCGAGGATGGACAGGACGTGACTCACGCCGGCGGCGCAGTAGCCCGGGAGCTCCGGGATTCCGCAGACGGTCACGTCGTAGGGGGCGAACGGGTCGTGTCGGTGCATGCATCAGGATATCAGGTCGAGCTTCGGGACCGGCGTCGCGGCGCGCCGGCCTTCGGCCGGGGGCCGCTCACGCGGCCCGCACCTCCGCTACGTGCCAGCGGCGAGGTCCGGCAGAAGTCCCGCATCGGGCAGACGAGGCAGAGCGGCTTGCGCGCCGTGCAGACCAGGGCGCCGAAGTCCATCAGGGCCGAGTTGAAGGCGAAGGCCCGGCCGCGCGGCACGAGCCGCTCGGAGAGGGCCCAGAGGCGCCGCTTCGCCGCGTGGTCGGCCCGCGGCTGCCTCGAGACGGCCGCCCCATCGGGCAGGCCCGGGCCGACGAACACCCGGTGGAGCACCCGAAGGACGTTGGTGTCGAGGATCGCCGCGTCCTTGCGGAAGGCGAAGGCGAGGACCGCTCCGGCGGTGTAGCGGCCGATCCCCTTCATGCCGAGGAGCGCCTCGGGTTCGTCGGGCAGCCGGCCGCCGTAGCGGGCCACGGTCTCGCGGGCGATCGAGTGGAGCCGCACCGGCCGGATGTTGTACCCGAGCGGGCGCCACTCGGCGCAGACCTCGTCGAGCGAGGCGGCGGCCAGCGCCTCGAACGACGGCCACTTCGCGACCCAGGCCTCGTACTTCGGCCGCACCCGATCGACCTGGGTCTGCTGGAGCATGATCTCCGAGACGAGGATCCGGTAGGGGTCGTCGGTGCGTCGCCAGGGCAGGTCGCGGCCGTGCGTCGCGAACCAGCGGAGGAGCCGGCCGCGGAACTTCCGAACGTGGCCTGGCGAGAGCGAAAGGTCGTCGTCGGAGCGGCGGCGCCCTCCGGATGCGCGACTACGCCGTGGGCGGGGCACGGGCGGAGTGTATCACGGTGTGTGTAGAATGCTCCCCATGCGTGACCTCCTCGCCGACTTCAGGGAACCGATCCCGGTCCTCGACAAGGGCTTCGTCCGCGCCGTCGACTGCATGCCGCGGTTCGTCGACGACGGCCAGACCGCCGACCAGGCCATCGTGCAGGCGGCGCGGGTGTCCTACGGCGCCGGCACGAAGACCGTGCGCGAGGACCGCGCCCTCATCCACTACCTCATGCGGCACCAGCACACCTCGCCCTTCGAGCAGGTCGAGATCAAGTTCCACATGCGGCTGCCGATCTTCGTGGCGCGTCAGATGGTCCGGCACCGCACCGCCTCGCTCAACGAGGAGAGCCTGCGGTACTCCGAGGCGAGGGACGAGTTCTACCTGCCGCGCGTGGAGGACATCCGCTTCCAGTCGGCGCGCAACAAGCAGGGCCGGGCCGACGAGCGGCTCCCCGCCGAGGAGGCCGAGGCGATCCGACGCGAGCTCGAGGACGACCAGCGCCAGATGTACGCCCGCTACCGCAGCCACATCGATCGGGGCGTGGCGCGCGAGCTGGCCCGGGTGAACCTGCCGGTCTCGCTCATGACGGCGTGGTACTGGAAGGTCGACCTCCACAACCTCTTCCACTTCCTCAAGCTGCGGCTCGACCCGCACGCCCAGTACGAGATCCGCGCGTACGCCGAGGCGATGGCGAAGGTCGCCCGGGCGGTCGCACCCGTGGCCTACGAGGCCTTCGAGGAGCACGTCCTCGAGGCCGTGCGCTTCTCCCGCGCCGAGCTGGCCGCGCTCCGCCGCATGCTCCGCGGCGAGCCGCACGGGCTGGAGGGCAGGCTGGCGGACGAGTTCCTCGACAAGCTGGGCCTTCGCGGCCGCACCTGATCGCCGGCGCGACCGCAACTTCGTGAAGGATTTCCTTTGGCCGGACCGTCCGGCCACCATGATACGATTCGCCCCGTATGAAGCCCGGCACGGTACACCGCGCCTTCGGGCGGTGCCGCGAGGCGCTTCCGTTCGTGGTCCCGGCCGCCATTCTCGCGGCGGGCATCGTCGCGCTGGCCGCCGCGGACCTCTGGCGTAGCCGCGAGGCGGCGCTCGCCGAGGGGGAGCGCCGGGCCGAGGGGCTCGCGCACGTGCTCGCCGAGCAGACGCTCAGGAGCATGCTGGCGGTCGACCTCACGCTCCAGGGGATCGCGCAGGCCCTCGAGCTCACGCCCGGAAGGCCGAAGCACAGCCCGGCGTTCGAGGAGGCGATGCGGGAGCGGCTCCCCTCCCTCCCGTACGTCCGTGCGCTCTTCGTCATCGGTCCCGACGGTCACATCACGCAGGACACCGACGTCGGCACGCCGGACGTGAGCCTCGCCGACCGGCCCTACTTCCAGGCCCACCGGGACGACCCGAATCTCGGGCTGCACGTCGGCACGCCGCTCGTGAGCCGCTCCACCGGAACCTGGTTTCTCAGCATGAGCCGGCGCGTGACCGCGCCGGACGGCGGCTTCGGCGGGGTGGTCGCCGCCGCGGTCGAGGTGAGCTCCCTCACCAGCTTCTACAACGGGATCGACGTGGGCCCCGGCGGCTCGCTGGCGCTCTTCCTGGCCGACGGCACGCTCGTCGCGCGCATCCCGAACAGCGAGGGGGTCGGGAGCATCCCGACCGAGAGCGAGGTATTCCGCCAGAGGCTCGACGGGCCGAACCGGACCCTGCGCGGACCGAGCCCGCTCGACGGCAGGGTGCGGGTCGTGAGCTTCCGTCCGGTCGAGGGCCTCCCGCTCGTCGTCATGGTCGGTCTGACCGAGCAGGCCCTGCTTGCCGAGTGGCGTACCAGGGCGATGGCGCTCGGCGGCACGACGGGCGTCCTCCTGGTGCTCGTCGCCGCGACCACGGCGCTGCTCGTCGAGCGCCGACGCCGCCGGCGCGAAGCCGAAGCTCGCCTCGCCCGGTCGCAGCGCCTCGAGGCGCTCGGCCGGCTCACGGGCGGCGTCGCCCACGACTTCGGCAACCTCCTCACGGTGGTGTCCGGCAGCCTCGCCATGATCCGTCGCAGCACCGGGCACGCCGAGTGCCAGCAGCTCGCCGAGATGGCGGAGCGCGCCGTGCAGCGCGGCACGCGGCTCGTCGGCCAGCTCCTCGCCTTCGCGCGGCGCCAGGACCTCCACCCGGAAACGGTCTGTCCGAACGACCTCATCCGCACCTTCGAGCCGCTCCTGCGCCAGGCGGCCGGCCGGCGGGTGGTGCTCGAGGCACGGCTCGATCCCGCCGTCCCCCGCTGCCGCCTCGACCCGGGCCAGTTCGAGACCGCCCTCCTCAACCTGGTCGTGAACGCCCGCGACGCGACGCCGGCCGGAGGCCGCATCACCGTCGCCACCGAGCGCGTCCAGGTCGCCGGTTCGGCCGCCGACCGCGCCGCGCTCCCCGCCGGCACCTACGCCCACGTGCTCGTCCAGGACACCGGCTCCGGGATGACGCCGGC
>DASVDK010000269.1:0-8695 GCA_036381125.1 Thermodesulfobacteriota bacterium | reverse complement strand
CGGCAGGGCCGCCCACTCCTCCCGGCCCACCGAGGGGGTCAACGCCATCCTCAAGATGGCGGCGCGGCTGCGCGGGCTCGAGGAGCGCCTCCCGGTGCGGTTCGCCGCGCGGCAGCACGCCCGCGTCGGCGCGCCCACGTGGAACGCCGGGCGCATGGCGGGCGGACTGCAGGCGAACATCGTGCCGGACGCCGCGTGGGTCGACATCGATCGCCGCCTGGTGCCGGGCGAGACCGCGGCGACCGCGCTGGAGGAGATCCGGGAGGCGGCGCTCGAGGTGGGGCGCGCGGAGGGGGGGCTCGAGTTCCGCTTCGACCCGCCCTACCTCGTCACCGACCCGCTCGAGACGCCCGACGACGCACCGGTGGTCCGGGCGGCGGCCGCCGCCGTGCGGGCGGCCGGCGGCGAGAGCCGCCTGGCCGGCGTCCCCTACGGCACCGACGGCAGCTTCCTCGCACGCGTCGGGATCCCGGCCGTGGTCCTCGGCCCGGGGAGCATCGACCTCGCGCACACGGCACGCGAGTCGGTCCCGCTCGACCAGGTGACGGCCGCGGTCGCGGTCTACGAGCGGATCATCCTGAACGGGTGCTGACTAGCACCCCGCGTCCTGGCTTCAGGAGGCGAGCCAGCCGCAGCGGCGACAGCGCCACTTCTGGCCGGCCCAGTCGGCGGGCGCCTCGCAGACGGGACAGCGCATCCGCACGCGGTCGGTGTCGTCGGTCCGGCCGGCCGTCTCCTCGGCGGCCGGCCGCGGACGCTCCCTGGCATCGGTCATGCGGAGAGTGTAGCGGCCTCGGCGCGACGGCGCCGCGCGGCGCGGCCTGCCCGGCACGCGGGCGCTACCGGGGCGCCGCGGACACCGCCTCGGCCAGCGTCAGCTCGGGCACGACCGACAGGTCGTGCCACCCGTGCGGGACGGCGTGCATGAGGACGGCGCCGTCGAAGGCGATCGAGCCGCCCGGGAAGCGCTGCCGGTCCTCGAAGAAGGCGACGCGCACGTGGCTCACCGCCAGCGGCGACGGCGACCACTCGAGCGTGCCGGGTGGGGCCGCCTCGAGCCGGCGCTGGCCGGGGCTGCAGGAGACGCCGCGGTCGCCGCGCGCGAAGAACGCCCGCGCCGCCTCGAGGGTGGGGAAGAGCGGGGTGGGTCTCCACTCCGGGACGCGCCGCGCCGAGACGGAGACGTCCGAGCGCGACTGCCCGGTGAACGCCTCCACCCTGAGGCCCGACTCCCCCTCGACCGAGTGGAAGCGGGCGCGGTGGTGGACGCCGGGGAAGAGCCGGCCGCCGAGCAGCGTGAGCAGGGCGGTGTCCGAGTGCCGCTGCCAGACGAAGACCCCCTCCCGGAAGCCCTCCGGCGTCGGGCAGCGGACGGCCACGCGATGGGCCATGCTGTCCGAGGCGATCCCCACGAAGCCCGCGAGCCCCTTCGGCCGAAGCTGTGCGAGCCGGATCAGGCAGACGCCGACGACCGCGGCGCCCTCCTGCGTGACGACCTCGAAGGGAGCGGGGACGAGGGCCCGGACGACCTGCGGGTCGGCGCGGAAGTTGATCAGGACGCGCCGGGCGATGACCCCCTCGAGCGGCGGCAGCATGGCGGTGCTTCCTACAGAAGCCGGCCGATCGTGTCAAGCGGGCCTGCCGGGATGAGCGCGATGCGCGGCCTCCTCCTCGGCGCCGCGGGGAGCGGCGCGGGCAAGACCACGGTCGCCGCGGCGCTCTGCGCCGCGTTGCGACGCCGCGGCCTCGCGGTCGCGCCGTTCAAGGTCGGCCCCGACTTCCTCGACCCGACCCATCTCGCCGCCGCGGCCGGCCGTCCCTGCCACACGCTCGATCCCTACCTGATGGACGACGCGGCGCTCCGGGCGCGAGCGGCGCGCGGCGCGGCGGGCGCCGACCTGGTCGTGGTCGAGGGGATGATGGGCCTCTTCGACGGCGTCGACGCGCGCAGCGACGCCGGGAGCGCGGCCGACGTCGCCAGACGTCTCGGGCTGCCGGTGGTGCTGGTCGTCGACGCGTCGACCGCGGCGCGGAGCGTCGCGGCGCTGGTCCACGGGTTCGCGACGTTCGACCGGGACCTGCACCTGGCGGGGGTGGTGGCGACGCGCGTCGGCGGTCCGGGGCACGCGGCGCTCCTGCGCGAGGCGCTCGCGTCGAGCGGCGGCCCGCCCCTCCTCGGCGCGCTGCCGTTCGACGGCGAGATCGCCGTGCCGGAGCGGTACCTCGGCCTCCACGCGGCCGCGGAGACCGACCCGTCGCGCGCCGGTCGCCTGGCCGACCTGGCCGAGCGGCACCTCGACCTCGAGCGCCTGTCGCGCCTCGAGACGGCGCCGGGCCGCTGGCCCGCGGATCCGCGCCGCGAGGCGCCGGCCGGTCCGCCGCGGTCTGCCGATCCGTCGGGCGGCGCCCGCGTCGGCGTGGCGCGCGACGAGGCCTTCGCCTTCTACTACCCGGCCAACCTCGAGCGGCTCGACGAGGCGGGCGCCAGGGTCGTGCCCTTCTCGCCGCTCGCCGACCGCCGCCTCCCGGACGTCGACGCGCTCTACCTCGGGGGCGGCTATCCGGAGCGGCACGCGGCGGCGCTCGAGGCGAACGCGCCCATGCGGGCGGCGGTGCGCGCGTTCGTCGAGCGGGGCGGCACGGTGTACGCCGAGTGCGGCGGTCTCCTCTACCTGGCCGACCGCCTCGTGGACGCCGAGGGGCGCGCGCACCAGATGGCGGGCGCCCTGCCCGGCGCCGTGGCCGTCATGACCGGCGGGCTCGTCGACTTCGGGTACGTCGCCGTCGAGACCACGCGGCCGACGCTCCTCGGGCCTCCGGGTACGCGCGTGCACGGCCACCGCTTCCACGTGTCCCGGCTCGCCTCACCGCCCGCGGGCGCGCTTCTCGCGTACGCGCTCAGCCGACCCGACGGCACGCCGTGGGGCGAGGAGGGTTTCGTGATCGGCCGCGTGCTCGCGTCCTACGTCCACCTGAACTTCGACGGCGCCCCGGGCGTCGCCGAGGCGCTCGCACGGGCGCGACGGCCATGACCGCACCCGTCGTCGTCCTCCTCGCCGCCGCCCTGGCCGGCGCCCTCGCCGGCGACGCGGCTCGCGAGGGGCGCTGGAGCCCGGCGGCGCCGCTGCCGACGCCGCGCACCGAGGTCGCCGCCGCGATGCTCGACGGGCGGCTCTACGTGGTCGGCGGGTTCGTCGCCGAGGGCCGCGCCACGGACCTCGTCGAGGTGTACGACCTCGCCTCCGGCGCCTGGCGCGCCGTCCGGCCGCTCCCGGCGCCCCGTCATCACGTGGGGATCGCCGCACTCGGCGGGCGCGTCTACGTGGTGGGCGGCTACGGACCTGCCTGGGAGCCGGTGGCGGACGTCTTCGTCTACGACCCGGGGACGGATCGCTGGAGCCGGGCGGCCCCGCTGCCGACCGCGCGCGGCGCGCTCGGCGCCGCGATGTGCGACGGCCGCATCCACGCGGTCGGCGGGGTGGGCGAGGGGCGCCGCAACACCGGCGCGCACGAGGTCTACGACCCGGCGACCGACCGATGGGTGCCGCGGGCGTCCCTGCCGACGCCCCGCGATCACCTGGCCGTCGTCGCCGTGGCCCCCGGCCTCGTGGCCGCCGGCGGGCGCCTCGACGGGGACTTCGGCCGCAATCTCCAGGTGACCGAGGTCTACGACGCCGGCCGTGACGCCTGGCGCGCGGCCGCCCCCATGCCGGCCCCGAGGAGCGGCGTCGGCGGGGCGGCGCTCCTCGGGCTCGCGATCGTGCTCGGCGGCGAGAGCCGCGAGGGAACGTACGCCGACGCGTTCGCCTACGACCCGTCGGCGGATCGGTGGGCCGTGCTCGCGCCGATGCCGACCGCGCGCCACGGCCTCGGCGCCGCGGTGCACGCCGACCGCCTCCACGCCGTCGGGGGCGGACCGAGGCCCGGGCTGTCGGTCACCGGAGCGCACGAGCGGCTCGACCTCCGCGAGGCGTCCGGCGCGAGGTGAGGTCAGAACACGAGCTGGACCTCGGCCCCGGAGAGGTGCTCCGCGAGGAACGCGGGGACGCCGACGACGTCGTCGAAGAGCCGCGGCTCCTGCGCCAGGGCCGACTCCCGCGTCCCGCCCGCCCGCCGGAGCGCGGCGCTGCAGGCGAAGAGCCGCACGTCGCCGAGCGTCCGCGCCTCGGCCAGGCGCGCGGCCGCCGCGGCGGGCAGGCCGCCGCCCAGGACGCGAGCGAGCGCCCGCCCCGCGACGAGGACGCGCACCGCCATGTCCATCGCGGCCGCCGAGGCGACGAAGGCGGCCGCCTCCTCGAGGCGATCGTCCGCATCGCTCAGGACCACCAGCGCCATCCGGCTCGTCTCGGGCATGATACGCTAGCCTACCAGGTGCGGCGCGCGGAGGGGCGGCCATGAGCCTGACGCACTTCGACGAGCGAGGCGCGGCCCGGATGGTGGACGTGGGCGGCAAGCCGGTGACCCGCCGGGAGGCCGTGGCGCGCGGCGCGGTGCGCATGGCGCCGGAGACCTTCCGGCGGATCGCCGACCGCACGGTCGAGAAGGGGGACGTCCTCGGGGTCGCCCGCGTGGCCGGCATCATGGCCGCCAAGCGGACCGGGGAGCTGATCCCCATGTGCCACCCCCTGGGGCTCTCGTCGGTCACCGTGGACTTCCGCCTGCGCCCCGGAGAGCCGCTCGCGACGGTCGAGATCGAGGCCGTGGCGCGGGTCGAGGGGAAGACCGGCGTCGAGATGGAGGCGCTCGCGGCGGTGTCGGTCGCGGCGCTCACGATCTACGACATGTGCAAGGCGGTCGACCGCGGCATGGTGATCGACGCCGTGCGCCTGGTGCGCAAGCGGGGCGGCAAGAGCGGCACGTGGGTGCGGCCCGGCGAGGCCGACCTGCCCCCCGAGGGCTGACGACCCGCGGCTTGCGCCGGCCTGCCAGGCCGCGCTAGGCTCGTGGTTCGTCCATCGCGAGGAGCGATCTCGGCCATACCATGCACGCCGACCGGCTCGCCTTCTACCGAGAACTCCTGACCCGTCAGCTCAACGACCTCCTCGAGGAGGCGGGACGGACGGTCGAGGGGATGGGGACCGGCCGCGAGGCGTTCCCGGATCCCACCGACCGGGCCTCGCTCGAGGCCGACCGCAACTTCCTCCTCCGAATCCGCGACCGCGAGCGCCGGCTCATCGGCAAGATCCGCGAAGCGCTGGCGCGCATCGACGACGGCACGTTCGGCATCTGCGAGGAGTGCGGCGAGCCGATCGCCGAGGCCCGTCTGTCGGCGCGGCCCGTCACGACGCAGTGCATCGAGTGCAAGACCGCCGCCGAGGCGGACGAGCGGAGGCGGCCCGTCTAGCGAGCCGAGCGCTCCGAGCCGCACGATCGCGCCGTCCGGCTTCGACGCGGCGCCGGGCGCGCGGCGGCTCGGACGACGCGGGCACGGCGCCGGGCGAGATCGTACCGGGGAGCTGCGCGGGACCGGCCGTCGCCCGGCGGCTCGGACGTGACGGACAGCGGCCACGCGAGGAGACCAACGCCGCATGCCCGAGTTCCGCAGGGACCCGATCACCGGCCGCTGGGTCATCATCTCGAGCGAGCGCGGGCGCCGCCCCACCGACTTCGGTCCCGCGACGGAGCGCAGGCGGGGCGGGTTCTGCCCCTTCTGCCCGGGCAACGAGGAGAAGACGCCCGGCGAGATCTTCGCCATCGGGGAGCCGGGGCGCCGCCCCGACACCCCGGGGTGGCAGGTCCGCGTCGTCCCGAACAAGTTCCCGGCGCTGCGGATCGAGGGCGACCTCGATCGGACGGGCGACGGCGTGTACGATCGGATGAACGGCATCGGCGCGCACGAGGTCTTCATCGAGACCCCCGATCACGCCGCCACGCTGGCCAGCCTGCCGCCCACCCGCGTCCTGGACCTGCTGCGCGCCTTCCAGGCGCGCATCGCCGACCTGCGCAACGACGTCCGCCTGCGCTACGCGCTCGTCTTCAAGAACCACGGCGAGGCGGCCGGCGCCACCCTCGAGCACTCGCACTCGCAGCTCATCGCCCTGCCGGTCGTGCCCAAGGAGGTCGCCGAGGAGCTGGAAGGGATGCGCGGCTACTTCACGTACAAGGAGCGCTGCCTGCTCTGCGACGTGGTGCGCCAGGAGACCTCGCAGGGGGCGCGGGTCGTCGCCGAGGACGCCTTCACGCTGGTCATGGAGCCCTTCGCGCCTCGCTTCCCGTTCGAGACCTGGGTCGTGCCCAAGCGCCACCAGGCCGCGTTCGAGGCGGCCGGCCGGGAGGACCTCGAGTCGCTCGCCCGCCTGCTGTCGGAGACGCTGCGGCGGCTCGACCGCGTGCTCGCGAGCCCGCCGTACAACTTCGTCCTGCACACGTTCCCCCTGCGCGGCGCCACCGTCGATCCGGCCGCCTACCACTGGCACTTCGAGATCATCCCGAAGCTCACGCGCGTCGGCGGCTTCGAGTGGGGGAGCGACTTCTTCATCAACCCGACGCCGCCGGAGGAGGCGGCCGCGTTCCTGCGCGAGGCGAAGATCTGATGCGGGTCCTCTTCGCGGCGTCCGAGGTCGCGCCGTTCGCCAAGACCGGCGGGCTCGCCGACGTGGCGGCGGCCCTCCCCGTGGCCCTCGCGCGGCTCGGCGTCGACGTGCGCGTCGTCATGCCGCTCTACCGGCAGGTCGACCGGGCCGCCCACGCGATTCGCGAGACGGGGGTCGTCCTCGAGGTGCCGATCTCGGGACGGACCGAGCGGGTCCCGGTCCACGAGGGGCGCCTCGCCGGCCGCGGCGGGGCCGAGGTGCCGGTCTACTTCCTCGAGGCCGACCGCTACTACGATCGCGACGGGCTCTACGGCGTCGCCGGCCAGGACTTCCAGGACAACGCGGAGCGGTTCGCGGTCTTCTCGCGCGCCGTCCTGGAGCTCGGCCGCACGGACCTCGGGCGGCCCGACCTCTTCCACTGCCACGACTGGCAGACGGGGCTGGTGCCCGCCCAGCTCGAGGGCCTCTACGCCGCCGACCCGTCCATCGGCCGCGCCGCCTCGGTGTTCACGATCCACAACCTCGGCTACCAGGGACTCTTCTGGCACTACGACATGCACCTCACGGGGCTCGGGTGGGAGCACTTCACGCCGGCCGGCATCGAGTTCTGGGGCAAGATCGGCTTCCTCAAGGCCGGGCTCGTCTACGCGGACCTGCTCACCACGGTGAGCCCCACGTACGCCCGCGAGATCCAGACCGAGGAGATGGGGCACGGTCTCGACGGCGTCCTGCGTGCCAGGGCCGACCGGCTGATCGGCATCCTGAACGGGATCGACGTCGACGAGTGGAACCCGGAGACCGACCCGTACATCCCGAAGCGATACAGCGCGGCCGACCTGTCCGGCAAGGCGGCGGCCAAGGCGGCGCTCCAGCGCGCCTACCACCTGCCCGAGCGGCCCGACGCGCCGCTGATCGGCGTCGTCACCCGCCTCGCCGACCAGAAGGGGTGCGACCTGATGGCCGAGGCGCTGCCCGAGATCACGGCGCGAGGGGCCCAGTTCGTCCTCCTTGGCGCCGGCGACCCGGCCTACGAGAACCTCTTCCGCGACGCGGCGGCGCGCTACCCGTCCCATGTGGGCGTCACCATCGCCTACGACAACGCCCTCTCGCACCTCGTCGAGGCCGGCGCGGACCTCTTCCTCATGCCGTCCCGGTACGAGCCGTGCGGGCTCAACCAGATGATGAGCCTCCGCTACGGCACCGTGCCGGTCGTGCGCGCGACCGGCGGCCTCGCCGATACGGTCGTCGAGGCGCCGCCCGAGGCGGGGGGCAACGGCTTCGTCTTCGTCCCCTACGAGACGGCGGCGCTCGTCGCGGCGGTGGACCGGGCGCTCGCCCTCTACCGGGACCGCGAACGGTGGCGCGCCCTCCAGGTGGCGGGGATGTCGGCCGACTTCTCCTGGGACGCGTCGGCGCGGCGGTACGTGGAGGCCTACCGGCGCGCCCTGGCGCTGGCCGGATCACGGGAGGCGGGCGAGTCGATCGGGGTGAGTCTCGGGGCGCTCCCGACGATCATCGCGACCCCGGCCGTCGGCGGCCCGGCGGACATGCACTCCGCCCCCGTCCTGGCCGAGCGCCAGGCCCGCCGGTCCCGGCCGCCGAAGGTCTCCGGGACGGCCGCGCGGTCGGGCAAGGCCGCGCCGTCCGGCGAGGCCGCGGCGGCCGAGAAGGGCCGGCGGGTGCGGCCGTCGGAGCCCGGGGCCGGCGGCGCGTCCGGGTCGAAGGCGCGCGGCGCGAAGGCGTCCGGGCCCGGCGCGAAGACGTCCCGCTCGGGCAAGGGCAAGGGCAAGGGCGGGACCCGACCCCGCGGAAGGAACCGCGATGGCTGACGCCGCTGCGCTGCTCGCGCGGGTCATCGAGGTCTCGAACTCCACCACCGAGATCGAGCGCCGGCTCGAGGCGATCGTCCGGCTCCTCGCCGACGAGCTGAAGCTCGACGCCTGCGCGATCTTCTCGCTCGACCGGGCCAAGGAGCAGCTCACGCTCCGGCTGCTCACCGGCGCGCCGGCCCCGGCCGACCCGCTCAGGGTGCCGGTCTCGGTGGCGGGCGGCGGGGCCGGGGGGCTCGTGGGGCTCGCGGCGGCCAGGCGCGAGGCGATCGTCGTGGGCGACTGCGGCGCCCCCTGGCACGACCTCGCCGATCCGCGACGCGGGCTTCCCGC
>DASVDK010000268.1:0-8517 GCA_036381125.1 Thermodesulfobacteriota bacterium | reverse complement strand
CCCCCTGGAAAATGGAAAGACCTGACCCCAGGGGCCGCGTCTGGAAAATGGAAAGACCTGACCCCCTGGAAAATGGAAAGACCTGACCCCAGGGGCCGCTTGCGGGGATGCGCTGCCTTGACGCCCGGCCCGCGCTCGTGCTAACGGTGTTCGTGATGCTGCATACAGGTGCATGCAGGTGAATGCGGCCGCGCCCTCCGGACGGTCGTCGACCCGGGATCGCGTCTACGCCCTCATCCGGCAGCGGATCCTGAACGGCGACCTCGCTCCCGGGACGAGGCTCGTCGCGGGGCAGATCGCCGCGTCGGTCAAGGCGAGCCGGACGCCGGTGCGCGAGGCGATCCTGCGCCTCGTGACCGAGGGGTTCGCCGAGGAGACGCCGGCGGGCCTCGTGGTCCGGGAGCTGACGGAGGAGCAGATCGCGGACCTCTACGAGGTGCGGGTCCCCCTCGAGGCAACCGCGGCCCGGCTCGCCGCGACGCGCCTCACGCCGCTGCACCTCGCGCAGATCGAGGCGCTGCACGAGCGGTTCACCGCGGGGCTCCGCAAGCCCCGTCCCGACGCGAAGGCGCTCGCCGCGCTGAACCTCGAGCTGCACCGGGCGATCTGCCAGGCGGCGCGCAACCCGCTCCTCCTCGACTTCATGTCGAGGATCTACGACACGCTCGGCCGCTTCCGCCGGACCACCTTCGAGCACCCCGGTCGCCTGGCCGAGGTCGCCGCGGAGCACGAGGCGCTCGTCGGCGCGCTGCGCGACCGCGACTCCGCCCGGGCCGAGGCGGTCGCCCGGACGCACATGGAGCACGCGATGGCGGTCCGCCTCGCGATGGCCCGCGACCATTACGGCACCTCACTCGACGGCCCGCCCCCCGGGCGCCGGACGCGGATCGGGGGGTAGTCTCGCGATGCGCCCGTACCGGATCGGCGTCCTCGAGGGGGACGGCATCGGACCGGAAGTGGTCCCGCCCGCGGTGGACGCCGTCGAGGCGGCGCGGGCCGTGATCGGCGGCCCGGCCATCGACTGGGTGCCGCTCCCGATGGGCCTCTCGGCCTACGAGCGGGAGGGCTCGACCCTGCCGGCCGCGACGGTGGCGGCGCTCGAGACCTGCGACGGCTTCCTCCTCGGCCCGGTGAGCCACCACACCTACGCCGCCGGGCGGCCGGAGATGGCCAACCCGAGCGGGACCCTGCGCAAGCGGTTCGACCTCTACGCCAACGTGCGGCCGGCCCGGTCGTTCGCCGGGGTCCAGACGCGGTTCGCCGGCGTCGACCTCGTCGTCGTGCGCGAGAACACCGAGGGGTTCTACGCCGACCGGAACGTGCTCGACGGCAACGGCGAGATCCGGCCCGACGCCGACACGGTGATCTCGGTGCGGGTCGTCACCCGCAGGGCCTCGAGCCGGATCGCGGAGTACGCCTTCGCGCTCGCGGCCGAGCGCGCGCGCGCCCGGGGCCGGCAGGGGCGCGTCACCGCCGTGCACAAGCAGAACGTGCTCAAGCTGGGCGACGGGCTCTTCCTCGACTGCTGCCGCGAGGCGGCGGCGCGCTACCCCGAGGTGGCCTTCGACACGGCCCACGTCGACGCGTTCGCCATGTTCCTGGTCCAGCGGCCGGAGGCGTACGACGTCGTCGTGACGACGAACCTCTTCGGCGACGTCCTGTCCGACGAGGCGGCCGGGCTCGTGGGCGGCCTCGGCCTGGCGCCGTCGCTGAACGTCGGCGCCGGGACGGCCATGGCGCAGGCGGTGCACGGCTCGGCGCCCGACATCGCCGGCCGCGGGATGGCCAACCCGGTGGCCGAGATCCTGTCGATGCAGATGCTGCTCGCCTGGCTCGGCCAGCGTCACGACGACGACGCGGCCAGGGCCGCCGCCGCGCGGATTGCGCGCGCGGTCGACCGGGTGATCGCGGAGGGACGGGTGCGCACGCCCGACCTCGGCGGCCGCGACCGGACGGGCGACGTGGCCCGGGCGGTCGTCGAGGCGGTCCGGGCGCGCTAGACAACGTGCGCCGAGCGGGAGCGGTGTGGCGCACCGCCGCCCGGGGCGATCATCGTGGATCGATACTACCCAAGGAGGTGGTCGACATGACCCTCACCCGATGGAGAGGATCCCGCCGAGTCGTCATCGCCGTCCTGGCACTGAGCCTGATGCTCGTCGCGCCCCCGGCACAGGCCGCCGAGTACTACGCGGGCAAGACGATCGAGATCGTGGTCCCCTTCGGCGCCGGCGGCGGCACCGACGTCTGGGCCCGCTTCATCGCCCCCTACCTCGAGCGGCACGTCCCGGGGAACCCCCGCGTCATCGTCCGGAACATGCCGGGCGGCGAGAGCATCACCGGAGCCAACCACTTCGCCACCTCCGCCCGTCCCGACGGCCTCACGCTGCTGGCCACGTCGGGCACGACCGCGTTCCACTACCTCCTCGGGCGGCCGCAGGTCCGCTACGACTTCGAGAAGCTGACGCCGGTCATCGTCACCGCCACCGGCGGCGTCATCTACACCTCGCCCCGTACGGGGGTGAAGGTGCCGGCCGACCTCCTCAAGCCGAAGACGCCGCTCGTCTACGGCGGCATCAGCGCGACCGGCCTCGACCTGGTCACGCTGCTCACCTTCGAGCTGCTCAAGCTCGACGTGAAGTCGGTGCTCGGCTTCGAGGGGCGCGGGCCGGCGCGGCTCGCCTTCGAGCGGGGCGAGACGACCGTCGACTACCAGACGACGACCGCCTACCAGACCCAGGTCGTCCCGTTGATCTCCCAGGGCAAGGTGACGCCGCTCATGTCGTTCGGCCTCCTCACCGGGCCGGGCAAGGTCGAGCGCGACCCGACCGTGCCCGACCTGCCGACCGTGCCGGAGGTCTACCAGCGGATCTACAACGAGGCCCCCGGCGGCGTGGCCTGGCGGGCGTACCTCGCCTTCATGGCCGCCGGGTTCGCCTACCAGAAGGCGCTCTGGGCGCCCGAAGGGACGCCGAAGGAGGTGCTGGCAGCCCTCTACGAGGGCTCGCGGCGCCTCATCGAGAGCCCCGAGTTCAAGGAGAAGAGCGAGGACCTCATGGAGGGCTACCCGACCTTCTCCGGCGACGCCGTCGAGAAGGCGCTGCGCGAGGCCCTGTCGCTGCCGCCCGAGGTCCGGGCGTTCGCGCGCGACCTCGTCTCGACGAAGTTCGGCGTGAAGTTCTAGGGCCGGGAGCCGCCGTCCGTGCCGGGAGCCGCCCTCGACGCCCTCGCCGCCTTCGCCGACCCCGGTCTCCTCGGGATGCTGCTCGTCGGCGTGCTCACCGGCACGCTGGTGGGCGTCATTCCGGGGCTGGGGGGCACGGCGGCGGTCTCCCTTCTCCTGCCGTTCGTCTTCGGACTCCAGGCGGCCCACGCCATGGCGCTGATGGTGGGCGCCGTGGCGGTGGTCCACACCGCGGACGTCATCTCGGCGGTCCTGCTCGCGGCCCCGGGATCGGCGTCCGCGGCGGTCGTCATGATGGATGGGCACGCCCTGGCCCGCCAGGGACAGGCCGGCCGGGCGCTCGCCGTCTCGTTCCTCGCCTCGATGCTCGGCGGCCTCATCGGGGCGTTCGGGTTGACGCTCTCGATCCCGATCGCGAGACCGCTGGTCCTCGCGTTCGGATCGCCCGAGATCTTCGTGCTCTGCCTCCTCGGCGTCAGCTTCGCGGTGTCGCTCGCCGAGGGGAAGATCCTCAAGGGGGCGGCGGCCGGCCTCCTCGGGCTCCTGCTCGGGACGGTCGGCTCGGCCCCGAACGCCGCCGAGTACCGGTTCACCTTCGGCACGACCGCCCTCATGGAGGGGCTGCCGCTGATCGCGATCGCGCTCGGCGTCTTCGGCCTCGCGGAGATGGCCGACTTCCTCCACCGCGGCGCGGTCGCCTCCAGCCTCACGGCGATCGGCGGCGGCTGGCTCGAGGGGATCCGGGACATCGTCCGGCACCGGTGGCTCGTCCTGCGCGGCGCCCTGATCGGCATCTGGGCCGGCATCCTCCCCGGGATCGGCGCCACGGCGGGGACCTGGATGGCCTACGGGCAGGTCGTCGCGTCGAGCCGCGACAAGAGCCGCTTCGGCCGGGGCGACGTGCGGGGCATCATCGCGCCGGAGAGCGCGAACAACGCCGTCGAGGCGGGCGACCTCATCCCGACGCTCCTCTTCGGCGTCCCCGGCGGCGTGCCGGCCGCCATCATGATGGGCGCCCTGCTGGTCTTCGGCGTCCAGCCGGGGCCCCGCATCATGACCGAGCACCTCGACCTCGTCTACACGATCGTCTGGAGCTTCGCGATCGCCAACGTGGTCGGGGCCGGGCTGGCGTTCCTCATGAGCCCGCTCCTGGCCCGGCTCACGTACGTCCCCTTCGTCCGGCTCGCGCCCGCGGTCCTCCTCATCATGCTCGTCGGCGCCTACCAGGACAGCCCGAACATCGGCACGCTCGTCGCCATGATCCTCCTCGGCGTCGCCGCCTGGATCATGAAGCGGGCCGACTATCCCCGGGCGCCGCTCCTCATCGGCTACGTCCTCAGCCTCCCGACGGAGCGGTACTACTGGCTCACCGTGAACCTGCACGGCGCCTCGTGGGTGACGAGGCCCTGGGTCATCGTCCTGCTGCTCCTCCTCCTCTTCTCGGTGGTGTGGGGCATCCGGAGCAGCCTGAAGTCGAGCCGCAGCCACGACGCGGAGGCGGAGCCGCAGGGCGGCCCGGCCTGGCACGTCGCGGTCAGCGCCGGCACCCTCGTGGTCTTCTCGGCGGCGCTCGTCGCGAGCTTCGGCTTCGACGAGGGGGCGAGGCTCCTGCCGCTGCTGGCCACGATCCCCGGCGTGGCCGTCAGCCTCGCGCAGCTCGTGCTCGACGTGCGTCGGATGCGGCGCGGCCCCGAGGGCCCGGCCGCCGACGGCGCGGCGGTGCGGTCCGCGCTGACGGCGTTCGGGTGGATGGTCGCCTTCGTGATCCTCCTCTGGCTCTTCGGCCCGTACGTCGCCGCCGGCGTCTTCGTGCCGCTCTTCCTCGCCACGATGGCCCGCATGCGGTGGGCCGGCGTGGCGGCCTACACGCTGGTCGTGCTCCTCGCGTTGTCGGGGCTGACCCGGCTCTTCGGACTCACCTGGCCCCATGGCGTGATCTAACCCTCGGAGAAAGACGTGAGCCACGTGTTCGATGTCCTTGTCATCGGCGGGGGCAACGCCGCCCTCTGCGCGGCCATGACCGCGCGCCGCGCCGGGGCGAGCGTGCTCCTGCTCGAGGCGGCGCCGGAGGTCTACCGGGGCGGCAACAGCCGCCACACGCGCGACATCCGCTACGTCCACCCCGCCGCCACCCAGTACGTGACCGGCCCGTACTCGGAGGAGGAGTTCTGGGACGACCTCGTCCGGGTCACGGGGGGCGAGACCAACGAGGCGCTGGCGCGGCTGACGATCCGGGAGTCGGCCGACTTCGACGAGTGGATGTGGGCCCACGGCGTCAGGTGGCAGCGCCCCCTCTCCGGCACGCTCCACCTCGCCCGGACGAACCTCTTCTTCCTCGGCGGCGGCAAGGCGATGATGAACGCCTACTACGCGACCGCGCGCGCCCTCGGCGTCGAGATCCGCTACGAGGCGGAGGTGCGGCGCCTCGACGTGCGCGACGGCGTCTTCCACTCGGCCGTCGTGGCGCACGCGGGGCGGGAGGAGGAGGTCCGCGCGAAGGCGGTCGTCGTCGCCTCGGGCGGCTTCGAGGCCAACCGGGAGTGGCTCAGGAAGTACTGGGGCGATGCCGCGGACAACTTCGTCGTCCGCGGGACCCCCTACAACCAGGGCCGCGTCCTCGAGGCGCTCCTCGAGCACGGCGCCACGCCGGTCGGCAACCCGCGCCGGTTCCACGCCGTGGCGGTCGACGCCCGCGCGCCGATGACCGACGGCGGCATCATCACCCGCCTCGACAGCGTCCCCTTCGGGATCGTGGTCAACCGGGAGGCGCGCCGGTTCTACGACGAGGGGGAGGACTTCTGGCCCAAGCGCTACGCCATCTGGGGCGGGCTCATCGCCGAGCAGCCGGGCCAGGTCGCCTACTCCATCATCGACTCGAAGTCGTTCGACCTCTTCATGCCGTCGGTGTTCCCGCCGATCGAGCGCGGCAGCCTCGAGGAGCTTGCCGCCGAGCTGCACCTCGACCCCGGCGCCCTCGAGGCGACGGTCGACGCCTTCAACCGCGCCGTCCGGCCGGGGCGCTTCGATCCGGGCGCGCTCGACGACTGCCGCACCGAGGGGATCACGCCGGTCAAGAGCCACTGGGCCCGCCCGATCGACCGGCCCCCCTTCTGGGCCTATCCCCTGCGGCCGGGCATCACGTTCACGTACCTCGGGGTGGCCGTCGACGACCACGCGCGCGTGCTCTTCCGCAGCGAGCGGCCCTCCCCCAACGTCTTCGCCGCGGGAGAGGTCATGGCCGGGAACATCCTCGGCCGCGGCTACCTCGCGGGCTTCGGGCTCACCATCGGAACGGTATTCGGCAGGATCGCGGGACGGGAGGCCGCACGACATGCCCGGGCTTGAGGTGCTGAGAGAGGCCGAGCGGCAGATGGTCATCTGCAACGCCTGCCGCTACTGCGAAGGCTTTTGCGCGGTCTTCCCCGCGATGGAGCGGCGGCGCGTCTTCACGGCGGCGGACGTCACGTACCTGGCCAACCTCTGCTTCGACTGCCGGGCCTGCTACTACGCCTGCCAGTACGCCCCGCCGCACGAGTTCGCCATCAACGTGCCGCAGATCCTCTCGGCGCTCCGCACCGAGACGTACCGCGACTACACGTGGCCGGGGATCTTCGGGCGGTTCTACCGGCAGAGCGCCCGGTCGGGCCTTGTGGTGAGCCTGATCGCCATCGCGATCGTCTTCCTCCTGACGCTGGCCTGGCAGGGGCCCGAGGTGCTCTTCTCGATCCACCGGGGCGAAGGGGCCTTCTACCGGGTCGTCCCGTACCTCGCCATGGTGCTGCCGGCCCTGGCGATCACCCTGTACGGCGTCGGCGCGCTCGCCGTCGGGACCGTGCGCTTCTGGCGCGACACGCGCGGGAGCCTCCGGCAGGTGATCTCGCCCAGTGCGTTCTGGAAGGCGGTCGAGGACGCCTTCAGCCTCCGGTACCTGGACGGCGGGGGGGACGGCTGCAACTACCCCGACGAGCGCTTCTCGCAGTCGAGGCGGTGGCACCACCACCTCGTCTTCTACGGCTTCCTCCTCGCGTTCGCGTCGACGACGACGGCGGCGATCTACGACCACTTCCTCCACTGGCAGGCCCCCTACCCGTTCTTCAGCGTCCCGGTGCTGCTCGGGACGTCCGGCGGGATCATGATGGTGATCGGCACGACGGGCCTCCTCTGGCTCAAGGCGAAGGCCGACCGGGCGCCGGCCGAGCGGCGGATGCTCGGCATGGACGTGGCGTTCCTCGTCATCCTCAACCTGACGAACGTCACGGGGCTCGCGCTCCTCGCCTTCCGCGAGACCGCGGCGATGGGGACCCTGCTCACGATCCACCTCGGCTTCGTGGCGGCGTTCTTCGTCACGGCGCCCTACGGGAAGTTCGCCCACGTCTGGTACCGGTACGCCGCGCTGGTCCGCAACGCCATCGAGCGCGACCGCCCGGCGGTCGGGGGCCATTGAGCGGTAGGATCGAGGACATGACGACGACGATCGACGCCCTGGCGCGCATCCCCGACCTCCAGGGGGCGCCGGTGGCCCGGAAGACCGAATGGGAGGTCCGGGTGGAGCTGGCCGCCTGCTACCGGCTGGTCCACCACTTCCGGATGACCGACCTCATCTTCACCCACATCTCGGCGCGGGTGCCAGGGCGGCACGATCAGTTCCTCATCAATCCGTACGGGCTCACGTTCGACGAGGTCACGGCCTCGAGCCTGGTCAAGGTCGACCTCGAGGGCAACCTCCTCGACGAGTCGCCCTACACGATCAACAAGGCGGGCTTCACCATCCACTCCGCGGTCCACATGGCCAGGCCCGACGTCGAGTGCGTGCTCCACACGCACACGCGTGCGGGCGAGGCGGTGTCGGCGCTCGCCTGCGGGCTCCTGCCGATCTCGCAGCACGCGCTCCAGTTCTACAACCGCGTCGCCTACCACGACTACGAGGGGATCGCGCTCGACCTCGACGAGCGGGCGCGCCTGGTGGCCGACCTGGGCGACAGACGGGCCATGATCCTGCGCAACCACGGGCTGCTCACCGCCGGGCGGACGATCCCGGAGGCGTTCGGCCTCATGTTCAACCTCAACCGCGCCTGCGAGGTGCAGATCGACGCGCAGTCCACCGGCGCCCCGCTCGTCATCCCGCCGCCGGAGGTCTGCGAGAAGACCGCCCGGCAGTTCGAGCAGGGCGGCCGCCCGTCGGGCCACCGCGCCTGGCCGGCCCTCCTGCGGCTGCTCGACCGGGAGTGCCCCGAGTACAAGAGCTAGGTGGATTGGGCGGACCTCGGAGCCGCACGGTGCCAGGCGCACCCGAAGCCGTCGCCGGCACGCCCCCGGCAGATGGGTCGCGTGGAGTT
>DASVDK010000267.1:0-11732 GCA_036381125.1 Thermodesulfobacteriota bacterium | reverse complement strand
AACATGCGCGCGGCGCTCGCGGACTACGAGTCGGGCTTCGCCACGGTCTCCGGGATGATCGGCTCCGGCCTCATCGCCGACCCGGTCTCGGCCCGGGTCGCGCTCGGGCAGTACGCCGATTCCGGCCGCGCGGTCGAGGCGGCGGCCCAGCGCCTCGGCGAGGAGGCCAGCCAGGCCAAGGCGGCATACGAGGCGGAGCTGAAGGGGCTGGTCGCGCGGGCCTCGGCGACGACGTACGCCGCCGTGACCCTGGCGATCGCGCTGGCCGCGCTCGTCGGGTGGGTGCTCACCCGCAGCCTCACGCGCCCCATCGCGCTCGCGGTGCGGATCGCGGAGCGCGTGGCGGTGGGCGATCTGCCGGAGCGGGTGCCGACGCAGGGCCGCGACGAGACGGCCAGGCTCACCGAGGCGGTCAACGGGATGACGGCCTACCTCCGCGACATGGCCGCGACGGCGCAGCGCATCGCCGACGGCGACCTCGGCGCCCGCGTCGAGCCGCGCTCCGATCGGGACGTGCTCGGCCAGGCCTTCAACGGCATGGGCATCTACCTCAAGTCGATGGCGGCCGCCGCGGAGGCGATCAGCCAGGGCGACCTGCGCACATCGGTGACGCCCAGGTCCGACCGCGACGTCCTCGGCTGGGCCTTCTCGGAGATGACGACCTACCTGCGGGCGATCGCCCGCACGGCGGAGGCCGTGGCCACCGGTGATCTGCGCGAGTCGGTCCGGCCCAAGTCGGACCGCGACCTGCTCGGCCGGGCGTTCGCCAACATGGTCACCGGCCTGCGCGGGCTCGTCGGCGAGGTGCGCGGCGGGGCCGGCGAGGTGGCGGCGGCCGCGGGCGGGATCGCCGCGGCGAGCGACGACGGCGCGAAGGGCGCCGAGGGGGCGCAGGCGGCCATCGAGGAAATGACGTCGACGATGCTCGAGCTGTCGGCGAACGTGCAGGAGGTGGCCGAGAACGCCCAGGGGCAGGCGGCAAGCGCGGCGGAGACCGCCTCCGCTGTGGCGCAGATGGTGGCGTCGGCCCGGCGCATCAGCGAGCGCGGCCAGGAGCTGGCGGACATCGCGCGGCGGTCGGGCGAGGCCGTATCGAGCGGCCAGGCGGCCGTGCGCCGGTCGGCCGACGCGGTGGCCGGCGGGCTCAAGGCCGTGGAGCGGTCCACCACCGGCATGGCGCGCATCTCGGCCGCCATCGGCGGCTCGGCCGAAGTGATCGAGGGGCTCGGCCGGCGCGCGCAGGAGATCGGCCGCATCGTCGGCATCATCGACGACATCACGAACCGGACGAACCTCCTCGCCCTCAACGCCGCGATCATCGCCGCCCAGGCGGGCGAGCAGGGGAAGAGCTTCGCGGTGGTGGCCCAGGAGGTGCGCACGCTCGCCGAGCGGAGCGCCCAGTCCACGAAGGAGATCGGCGGCCTCGTGGCCGCCATTCAGGAGGAGACGCTCGCCGCGGTGGCGCACATGCAGGCCTCCCGCGACAGCGTGGCCGAAGGGCTCGTCCTCGGCGGCGAGGTGAGGGACGCGCTCGCGCGGATCGACGCCGCCGCGGCGGAGGTGACGGCCGAGCTGGCCCGCATCGAGGCGACGGTGGCCGAGGTCGGGCGCTGCACGGCCGACATCGGCCAGGCCACGCGCGACCAGGCCGCGGGCGGTGCGCAGGTCGAGCGCGAGGTGGCGAGGCTCGCCGAGATGGCGAAGGAGATCCAGCGCGCGACGCGCGAGCAGGCGTCCGGCGCGGGGGAAGTCGTGAAGCTCGCCGAGCGGATGCGCGCCGCGACGCACGACCATGCCGAGGCGGCCGTCGCCCTGCGACAGTCGGCCGGCATCCTCGACGCCAACGCCGAACGGCTCACCGCCGCCGTGGCCCGGTTCCGCACGAACGACGCCGAGGCGCGCGCATAGGCCTCGACCCGGCGGCGGCACGCGGCCTTGCTAGGCTAGACGCGTGCCTGACACCGGGCTCCTGGTCCTCCGCGTCTCCCGCGAACACCTGATCGTCGCCGGCGAGGACGGGCGACCGCTCGCCGCGTTCACGAATCGCCGCAGCCGGATCGTGGTGGGCGATCGCGTCGAGGTGCGCGAGCACGGCGGCCGGATCGAGGCGGTCCGGGTCCTGCCGCGCCGATCGGCCCTGCGCCGCCGCGAGGAGGACGGGGAGCGGGTCCTCGCCGCCAACGTCGACCGCCTGGTGATCGTCACCGCCGTGGGTGCGCAGTTTCGCCCCGGCCTCGTCGACCGCCTGCTCGTGGCGGCCGAGGTCGACGGCATCGTCCCCGTCGTCGTCCTGAACAAGATGGACCTCCCCGAGGCCGACGCCACGGCCGCCGAGGCCGCCCGCTACGAGCGGATCGGCTACCGGGTCCGGCCGACGAGCGTCGTCACGGGGGAGGGGATCGAGTCGCTCTCGGCCGACCTGCACGGCCGCGTGAGCGCGCTGGTCGGGCACTCCGGGGTCGGCAAGTCCTCCCTCCTCAACACCCTTGCCCCGGGCGCCGCGCGCGCGGTCGCGGCGGTCAACCCGGTCACCGGCAAGGGACGCCACACGACGAGCGTGGCCGAGGGGTACCCGTTCGACGGCGGGATCCTGATCGACCTGCCGGGCGTGCGGGAGTTCGGCCTCGCGGGGGTGACCCCGCGCCGCCTGACCGAGGCGATGCCGGACCTGCGCGACGCGGCCGAGGGGTGCCGGTTCGCCGACTGCCTCCACCGGGTGGAGCCGGGCTGCGCCGTGCGCGAGGCGGTCCGGTCGGGCGCCGTCGATCCGGCCCGTTACCGCTCCTACCTCCGCATGCTCGAGAGCCTCCTCGACCCCGGCGCCCTCACCCGGGATCTCGAGGCCGATCTGGACTGAAGCCTGCGGACCCGCACGGCGCCCGAAGGGGCCGGGCCGGCGCGAGCCGCCCCCGTGTCGGTCAGCGTCCGGCGCGCTCGGCGCGGATCTCGGCCTCGGCCTGGCGCCAGTGCTCGAGGGCGCGGCCCTCGGGGCGGCCGTCGCGCTCGTAGATCTCGTAGGCGCGACGCGCGATCGCGTCGTGCAGGTCGCCGTCGGCCGGCCGCGGCGCCTGATCGATCGCGCCGCGAGTGCTCGCCGAGCCGGCCGATGGGGCCTCGATGCCCTCGGCAGTGGGCGACACGTCGGTGCGAACGGCCTCTCCGGTGTGCGCGGACGTGGGCTCGGCCGCCGGCGTGGCGGCCTTCTTCCTCGTGGGCGGTCTGCGTCTGGTTGTGGTGGCCATCGACCCTCCAGGATGCTCGTGCTCCCGATGCGTAGCATGTGGGCTCTCCTGCCGCCAGAGCGGAGCGAGCCCATGCCGTCGCGGCCGCGAGGCGGACCGGCCGCCCCGGCTATAATCGATTCCTCCCGTTCGCAGCTGGTGCTGATGTCGGTGCCCGCGGGCGAGGAGATCGGCGAGGAGACGCACGAGGGGATCGACCAGGTCCTGGTCTTCTTCATCACCAGGGGCGCCGCGCCGCTCGAGCTCTTCACGGTCTACACGCCGCCCGAGCACCCGTCGGGCACCGTCCACCGCACCCGGGCGGAGGCCGACGCCGCCGAGGCCGCCTCCCACGCGTGAGCCGCGCCGTGCCCCGACCGGGCGAGCCTAGCGATCGTCCGAGAGGGCCGGCTTCACCGGGGCCGGGGCGGCCGGGCCGGCGTTGGCCCCGGCCGGCTCGGCGGGCACGGCTCGCTCCACGTCGTGTTCGGCCGGTGAGACGGCCGCCGGCCCGGCGACCGAGGGGGAACCGGTCGTCCGGCTCTCGTCCGGCGGCTCGGCAAGGATGGCGAGCCCCACGCGCGTGACGCGGCTGTCCTCGAGCCCGCGCACGCAGAGCGCCACCTGGCCGATCGTCACCTGACTGCCCGGCTCGAGTTCGTCGCCCAGCCACTCCCGCAGGACCTCGTCGAGCGTCTTCGTGGGCGCGGCATCGATCGCGATGCCGTACATCGCCTGCAGCTCCTCCACGGTGGTCCCACCCCGCAGCGGGAACTCGATCTCCGCCGGGACGCCTGGGCTTTCGGCCGCCGGGGCGAACACCTGGTCGACGATCGGCTGCACCTCCGACCTGAGGACGAGCGAGACGTTGTCCCCGGCGTGCAGCTCGGTGTCGCCCTGCGGCAGGATCACCTGGCGCCCCCGGGTGATCAGCGCCACCAGCGCCCCGTCGGGGAGCGCGAGGTCCCGGATGCGCCGGCCGACCACCCGGGACCTGGGGTCGACCGTGTAGTCGACGATCTGGCTGTCGACGTGGCGGAGCGCGGCGATCTCGAGCGTGGCGGGAGGTTCGGGCAGGGGGGGGAGGCTGAGGCCGAGCGCCCGGGCGAGCGGCGGCATGGTCCAGCCCTGGGCCACCACCGAGATCAGCACCGTGAAGAACACGATATCGAACACGAGCAGGGCGTTCGGAACCTCGAAGATGAAGGGGAAGGTCGCCAGGACGATCGGGACCGCCCCCTTCAGGCCGACCCACGAGATGAACAGCTGCTCGCGCCGACTGAACTTGAACGGCAGGAGGCACGCCGCGACGGCGACCGGGCGGGCCACGAACACGAGCACCGCGGCCACCGCGAGCCCCTGCCAGGTGACCTCGGCGAGCCGGCTCGGGAAGCTCAGCAGCCCGAGCACGACGAACATCCCGATCTGCGAGAGCCACGCGAGGGCGTCCTGGAAGACGAAGATCCCCCGCTGGAAGACGATGCGGTTGTTCCCGACGACCAGGCCGGCCAGGTACACGGCGAGGAAGCCGCTGCCGCCCAGGGAGGCGGCCACCCCGAAGACGAGGAGCGCCCCGGCCGCGACGAAGACCGGGTAGAGCCCGGCGGCAGGCAGGTTGACGCGATTGATGACCCAGACGACGCTCCACCCGCCGACGAGCCCGACGACGGCGCCGAGCGTCATCTGCTTCACGAAGAGCCACACGAGCCCGAAGAACGAGCCGGCCGTGCCGACCAGGATCTCGAGGCAGCCGATCGTGAGGAAGATCGCCATCGGGTCGTTCGCGCCGCTCTCGATCTCGAGCGTGGCGGCGATCCGCTCCCGGATCCGCACCCCCTGGGACCGGAGCACGGCGAAGACGGCGGCGGCGTCCGTCGAGCCGACGATGCTCCCGATCAACAGGCCTTCGATCCACGGCAGGTCCAGGATGAGCGAGGCGGAGATCCCGGTGACGAGCGCGGTCACCACGACGCCCGCCGTGGCCAGGGTGGCGGCCGGCCACGACGCGGCGCGGAACGCCGAGAGCGGCGTCCGCAGGCCGCCGTCGAAGAGGATGAACGCGAGGGCCAGCGTGCCCACCGCGTGGGCCAGGCGATAGTCCTCGAACGCCAGGCCGCCGATCCCTTCCGACCCGGCGAGCATCCCCACCCCGAGGAAGACCAGGAGGACCGGCAGGCCGAGCCGATAGGAGAACTTGCTGGAGACGACGCCGCCCAGCACCAGGACGGCGGCGAGGAGGATCAGGCGATCGACGGCGAACATGACGCTCCGGCTTCGAGGCGGGCCCGCAACGGTTCACAATAGCAGATGGCGTGGCTGTGAAACATTTCTTCTGGCAATCAAACGCCGGTTGCGGGAGCGTTGGATCCGGAGGTAGCCCACATGCGAAAGATGCTGAGATGCCGAGACCTGGGGATGGACTGCGAGTTCCAGGCGCACGGCAAGACCGACGACGAGGTGATGCGCAACGCCGTGCAGCACGCGAAGGAGAAGCACGGCCTCGCAACGATCCCGCCCGACCTCCAGGCCAGGGCGAAGGCCGCCATCAAGGAGCAACGCCTCCCGTAGCGGCCGCCGGCGCGCCGGCGGCCCGCCGCGGCCGATCAGGGCCGCGCGAGCGGCAGGCCCATGAGGGCCCACCAGGGAACCGCCACGCCGATCACCACGGCGATCGTCACGAGCCAGAGAATCACGCCGAACCGCCGCACGTCCCCCGCCTGGAACATCCCCGACTCGTAGGCCACGAGGCTCGCCGCGGTCTGGACCGGGTAGAGGATGACCGCGTCCACCGTGATCGCCACCACGAGCCCGCAGACCACCGGGTTCAGCCCGGCGGCTGCCCCCACGGTCGAGCCGACCGGCACGAGCAGGGCGAGGCAGGCCGGGAGGTTCGTGATGCCGAGATGGACGACCGCGACGGCGGTCACGAGCACCGCCAGCAACGCGATCGGCGGCAGGTTGGCGGCGCCGAGGCCCTGGGTGGCGAGCCCGGCGAGCCAGCGGGCCGCGCCGGTCGTCTCGAGGGCGTGGGCGAGCGAGAGCGACGCGCCGACGGTGAGGAGGAGGCCCCACGAGAGGCGCGACTCGAACGCCCGCCACTCGAGGACGCCGATGCCGGGCGCGAGGACGAGCGAGGCGCCGACGAGGGCCGGAACCGCCGGCGAGAGCCCGTGGATCGCGTCGGTCAGCCAGAGGATCGACGTGAGGGCGAGGACGGCGAGGGTCCGCCGCTCGGCTCCCGTGAGCGGCGGCGCCGGCCCCTCGTCGACCGTCGGCCGGCCGTGCCCGGGCTCGAAGGGGCCGAGGAGCCGGTAGAGGGCGAGCCCGCCGAGCGCGATGAGGGTGTAGTAGGGGACCGCCATGAGGGCGAACCACGAGGTCCACGTGAAGCCGCCGAGGAGCGTGGCCGTCGCCATCGAGCTGACGCCGCCGGTGAGGAGGGCGGAGGAGGCGAGCGTGTTGAGGATGGCGAGGGCGAGCATCACCGCCCGGCCGGCCCGCGGCCCGGCGCCCATGGCCGCGAGGGCGTCGCGGTAGGCCGGCACGAGGATGGCGTTGCGGGTGATGGCCGACGGCAGGAGCAGGGCGAGCGGCGCGAAGCCGGCCAGCATCTGCGCGTAGAGGCGGGTCGGCTCGCCGCGCGAGCCGGCCAGGAGCCGCCGCGCCGCCCGGGCGGCCAGGCCGGTCTGCTCCACGGCGAGGCCGAGCGCCAGGGCCCCGACCAGGAAGAAGACGACCGGCGAGGCGAACCCGACGAACGCCTCGGTCGGCGCGAGGCCCGGGACCGTGCCGAGCAGTCCCAGGACGAGCACCGCCGTGACGCCCAGCGGGAGCGCCTCCGTCATCCAGAGGAGCATCCCCCCGAGCACGACGCCGAGGACCGCCTGCCCCGCGGGCGTGAGCCCTGCCGCCGGTGGGAGGACCCGCGCGACGACGGCCGCGCCGAAGGCGACCCCCCACCAGGCGGCGGCGCCGGGCATCCTCATGTCAGGAGCTGGCCTGCCAGATAGAGCGCCGTCGCCCACATGATGACCGCCGACGCCCGTCCGAGGATCCGGCGCGCGGTCGGGACGTGGCCGGCGAGGCGGCCGGCCACCGCGAGCGCGAGGAACCACGCCCACGACACGCCCGCGCACCCGGCTGTGAAGGCCGCC
The DNA here is from genome assembly GCA_036381125.1 of Thermodesulfobacteriota bacterium. Taxonomy (GTDB): domain Bacteria; phylum DASVDK01; class DASVDK01; order DASVDK01; family DASVDK01; genus DASVDK01. The sequence continues at coordinate 4,357 of DASVDK010000267.1, read as the reverse complement.
CTCGCGCCGCCCTCGTAGGCGAGGCTGCTCGTCCCGATGACCGCCACCGCGTCGAGAACGGCGTGCGGGTTCAGGAGCGACACCGAGGCGGCGAAGAGGACCTGCCGCCGGACCGGCCACGCCTCGGTCGCGCCGTCGGGCTTGCCGGCGGGGTCGCTTCGCCAGGTGAGCCATCCCACGACGGCGAGAAAGGCAACGCCGGCGCCGAGCAGCGCCGTCCGGACGCCCGGGACCGTGAGGACCACCAGCGACACGCCGAGGACGGCGAGCAGGATGAGGAGCGTGTCGCAGAGCGAGGCGGCGACGACGACCGGGAGGGCCCGCGCGAGCCGCGGCTGTCGAGCGCCCTGGCTGATCACGAAGGCGTTCTGAGGGCCGAGCGGCAGGATGAGCCCGAAGGCGAGGAGCGTTCCGTGCGCGACGGCGGCGAGCATGGGTGTGACGGAGTCTACCTCGCCCCGGTGCCCCGAGCCGACGTGCGCTACGCTCGGGGGGCCATGTCCAAGGCCTTCACGAGCGAGACCGAGCCGCAGGGCGCGAGCCGCTGTCCCACCTGCGGCCGCCCCGGAGTCCGCGTCGAGGCGGTCACCGTCGAGGCGCTCGTGGCGCCCGACGCGCGGGCCGGCCTCGGCAGCGACGTCGCCTTCTGCCCGGCGCCCGGCTGCCCCGTCGGCTACTTCGACGCCCTCGGCCGCTCGGTGCCGGCCGACACGGTGCGGAGCCTCGGCCACCCCAAGCGGACCGACGACGCGGCGCTCGTCTGCTACTGCTTCGGCGTCGCGCGCGGCGACCTCACCCCCGCGCGGCTCGCCGAGGTCCGGGCGCGGATCGACCGCGGCGAGGCGCGGTGCGATCGGGCGCACCCGGCCGGCCGTCGCTGCACGCCCGACCTCCTCCGCCTGCTCCGCGACCGGACGCACGAACCCGCGTAACGTCCGTGGCATGCGGGGCACCGGCCCCGAAACCGCGCGGCGTATCGGGGCCCCTCCCCTCGAACCCGCGAATTAAGGGGTTGACTCGCACCCCCCCGACGACTACTCTCCCGGCACCCTTCCGGGAGTTCCTCGGCTTCGCGGCCCGCTCGTTGGTCCGCACCCCGTGGCTCGTACGACCTGGACGAAAGGACCTCTGTGGCCGTCTCTGCCCGCTCCATCCCGATGGCTCGCGGCTCGTTCAACTGGAGCCATTTCGCGTTCCTCGCGCCGGTGCACCTCAGCGTGCTCCTGGCGCCCTTCACGTTCACCTGGACCAACCTCGCCGTCGCCGTGGCACTCCACGCGCTGGCGGGCGGGCTCGGCATCTGCGTCGGCTACCACCGGCTGCTCACGCACAAGTCCTTCGTCGCGCGGCGGCCGCTCGTCTACGCGCTCGCCACGCTCGGCGCCTTCGCGATCGAGGGGGGGCCGGTGTCCTGGGTGGCCAACCACCGCCGCCACCACCAGTACTCGGACGGTCCGGGCGACCCGCACGACTCGACGCGGGGCTTCTGGTGGGCCCACATGGGCTGGATCTTCGTCGCCGTGCCGGAGTCGGAACTCGACGAGCGCCGGCGCAAGTACGCGGCCGACATCGCGGCCGACCCCTACCTCCGGTGGCTCGAGGACCGGTACTGGACCCTCTCGATCCCGCTGGCCGTCGGCCTCTACCTCTGGGGCGGGTGGGGGATGGTCGTCTGGGGGATGGGCGTCCGCCTCGTGGCGACGTACCACGTGACCTACCTGGTCAACTCGGCCGCCCACTTCTGGGGATACCAGACCTACCGATCGGGCGACCGATCGCGCAACAACTGGTGGGTGGCGCTCCTGGGGTACGGCGAGGGCTGGCACAACAACCACCACGCCTTCCCCTGGTCGGCCCGCCACGGGCTCAAGGTGTGGGAGGTGGACGTCTCCTACGCCTTCATCCGCGCCTGCCGGCTCGTCGGGCTGGTCACCAGGATCCACGTGCCGTCGGCCGATCGCCGCCGTGCGCTGGCGCTCGATGGGAAGGCGGCCATCCTCGAATCGGCGGCCCAGGTCGTGGCGCCGGCCCCCGACCCCGGCAACTCGGCAGCCTGAGGAAAAGGACCGGGGTCAGGTCTTTACGTTTTCCCGTCGTCCTTACGGGGCGCGGAAAACCTCGAGACCGGAAGTCGGGGAACAAGGAGTGGGGTCAGGTCTTTACGTTTTCCCGTCGTCCTTACGGGGCGCGGAAAACCTCAAGACCTGACCCCACACCATTATCTTATCTACCCCCGCTTCTCCATTATCTTATCTACCCCCGCTTCTCCATGGGGACGTAGTCGCGGCGGGAGGGGCCGAGGTAGATCTGGCGCGGCCTGGCGATCTTCTGCTCCTTGTCGAGGAGCATCTCCTCCCACTGCGCGATCCAGCCCGAGGTGCGCGGGATGGCGAAGAGCACGGTGAAGAACTCGGGCTTGAAGCCCATCGCCTCGTAGATGAGCCCCGAGTAGAAGTCGACGTTCGGGTAGAGCTTCCGCTTGATGAAGTAGTCGTCCTGCAGCGCGATCCGCTCGAGTTCGACCGCGATCTCGAGGAGCGGGTTCTTGCCCGTCACCTCGAAGACCTCGTCGGCCACCCGCTTGATGATCCGCGCGCGCGGGTCGTAGTTCTTGTAGACGCGGTGGCCGAAGCCGAAGAGCCGACCCTCGCCGCCCTTGACCCGCTTGACGAACTCGGGGATGCGGTCCTTCGTGCCGATCTCGCGCAGCATCCTGAGGACCTCCTCGTTCGCCCCGCCGTGCAGCGGACCGTAGAGGGCGGCGATGGCGGCGGCGATGGCCGAGTAGGGGTCCGGATGCGACGACCCGACCGAGCGCATGGCGTGCGTCGAGCAGTTCTGCTCGTGATCGGCGTGGAGGATGAAGAGGACGTCGAGCGCGCGCTCGAGGACCGGGTGAGGCCGGTACTTCACCTCGGTCATCTTGAAGAGCATGTTGAGGAAGTTGCCGGTGTACGAGAGGTCGTTGTCCGGGTACACGTAGGGCAGGCCGCGGTTGTGGCGATAGGTGAAGGCGGCCAGCGTGATCATCTTGGCGATCAGGCGGTGGGTCTGGATGCGGCGGTTGGCGGCGTCGAAGATGTCCTTCGCGTCCGGATAGAACGTGGAGAGCGCGCCGACCGTGCCGAGCAGCATCCCCATCGGGTGCGCGTCGTACCGGTAGCCTTCGATGAACCGCTTGATGTTCTCGTGGACGATGGTGTGGTGGGTGATGTGATAGGTCCACTCGTCGAGCTGCGCGCGGGTCGGTAGCTCCCCGTGGATGAGGAGATAGGCCACCTCGAGGTAGGTGCTCTTCTCGGCGAGCTGCTCGATCGGGTAGCCGCGGTACTCGAGGATCCCCCTGTCGCCGTCGATGTACGTGATCCGGCTGATCGTCGACGCCGTGTTGGTGAAGGCGGGGTCGTACGTCATCATGCCGAAGTCGTCGTCCTTCACCTTGATCTGCCGCAGGTCCATCGCCCGGATGGTGTCGTGGACGATCGGGATCTCGTAGGTCTTGCCGGTGCGGTTGTCGGTGATCGTGAGCGTGTCCTTGGCCATCGTCTGCTCCCATCCCCTCGTGTGTGTGTGCCGCGGGCCATGCGGCGTGTCCACGGCGGCCTGCTGAGGAGCCGGCCGTGGGGGGCACCCGAAGGAGACTGAGGGCTCCCCGGGGGACGCATTCGGCGTCGGTCAGATTGTACCCGGCGGCTCGCGGAATCTCGACTGTCGCGAAACTCCGTTTTCGGGCGCGCACCTCGGGCACGGTCCGCCGCGCGATCAGCGCTCCGGAGGGACCAGGGCCGAGATCCGCCTGGCGAGGTCCACGTCCTTCTGCACCACCCCGCCGGCCAGGTGCGAGTACAGGGTGATCCGGACGAAGTGGTACTCGTGGACCTCGATGTTGGGGTGATGATCGACCGCCTCCGCGGCGTCCGCGACCCGGTTCACGAACGCGATCGCCTCGCGGAAGGTGTCGAAGCGGAAATCCCGATAGATCCGGTCCCGCTCCACGATCCACCGCGGCTCGTCCGCGAGGGCGCGGTACGCCGCCTCGGGCGACAGGCGCCGGTTGCCGGGGTCCGCCGCGCGGCTCACCGGAGTCCGATCTCCTCGAGCACGCCGGCGTCGAGCGACGCCGAGACGACGCGGTGGTTGTTCGTGTCGGCCACGAAGAGCCGTCCGCCCGCGACCGAGACGCCCTGTGGCTCCGCGAGCCCGCCGGGGTGCCCCTCGGCGCGCGACGGCGCGCCGGTGCCGAGCCAGCTCGTCACCGATCGCGTGGCGGGGTCGAGCCGCTTGACCTTGTGGTTGTACGTGTCCGCGAGGTAGAGGACGCCGCCGGCCCACGCGAGGCCCTGGACGTGCTGGAGTC
>DASVDK010000266.1:0-31375 GCA_036381125.1 Thermodesulfobacteriota bacterium | reverse complement strand
AGCGATCGGGCCATGATCGCCGTATGCGTCGCCGGCCCGCCCGTCTCGGTCACGACGGCGAGCACGCCGGCCCGCTTGAGGGCCACGATCTCCGACGGGGCGACGTCGTGGGCCACGACCACGACCGGCCCCTGCAGCCCGGTCACGCGCTCGCGCGGCTGGCCCATGAGGTTCCTGAGGACCCGCTCCTCGATGTAGGCGAGGTCCTGCGCCCGCGACCGGATGTACTCGTCCGGGATCTTCTCGAACTGGGCCCGAAGCGTCGCGAAGGCCCGCCGCACGGCCCACTCGGCGTTGATCCGCTCCTCCGCCACGAGGCGCTCGGCGGCGCCGACGAGGCTCGAGTCCTCGAGCATGAGGATGTGGCTGTCGAGGATGTGGACGTGGTCGCCGAGCGCCTCGCGCGACAGCCCCTCGCGCAACTCGGCGAGCTGCCGCCGGCTCTCGGCGAAGGCGGCGGCGAGCCGCGCGCGCTCCTCGGCGACCTGCTCGGGATCGATGTCGTACTCGAGGATGTCGAGGTCGCGGCGGTCGAGGACGTGCGCCCGCCCCAGCGCGACGCCGGGCGAGCCGCCCACGCCGACGAACCGGATCGGTTCGCGCGAGCGCGTCCTCTCAGTCGGGTTCACCGAACCGCTCACGGATGAGTCCCTCGAGGGCCGCGGCCGCCTCCTCGGCGTCGGGCCCGTTGCACACGAGCGTCACGGTGCTGCCGCGCGCCGCGGCCAGCATCATGAGCCCCATGATGCTCTTGCCGTTCACCCGCTCGCCGTCCCGCTCCACCTCGACGGCCGAGCGGAAGCGGGCGGCCAGCTTGACGAACGCGGCGGCGGCGCGGGCGTGCATGCCGAGCCGGTTGACGATCTCGACCTGCCGCCGTACCTCCACGCGCGTCCCCCTACACCACGAGCACCGCGGCGAGCGCCGCCGCCGCGAAGACCCAGGCGAGCCGCGTCGGCACGATCCCGCGCGCCACGACCGTCGCCACCGCAAGCACCGCCCCGAGAACGATCGGGTACCCTGCCGCGAGGACCCCCGCCGGCGGCGCGGGCGCGGCCCCGCCCGGGGCCCCCTCGACCGCCGCCCCCCAGACGTGGGCGGCCGCCACGTGGAGGAGCACGGCGGCCGCCAGCCCGAGCGCCGCCGCCCCGAAGCCGCGCACCCGGGCGGTCAATTCGGGAAAGCCGACGCGCCGGACGATCTCGATCACGCCGATGCCGAGCCGGGCGCCGGCCGCGACCCCGAAGGCCCGCACCCAGAGGGCCGGGACGTTGAACAGCACCAGGGCGACGAGCGCCGCCACGAGGGCCCCCCCGCCCGCGCCGCCGGGGAGTCCCGCCAGCGTCCAGACGAGCCCACCGGTCACGCCCGCGATGCCCGCCGCCGGCCGCAGCGCCCCCCAGAAGAACGAGTCCCCGATGGCGCCGTACGAGCCCATGAGGCTCAGCTTGCAGGTCTGGGCCGCGGTCCCCTCGCCGTCCGCCTCGAGCCGGCCGGCCGCCCCGAGGATGGCGGCCGCCATGATCGGGTTCGTGTTGAAGAACTCGAGGTGCCGTCGCACGGCTTCACCCCTGGCCGGCGACCGCGGGTCGGGATGCGCCCAGCGGAGGACCGGCAGGATCGCGAAGCAGAACCCGAGGTGCTGCATCCGCTCGAAGTTCCACGTCGCCTGGACCAGCAGGCTGCGCAGGACGAGCGCCATCCGCAGCCGCCGGGGCAGCCGGCGGGCGCGCTTGCCGCCGGCCGGGAGCCGCTCGCGGCCGCCGTCGGTGCCGCGCGGCGCGCTCGCCGGCTCCGCGCGGCCGCTCGCCTCCGCGGCGCGTCGCCGCGCCGCCCGACGCCATGGCCACGGCGTCACCATGGCTCGCTCACCCGCGCCGCGGCGACGATCACGAGCGTGCCGACGGCGAACGCCGCGGCGAAGATCGCCGCCCTCCGCGGCGCTCGCATGGCCGCCAGGGCCGATCCGAAGGCGACGACGGCCATGGCGAGGAGGAGCCCCCCCAGCACCGTCCTCCCCGGCGCCGAGACCGCCGTGACGGCAGGGCCGACCACGAGCGCGGCGGCCGGCGCCAGGACCGCCGCCGAGAGGGCCCCCACCACGGCCCACAGCACGAGCCCCCCGAGCGCCAGGCGCTCGACCGCCCGGTCGTCCCCTCGCGCCGCGGCGGCATCGGCCCGGTGCGCGAACCAGATGTTCGCCCGCCGCACCCAGATGTCGAGCGCCCGGCCGGCCTCGCCGGCGGCGAGGCCCGCCAGGAGCCCCACCGGCACGATGGCCGTCTCGGGCACCCCGTCGCCCGCCGCGCGGGCTCCGACGAGCGCGCCCGCGGTGCCGACGAGCGCCGCGGTCGTCTCGTCCGGCGGGATCGACGCCCCGACCGGCAGCGCCCCCGCGTAGAGGAGTTGCAGGAGGCCGCCCACGAGGAGCCCGGTCCCGGGGTCGCCGAGGAGCCATCCCACGAGCGGCCCGGTCACGACCGGCTGCGACACGCCGAACTGGCCCACCGCCACGCGGTCGAGGGCGAGCAGCCCGCCCAGGAGGGCGAGCGCGCCCACCTCGGCGCCGGTCATCGCGTCCCGGCCAGCTCGTGGTACGGGCGCGATCGCTCGCGGGGAACGGCCCGCGCCTCGATCGACACGCCACGCGCCTCGAGCGCCTCGAGCGCCTCGCGGTCGTCGTCGTCGAGCGAAACCGAGGTGGAGACCTGGCGCTTGCCCGGCGCGTAGTGCAGGTTGCCGAGGTTGAGGCGCGAGAAGGCGAGCCCCGCCTCGTGCACCGCGAGGGCATCCCGCGGCGTGGCGACGAGCACGATCGCCGTCTGCTGCTCGAGGTCGCCGCGCGCCCCGACGGCCGCGGCATCGGCCACCCGGGCCACCACCACCGTGATCGACTTCGGCACGCACATGGCCATGACGGCCCGCGTGCGCGCGGAGGCGGCGGCGGCGTCGTTCAGCACCACGAGCACCGAGGCCCCGGTGTGCGGCACCCAGGCCTCGACGATCTGCCCGTGGATGAGTCGGCTGTCGACCCGTACCAGCGCGATCTTCACCGGGTCAGGATCTCGCTCGCCAGGTTGATGTTCTTCTGCCCGTACGCCTTCAGGAAGGCCGCCAGCTCCGACAGGCTCTTGCCCTCGCGGTGGCTCGACAGCGCGATCAGCATCGGCAGGTTCACGCCCGAGACGACGTCCACGCGCTCGCCGTCGTAGAGGGACAGCCCGATGTTGCAGGGGGTCCCGCCGAACATGTCCGTGAGGATCAGCACCCCGTCGCCGCCGTCCACCTCGGCGATCGCCGCCGAGAGACGCTCGCGGACGGCGTCGCTGCCGTCCTGCGGTCCGACCGCCACGGCTGCCAGTTGAGGGAGCCGTCCCACGATGAGCTCGCTCACCGCCAGGTACTCCTCGGCCAGCCGACCGTGCGCGACCACGACCACTCCGACCATAGCCGCTTGTCCCTCCGTGTCGTCCTTCACTCTAGCGCCGGTCTCGGTCCACGTCCCGGTGGCGCACCCGGACGAGGTAGCGCTCGCGGTCCAGGCGCTCGGCCAGCGCCAGCACCATGGCCACCGACCGATGCTGGCCACCGGTGCACCCGATGGCGACGGTGAGATACGCCTTGCCCTCGCGCTCGTAGAGCGGCAGCAGGAAGTCGAGCATGGAGGCGACCCGGTCGAGGAACTCCGCAGCGGCGGGCGACTGGAAGACGTAGCGGGCGACCTCCGGTTCGCTGCCGTCGAAGGCCTTGATCGAGTCGACGAAGTAGGGGTTGGGCAGGAACCGGACGTCCATGACGAGGTCGGCCTCGGGCGGCAGCCCGTGCCGGAAGCCGAACGACACGAGCGTCACGGTCAGCCGCTTCACCCGTGAGTCGGCGAGGTAGCGCTCGCGGATGGCGTCGCGGAGCTGGTGGACGTTGAGGCCGGTCGTGTCGATCACCTGGTCCGCCACGCTCCGCAGGTCGGCCAGGAGGGCCCGCTCGCGCCGGATGCCGTCGACGGCGCTGTCCCCCTCGGCCAGCGGGTGCCGCCGACGGGTCTCCGAGTAGCGCCGGATGAGCGCCTCGTCGGTGGCGTCGAGGTAGAGCAGCTCCACCCGGTAGCCGGCGGCCCGGATGGGCGCGAGCAGCCGCGGCGTCGAGGCCGCGAACTCCCGGGACCGGAGGTCCATGCCGAGCGCCACCTTGGTCACGCCGCCCGAGCGGCAGACCTCGAGGAGGTCGCGGAAGAGCGCGGCCGGCAGGTTGTCGACGCAGAAGAAGCCGAGGTCCTCGAGCGCGTGGATGGCGGTGCTCTTGCCGGCGCCCGACAGGCCGGTGACGATCACCACCCGGATCGCGTCCGGGGCGACGGGCGTGGTCCCGGCCTTCATCGCCGGTCTCCCGGTCCCGCCGGCCGCGCCGCCTGCGCCAGCTCCGCCTCGAGACGCTCCTGGAACAGGCGCGCTGCGTGGTGCCCGACCGACTTGAGGAGGTGGTTGCGGCAGGCCACCTCGATGATCGTCGTCATGTTCGGCGCGAACCGGACCGGCATGCGGATGTGCGGGATCGCGAGGCCGAGGATCTCGACCGTGTGCTCGTCGAGCCCGGTGCGATCGACGTCGGCCGCCTGGTCCCACTCGACCAGCTCCATGCTCAGGTCGATCGCCTTCACCTCGCGCACCGCCGTGATGCCGAAGAGGTCCTTCACGTTGATGATGCCGAGCCCCCGGATCTCCATGTGGTGCCGGATCGGGTCCGCGCCGGTCCCGATCAGCATGGACGGCTCCCGGCGCGTGATGCGCACGACGTCGTCGGCGACGAGCCGGTGCCCCCGCTGCACGAGATCGAGCGCGCACTCGCTCTTGCCGATGCCGCTCTTGCCGGTCAGGAGGAGCCCGACGCCGAGGATGTCGAGCAGGACGCCGTGCATCGTGGTGCTCGGCGCGAGGCGCTGCTCGAGGTAGGCGGTGATGCCGGAGATGAGCTGCGAGGAGACGAGCGGGGTCCGGAGCAGCGGCACCTCGCGCCGGTCGGCCTCGCGGGCGAGGACGTCGGGCACGTCGAGCCCCTTGGTCACGAGGAGGCAGGGCACGTCGGCGGCGAGGAGCCCGGCCACCGCCTGCTCCTGCTCGGCGGCGCCGAGCCCGGAGAGGAACGACAGCTCGGTCGCGCCGAGCACCTGCACGCGGCCGGAGTTGACGTGCCGGATGTGGCCGGCCAGCGCGAGGCCCGGCTTCTGGATCCGCGGCGAGCTGATCGCACGGCCGAGCCCCGAGAGGCCGGCCAGCGTCTCGAGACGGAAGCTCTCGCCCGCCTCGGCGAGGAGTTCCCGAACGGTCAGCATGGCAGGGCGCCCTCCGGGAGACGCCTAGAGCCTGTCGTCCTCCTCGACGAGGAGCGCGTAGAGCGCCTCCGCATCGGGCGCCTCGACGAGCCGGCGCCGGACCTCCGCGTCGCGCATGAGCCTCGCGATGCGGGACAGCGCGCGCAGGTGGTCGCTCGCGGCCTCCTCGGGGGCGACCAGCAGGAAGAAGAGGTGACAGGGCCGGCCGTCGACCGCCTCGAAGTCGACGCCGCGCCGGCTGCGGCCGAAGGCCGCGGCCAGGCGCTTGAGGCCCTTCAGCTTGGCGTGCGGGATGGCGACGCCGTCACCGACGCCCGTCGAGCCGATCCGCTCGCGCTCGAGGAGCGCCTCGACCAACCGCGCCGGCTGGATGTCGGGCTCGGCGGCCGCCAGCGTGTCCACCAGGCGGCCGAGCGCGTCGCGCTTGGTCGCGCCATCGAGGTCGGCCACCACGCTGTCGGGGGCCAGGAAGTCGCTGATCTTCACGCCCCGGCGCTCCGACGCGGCTCGCGACGCCGCTCCCGGGTCTGGTCGATCCGTCGGTCGAGCCTGTCGACGACGAGGTCGATGGCCGCGTACATGTCCTCGGTCTCCTCTGCCCCTGCGATCGCGAGGCGGCGGACCGGCGCCGCCGCCTCCACCCGATGGCCGATCGGCATCGCACGCGCCTACGCCGAGGCCGCCGGCCGCCTGCCGGTGATCGAGGCCCGGCGCATTCTAGAAGAGCCTCTTGCGCTGCGTCGAGGAGAGGATGCCCATCATCTCGCGGTACTTCGTCACCGTTCGGCGGGCGATGTCGATGTCGGCCTGCTTGAGGATCTCGACGATCTTCTGGTCGCTGTAGGGCTTGCGCGGGTTCTCGGTGGCCACGATCTGCCGGATCTTGTCCTTCACGCTCTGCGAGGCGACCTGATCGCCGTCCGTCCGGTTGATCGACGAGTTGAAGAAGAACTTCAGCTCGAAGACGCCCTGCGGCGTATGGACGTACTTGTTCGACGTGACGCGGCTGATCGTGGACTCGTGCATCTGGATGTCCTCGGCCACGTCGCGCAGGACGAGCGGCTTCAGGTACGCGACGCCCTTGTCGAAGAACTCCCGCTGGAACTTGATGATGCTCTTGGTGACCTTGTAGATGGTCCGCTGCCGCTGGTGGATGCTGCGGATGAGCCAGACGGCCGAGCGGAGCTTGTCCTGGATGTACTCCTTGGCGACGCCGTCGCCCGAGTTGTGGAGCGCGTTCCTGTAGAAGGAGGAGATGCGCAGCTTGGGCATCCCGTCCTCGTTGAGCACGACCACGTAGTCGTCGCCGACCTTGTGGACGTAGATGTCGGGCGTGATGTACTGCGGCTCCTCGGTGGCGAAGGGCCGGCCCGGCTTCGGCTCCAGGCGGGCGATGACGCGCACCGCGTCGATGACCTCCTGGAGGCTCACGCCGAGGTCCTTCGCGATGGCGTTGTAGTTCTTGTTCTCGAGGTTCGACAGGTGCCGCTTGAGGATCTGCTCGGCGAGCGACCCCTTGAGCCCCAGGTGGTACGCCTGGATGAGCAGGCACTCCTGGAGGTTCCGCGCGGCGACGCCGATCGGATCGAAGCCCTGGATGCGCTTGAGGACCGCCTCGGCCTTCTCGATCGGCACCGCCTCCTGCTTCGCGATGTCGGCGATGTCGGCCTGCAGGTAGCCGTCGTCGTCGAGGTTGCCGATGATGAGCGACCCGATCTCCTCCTCGTCGGCCGGGAACTGCGCGAGCTTGAGCTGCCAGAGGAGGTGGTCGGTGAGCGACGCCTTGCGGGTGAGGGTGCTCTCGAACGACGGGCGCTCCTCGTCCTCGTACGAGGCGGTGTACGACGACGCGCTGTAGTTCTCGAGGTAGTTGTCCCAGTCGATGTCGCTCTTCGAGTCGATCTCGGGCTCGGGCTTGTCCTCGCTGTTCTGCTGCTCCAGGTTCTCCTCGGGGCTCTCGGTCTTCGACTCCTCGCTCTGGTAGTCCTCCGGCGCCTCCTCGAGCACCGGGTTCTCGGTCAGCTCCTGCTGGACCAGGTCCACCAGCTCGAGCCGCGAGAGCTGCAGCAGCTTGATCGCCTGCTGCAACTGCGGGGTCATGATCAGTTGCTGCGAGAGCTTGAGGTTCTGCTTGATCTCGAGTGCCATTCGTCGACCTTACGCCGCCCGTCCGCGGATCAGAGCCGGAACTTCTCGCCGAGGTAGATGGCGCGTGCCCGGGCGCTGTTCGCGATGGCCGTCGGCGGTCCCTCCTCGAGGATCTGGCCGGCGTTCACGATGTACGCCCGGTCGCAGACCCCGAGGGTCTCGCGCACGTTGTGATCCGAGATGACGACGCCGATCCCCTTCTCCTTCAACTGGAAGATGATGTTCTGGATGTCGATCACCGCGATCGGGTCGATCCCCGCGAACGGCTCGTCGAGCAGGATGAACGACGGGGAGCGGACCAGCGCTCGGGTGATCTCGACGCGCCGGCGCTCCCCGCCGGACAGCGCGTACCCACGAGACCTCGCGATGTGGCCGATCCTGAGGTCGCCCAGAAGCGCTTCGAGGCGCGCGCGCCGCTCGGCGCGGTCCATGGGGATCGTCTCGAGGATGGCCAGGATGTTCTCCTCCACCGTCAGCTTCCGGAAGATCGAGGGCTCCTGCGGAAGGTAGCTGATCCCCTTCCGCGCCCGCTCGTACATCGGGACCTCGGTGATGTCCTCGTCGTCGAGGAACACCCGCCCTGCCTCCGGCCGCGTGAGCCCGACGACCATGTAGAAGGTCGTCGTCTTGCCCGCGCCGTTCGGCCCCAGGAGGCCGACGACCTCGCCGGCCCGCACCTGGAGGTTCACCCGGTCGACGACCGTCCGGTTGCGGTAGGCCTTCGTCAGCCCCCGCGCCGACAGTACCGCGACGCCCGGCGCCATCAATTGGTGGGCCGGGCGCTGCCGGCCTGGCTCGTGGAGCCCGCCTGCCCCTGCGGGCCCGGCTGGCCTGCGGCCTCGCGCGTCCGGCCCGCGGTGCCCGGCTGCCCCGCGGCGCCCGCCCGGCCCCCGGCGGTCGCCTCGGGTCTCGGCGTGATCCGCGAGGTGACGCGTGGGGACGCGCTGTCGCCCTCCACGACGATCCGCTCGTCGGCCACCCACACGGTGATCCGGGACCCCCGGATCACGTCGTCGCCCTGCCGCATCGAGGCGGGCGCGCCGGTGCAGACGATGCGGTCCAGCGTCACCGCGAAGACCGCCTTCGCACAGGTCGCCTCGCGCTCGGCCGGCGGGGCCCCGGGCGCCTCGGCCACCTTCTGCACGATCCTGACGCCCCCCTCGGCCGTCACCTGCGAGATCCGCCGGCTCTCGTCGAAGGCGACCACGAGCCGATCGGCGGTGAGCGTGGTGTCGTCCTGCCGTGCGACGACCTGCTCGATGTAGGTGGCCGTCCGGCGCTTGTTGTCCACCTCGAACCGGCGAGCGTCGATCGTGATCGGCCCCCGCTCGCTGCCGCCCCCGAGGAAGAGGCCCCTCATGCCCCCGTCGTCGCCCCGCGGCGCGGTGCCCGCCGCCGCCGTCGAGCAGAGGCAGGCAGCCGCGAGGACCAGCGCCGCCGCGCGCGGTCCCCAGAGGCCGCGGACCGGCACGCTACCGCGCCCCGCCGAGTCGGCCGGCCGCGGTGGCCGCGACCGTCTTCAACACGCTCTCGACGGCGTCGGGGATGACGACCGTCTGGTCCTCGACGTCGATGCGAACGCCGACGCCCGACACCTCGACTGTCTGGCCCACCAGATCCACCGGCCCGTCCCCCCTCACGATGCGGTCGCGGTTCGTGTAGTCCAGCGCCCCGGTCGTCACGCGGTACCCGTCGCTCGAGGTCGCCACCACGTTGCCCGACAGCGAGATGTCCTTCGTGTCGGTCCGCAGCGACCCCGAGTCGCCCCGCAGCGTCAGCGTCCTGCCGTCGGACGTGAAGAAGACCACCTCCACGTCGCTCAGGACCGTCACCTGCCGGTCCTCGAAATACTGCCCCTGTGCCGCGCTGAGGTCCCACCGGGTCGTGCCGCCGGACGTCTCGGTGACGTGGAAGTTGTTCAGCGTCAGCGACGCCTGGGGGCCCGGGGTGGGCTCGACCGCTGGCGGCGGGCTACCCGCCCGGCGGTACCCCTGTACCGCGAGCCCCCCGATGAGGAGCAGGACCCCGATCAAACTGACGCCGAACGCGATCCTGAGCCGTCTCACCGGTCCGCCCCGCCTCGAGGACCTGCCCGGCCCGTGCCGGGGTGGATTCGGGCCCCCCGCCCGTCGTGCGAGATCGGGAGAGTAGCAACAACCTCTCGAAAAGTAAAGGGAATCCTCCCTTTCAGCCTTCCCGGTTCGGCCGGTCCCCGAGGTATCGGGCGAGCGCATCCCCCCATCGCCCTTGCCCTTTCAGGAGCGCCTCCGCGGCCTCCCGGACGGCGCCCCGCCCCCCGGCGGCGCGGGTGACGTATTGCACGAACGGGGCCAACTCGTCAACGGCATCGGCGACGGTCATCGGGAGCCCCACGCGACGAAGGACCGGCAGGTCGACCAGGTCGTCTCCTACGAACGCCACCTCGTCCGGCGAGAGGCCGCGCGCCGCGAGGATCGCCTCGAGGGCGGCCACCTTGTCCTCCACCCCCTGCCGCACGAGGGTGATCCCCAGCTCGGCGGCCCGGCGGGCGGTCGGCGCCGAGCGGCGGCCCGACAGGATGCCGACCTCGATGCCCGCGCGCTGCAGCAGCTTGATGCCGTGACCGTCGCGGACGTGGAACGTCTTGCTCTCGGAGCCGTCGCCGTGGATCGTCAGGCCGCCGTCGGTGAGCACGCCGTCCACGTCGAGCAGGAGCAGCCTCACCCGCCTCGCCCGCTCGACGAACCCGGGCGGCAGCGGCTCCGGGACCGCGCTAGACGACACCGGCCTTCAGGAGGTCGTGGATGTGGACGATACCGATCGGCACCTGGGACTCGGGCGCGTCGAACACGAAGAGGCTCGTGATCGGCCTCGGCTTGTTCTCCTCCATCAGGTAGAGCGCCCGCGCCGCGAGGGCGTCCTTCTCGATCCGCCTGGCTCCGCGGGTCATCACCTCCTCCGCGCGGCGCTGGAGGAAGCCGTCTCCGTGGGCCAGGAGCCCGCGCCTCAGGTCGCCGTCGGAGATCACGCCGACCAGGCGTCCGGCCTCGTCGACCACGCCCGTGATCCCGAGGCGCTTCTCCGAGATCTCGAACAGCACGTCCCGCATGAGCGTCCCCGTGCGCACCCTCGGCATCTCGTCGCCGGTGTGCATGACGTCGGCGACGGTGAGCAGGAGCCGGCGTCCGAGCGCCCCTCCCGGGTGAAGCAGCGCGAAGTCCTCCGCCTTGAAGCCGCGCCGCTCGACGAGGGCGACGGCCAGGGCGTCGCCGAGGGCCAGCGTGGCCGTCGTGCTGGCGGTCGGCGCGAGGTTCAGGGGGCAGGCCTCCTGGCGCACCGCGCAGTCGAGTACCACGTCGGCGGCGCGGCCGAGGGTCGACGCCGGGCGGCCGGTCATGGCGACGAGCGGCATCCCCATGCGCCTGAGGACCGGCAGCAGCCGGACGACCTCCTCGGTCTCGCCGCTGTACGAGATGGCCATGACGAGGTCCTGCCTGTGGAGCATCCCGAGATCGCCGTGGATCCCCTCGGCCGGGTGGAGGAAGAAGGCCGGGGTCCCGGTGGAGGCGAGCGTCGAGGCGATCTTCTGCCCGACGAGTCCGCTCTTGCCCATGCCGGTGACGACGACCTTGCCCTGGCAGCCGAGGACGAGCGAGACCGCCCGGTCGAACCGCTCGTCGAGGCGGCTCACGAGGTCGTTGACGGCCGCCGCCTCGATCTCGAGGGCGCGCGCCGCGGCGGCCCGAGCCGGAGAGGCGACGCGCGGCGACTGGACCACGCGCGGGCTCATGGCCGGCGCACCACGGCGTCGAGCGCCTTGATCTCGTCGAAGAGGCGCGGCAGCCAGGCGAGCGGAATGGAGTTGGGCCCGTCGCTCTTCGCGCGATCGGGGTCCTCGTGGACCTCCATGAAGACGGCGTCGACCCCCACCGCGACCGCCGCCCTGGCCAGGACCGGCGCGAACTCCCGCTGCCCGCCCGACGCGCTCCCCGCGCCGCCCGGGAGCTGCACCGAGTGCGTGGCGTCGAAGATCACCGGCGCGCCGAAGCGACGCATGACGGCCAGGCCTCGCATGTCGACCACCAGGTTGTGATAGCCGAACGTCGTGCCCCGCTCGGTCACCGCGACCTGCTCGTTGCCGGTGCTCCGCGCCTTCTCGATGGCGTGCCGGATGTCCTCGGGGGCGAGGAACTGCCCCTTCTTGATGTTCACCGGCTTGCCGGTCGCGGCGACGTCGACGACGAAGTCGGTCTGCCGGCAGAGGAAGGCCGGGATCTGCAGGATGTCGAGCACCTCGGCGGCCGGCCCGATCTCCTCGTGCCGATGGACGTCGGAGAGGACCGGCAGCCCGGTCGCCCGCTTCACCTTGGCGAGGATCTCGAGCCCCTTCTCGAGCCCCGGTCCGCGGAAGCCCCTGACCGAGGTGCGGTTGGCCTTGTCGTACGACGACTTGTAGACGAGCGGGACCCCCGCCTTCGCGGCGATCTCCTTCAGGCGGCCGGCGTGATCGAGCGCCTCCTGCTCCCCGTCGATGACGCAGGGCCCCGCGATGACGGCGAGCGGCGCGCCGCCGCCGATGGCGACCGGACCGACGTCGATGCGGCGGGTCGACGCGATCACCGGCCGACCTCCACCGAACGCGTCCCCTCCACCGCGACCTTGCGCGCCAGCGGGACGCCGAGGGCGCGCCTCTGCTTGAAGGCCAGCGCCGCGCCGACGAAGTCGCGGAAGAGCGGGTGCGGCGCCATCGGCCGGCTCTTGAACTCCGGGTGGAACTGGCAGCCGAGGAACCAGGGGTGGTCCTCGAGCTCCATGATCTCGACGAGCCTGCCGTCGGGCGACGAGCCGGTGACCACGAGGCCGTGCCTGGCCAGGAGCGGCCGGTAGGCGTTGGCCACCTCGAGGCGGTGGCGGTGCCGCTCGGAGATCTCGAGCGTGCCGTAGGCCCGGTGCGCGAGCGAGCCAGGCTCGAGGCGGCAGGGCCAGGCGCCGAGGCGCATGGTGCCCCCCTTCTCCTGGACGTCCTTCTGGTCGGCCATCAGGTCGATGACCAGGTCGGTCGACGGCTGGCTCCACTCGGCCGACGACGCGTTCGGCAGCCCGGCGACGTGGCGGGCGAACTCCACGACCGCGAGCTGCAGCCCGTAGCAGATGCCGAAGTACGGCACCTTCTCCTCGCGCGCGTGCCGCACGGCCACCATCTTGCCTTCCACGCCCCGCTCGCCGAAGCCGCCCGGGACGAGGATGCCGTCCGCCTCGAGGAGGTTCGCGTCGACCTCGCCTCGCTCGAGCTTCTCGCTGTCGACGTAGAGGAGGTCGACCGCCGTCTCGTGGGCGAGGCCGCCGTGGACGAGCGCCTCGGTGAGGCTCTTGTAGGACTCCTTGAGGTTGACGTACTTGCCGACGATCGCGATGCGCACCCGCTCGCGCGGCTCGCGCGCCTTGCGCGCCAGCTCGCGCCACGGTCCGAGGTCGGGCGCCTTGGTCCAGATGTTGAGGAGGTTCACGATCTTCTCGTCGAGCCCCTCCTCGTGGAACCGGACCGGCACCTCGTAGATCGACTCGACGTCCTTCGCCGTGATCACGGCGTCACGGTCCACGTTGCAGAAGAGCGCGATCTTCGCCTTGAGATCGGGCGGGATCGTGCGATCGGTGCGGCAGACGAGGATGTCGGGCTGGATCCCGATCTGCAGGAGCTCCTTCACCGAGTGCTGCGTCGGCTTGGTCTTCAGCTCGTCGGCCGTCTTGATGAAGGGCACGAGCGTGAGGTGGACGTAGCAGACGTTCTCCCGGCCGACGTCGCTCCTGAACTGCCGGATCGCCTCGAGGAAGGGGAGGCCCTCGATGTCGCCGACCGTGCCGCCGATCTCGACGATGACGAGATCGACCCCCTTGGCCAGCTTGTGGATGTTCGACTTGATCTCCTCGGTGATGTGCGGGATGACCTGCACGGTCGCGCCGAGGTACTCGCCCCGCCGCTCCTTGCTGATGACGTTGTGGTAGACGCGGCCGGTCGTGACGTTGTTGTCGCGGGAGAGCTTCGTCGTCGTGAACCGCTCGTAGTGCCCGAGGTCGAGGTCCGCTTCCGTCCCGTCGTCCGTGACGAACACCTCCCCGTGCTGGAACGGGTTCATCGTGCCGGCGTCGACGTTGATGTACGGGTCGAACTTGAGCATCGCGATCGTGAGGCCGCGCGCCTCCATGAGCGCGCCGATCGACGCGGCGGCGAGGCCCTTGCCGAGGGAGGAGACCACGCCGCCCGTCACGAAGATGAACTTGGCCCGATGCGCCATCAGAGGTCTCCTTGAGCCGCGACCAGCGCCTCGGCGCGGCGCAGGTCCTCCGGCGTGTCGATGCCGATCGAATCGTGGTCGACCGCGACCACCTTGATGCGGATGCCGTGCTCGAGCGCGCGGAGCTGCTCGAGCGACTCGGCGGTCTCGAGCGGCGTCGGCGCGAGCGACGCGATCCGCATCAGCGTACCGGGCCGATAGACGTAGAGCCCGATGTGCTTGGCCGCCTGCGGCGAGCCGTCCGCCGGGCGGCCGTCGCGCCACCAGGGGATCGGGGCGCGCGAGAAGTAGAGCGCGTAGCCGCGTGCGTCGGTGACCACCTTCACCACGTTGGGGTCGTCGAGGACCTCGGCCCTGGTGATGGGGGTCGAGAGCGTCGTCATCTCGACCGCCGGGTCCTCGAGGAGCGGCGCCACCGCGCGGTCGATGGCGAGGGGATCGAGCAGCGGCTCGTCCCCCTGGACGTTGACGACCGCGGTGACGCTGCCGTTCGGAAGGCCGCGCACGACCTCGGCCAGCCGATCGGTGCCGCTGCGGTGCCGGGGCGACGTGAGGACCGCGCGGCCGCCGAACCCGCGGACGGCGTCCGCGATCCGCTCGTCGTCGGTGGCAACGATCACGTCGTCGACGCGGCGGGCCGCCCGCGCGCGCTCGTACACCCAGTGGATCATCGGTCGTCCGGAGAGAGGGGCCAGCGGCTTGCCGGGAAACCGGCTCGAGGCGAAACGGGCGGGGATGATGGCGAGGACCGTCACGAGACCCCTCGGGGCCGGGAACGCGCCCACTCTACATGAGCGCGTTCCGCCAAGTCAAGCGATCCGCGCGGCCCGGTCATCGATGGTCGCCGCATCGTCTCCTACGGGAACACCGCCGTCGCATCCAGGCCTGCATCCTCCGGAAGCCCCAGCGCCAGGTTCGCGCACTGGATGGCCTGGCCCGACGCCCCCTTCACGAGGTTGTCGATCGCCGACGCCACGACGACGCGCCCCACGCGCGGGTCGACGGTGAAGCCGACGTCGCAGCGGTTGCTGCCGCGCACGTGCTGCGTGGCGGGCCACCGGCCGGCCGGCAGGAGGCGGACCGACGGCGAGCCGGCGTAGAACCGCTCGAACGCCGGCGCGACGTCGTCGCGCGACATCGGCCTCGCGAGCGACGCGTAGACCGTGGTGAGGATGCCGCGGCTCATGGGGACCAGGTGCGGCGCGAAGGAGACCCGCACCGGCCTCCCCGCCACCTCCGACAGCTCCTGCTCGATCTCCGGCGTGTGGCGATGCACGCCGACGTTGTAGGGCGAGACCCCTTCGGCCGCCTCCGTGTAGAGGTACGGCAGCTCCACCTTGCGCCCCGCGCCCGAGATCCCGCTCTTCGCGTCCGCGACGATGCTGGCGGGGTCGATGATCCCCGCCGCGAGGAGCGGCGCCGCGGCGAGGATGCACGCGGTCGGATAGCAGCCGGGCACCGCCACGAGCTGCGCCGTGCGGATGGCCTCGCGGTGCAGCTCGGGCAGCCCGTACACCGCCTTCGCGAGGTACTCGGGCGCCGCGTGCGGCGTCCGGTACCAGGTGTCGTACAGCGCGGCGTCGTGGAGCCGGAAGTCGGCCGAGAGGTCGATCACGCGCGCGCCCGAGCGGAGCACGTCGGGCACGACCGACATCGTCGCCTTGTGCGGGAGGGCGAGGAAGACCGCGTCGACCCCCGCGCCGACGGTCACCGGGTCGAGCGGCTCGAAGACGAGGCCGTCGTAGGCGCGGCCGAGCGAGGGGTGATGCGCCGACACCGACTCGCCGGCGGCGCGCTCGCCGGTCGCGCGCACGACCTCGAGCGACGGGTGACGGGTGAGCATGCGAAGCAGCTCGAGTCCCGTGTACCCGCTGGCCCCTGCGATCGCTACCGGTCGCCGCTTGCTCATGGTCCCTCCATCGGACTCGGGGGGCTCACGCACCCCCGAGCCACTCGCCCCGCCGTGCCGGCCCCCCGAGACCCCCTCGCTCGCCGCCCGGCAAAGCCGGCCGGCTCGCCACCGCGGCGGCCGCCACACCAGCCGCGGGGGGCTCACGCACCCCCGAGCCATTCGCCGCGCCGTGGCGGTCGCCACGAACGCCGAGGGGGGAGAGGCCCCCCGGGCCTCTCCCCCCTCGCGGTCCGGCGTGTGGCCGGGTAGGTGCGTGCCCGGGGACTAGCGCTTCGAGAACTGGAAGCGGGCGCGAGCGCCGCGCTGCCCGTACTTCTTGCGCTCCTTCTCGCGCGCGTCGCGCGTGAGCAGGCCCGCCTTCTTGAGCGGGTCGCGGAAGCGCTCCGACTGCACCTCGAGGAGCGCGCGGGCGATGCCGTGCCGCGTGGCCTCCGACTGTCCCGTGAGGCCGCCGCCCCGGACGTTGACCAGGATGTCGAACTGCCCCCGCGTCTCGGTCACGACGAGCGGCGTCTGCACGGCCACCCGCCACGCCTCCCGCGGGAAGTACTCGTCGACCGGTCGCCCGTTGACGATGACCCGGCCCTCTCCGGGTCGCATCCAGATGCGCGCGACCGACGTCTTCCGCTTGCCGATCGCGTGGAACTGCCGCATGGCGGTCGCCATCTCGGAACCTTGCTCCCTCTCTTACGCCGTGGCGGCCGCGGCCTTCCGCCCGGTGAGGACGGTCCTGGCCGGCTGCTGCGCCGCGTGCGGGTGGTCGGGGCCGGCGTACACCTTGAGCTTGGTCATCAGGTGGCGGCCCATCTTGGTCTTCGGCAGCATCCCCCGGACCGCGAGCTGGATGACGCGCTCGGGGTGCTTCGCCAGCATGTCGGCCGCGGTGGTGGCCTTGAGGCCCCCCGGGTACATGGTGTGGCGATAGTAGATCTTGTCGTCGAGCTTGCGGCCCGTCAGCCGGACCTTCGCCGCGTTGACCACGATGACGTAGTCGCCCGTGTCGGCGTGGGGGGTGAAGGTCGGCTTGTCCTTGCCGCGGAGGATCGTGGCCACCTGGCTCGCCAGTCGCCCGAGCACCTGCTTCTCCGCGTCGATGACGCGCCACTGACGGCCGACCGGCCTGAGGCCCCGGCTCTTCGGCGTGAAGGTCTTCATGGCTCTCTCTAGGGGTACGCGCTGGAACCCGGTTGGGCAACCAAGGAATTTTGCTTGCCTGCACGCCCTTTGTCAAGGGCGGCGATCGGGTCCGGTCCCTCGGGCCGCCGGCACGCCGGCCGGGGGCATGCCCCCTGCGGCCGAGGCGGTCACCCGCTTCCCCATCCGGGCGGGCGTCGCGGCCCGCCCATGCGCCCGGGCCGTGGGGGCTCCGCCCGAGGGCTGGAACGCCGCCACAGTCGGCGAGATCGGGGTGATCGGCGAGATCGGGGTGATCGCGGGCGGGCGCTCAGACGCCGGCGAACCACTCGTACCCCTGGTCCTCCCACGTCCCGCCGGTGCGCACCGGCAGGAAGTTCACCGCCGTGAGGTACTTGACCATCTTGTAGCCGAGCTTCACCGCGGCGTAGAAGCGGACCGGCGCGCCGTGCTCCGGCGTGAGCGGCTCGCCGTTCATCCCGTACGCGATGATGGACTGCGCGTGGAGGGCGCTCGCCCGGTCCCACGACGAGTAGTACCCGGAGTCGAACGAGCGGAACTCGACGTACTCCGCGCGGGGGTCGGCGCCGACGGCCTCGGCGAGGTCTCGCAGCCGGACCCCGTGCCACGTCGCCACGGCCGACCACCCCTCGACGCAGTGGTGCCGCACCCGGACGTCGGTGCGGGGCATCCGCATGAGCGCCTCGAGCGACAGGACCGCCGGCCGCGCGACGAGCCCGCCGACCGAGAGCGCCCAGCCGGCCGGCGCGACGGGAAGGTGCCGCGAGATGTAGTACACCGGGAACGCACCCGGCGGCGATACCGCGCCCGGCCCCGGATCGGGCGCCAGCCGCCCGGGGTCGAACATCCAGGTCTGCACCCGCTCGTTCCACCGCTCCATGACCCCGAGGAACCCGGTGCGCGGTCGCTGGCTGTCGCAGCCGGCCGCGGCGGCCGCCACGGCGGCGAGCCACGCCCGGCGGCTGAGCCCGCTACGCCCGGTCACGCCGGCCTCCGGTCACCATGTCGGCGAGCGTCCGCGGGTGGAGCAGCACCATCAGCACGTGCCCGATGACGAAGAGGACGAGGAGGGCGAGCCCGATCAGGTGGATCGCCCGGGCGGCGTCGTAGCCGCCGAAGAGGGCCGCCAGCCAGCCGAGCTGTACCGGCTTGTAGATCGCGAGCCCCGTGAGGACCTCGAGCCCGCCGAGCGCGAGCGCGCCCGTGTAGGCGAGTCGCTGCAAGCCGTTGTAGAGCCCCTGATCGGGCGGTGCCTTGCGGAGGCGCAGGTAGTACGCGAGCGTCGCGGCCGCGTTGCGCGCGTCGCGGCGCGGCCGGAAGAGGCGCCGGCGCCACTCGCCGCTGCCGGCGAGGTAGCCGACGTAGAACACGCCGTTCAGGATCAGGAACCACGCGAAGGCGAAGTGCCAGTGGCGGCCGCCGGCGAGCCACTGGCCGATGCGCGCCCACCCGGGCGGCGCCGTCCCGGGGAACGGGTACCACGCGTACGGCTCGCCGCGCGGCCCGAGGTCGGGATAGGCGACGAGGACCTGCAAGCCGCTGCCCGCCATGACGGCGAGCAACGGGACGACCAGCCAGTGCGTGAGCCGGATGGGCCAGGGTTGCCGAGGGCGGGGATCGGTGTTCGCGGCCATGACCCCGCGTGGCAGGCAACGCGTGTGCCGGTGAGGTGTCGTGCCGCGCGCGGCCCCTCAGCGCAACGGCGGCCCCCCATACCGCACGTCGACGAGGTACAGCCCGTGCGCCGGCGCCGTCGGCCCCGCCGCCCGGCGATCCCGCCCGGCCAGGATCTCCGACACCCGCCCGGCCGGCAGCTTCCCCCGCCCGACCTCCACGAGCGTCCCGACGATGATCCGCACCATGTGCATGAGGAAGCCGTCGCCTTCGACCTCGATGCGCAGCAGCCCCTCGGCCGCGGGGTCGGCCTCGATCGCGAGGCGCGAGATCGTCCGAACGGCGGTCGGCGCCTCGCTGGCCGACGCGCGGAAGGCCGAGAAGTCGTGGGTCCCGACGAGGGCCGACGCGGCCCGCCGCATCGCATCGACGTCCAGGGGGCCCCGACGGTGCCAGGCCCGCCCCTCCCAGAGCGCGGACCGGGCCGGCGAGACGAGGATCAGGTAGCGATAGCGCTTGGCGACGGCGTCCTTGCGGGCGTGGAAGCCGTCCGGCGCCTCCTCGACCGCCCGGACGGACACGTCCGGCGGCAGGACGGCGTTCATGGCGTCTCGCAGCGCCGCGGGCGCGATGGCGCTCCGCTCGAGGACGAGGCTTGCCGCCTGGCCGAGGGCATGGACGCCGGCGTCCGTGCGACCCGCGCCGTGGACGACGGCACGCTCACCGGTTACCCGCGCCACCGCTTCGGCGAGGACCCCCTGCACGGTGCGGCGTCCGGACGCCTGCGCCTGCCAGCCGGAGAAGCCGGCGCCCAGGTACTCGACGGTGAGCTTGAGCGTCCGCGGCAAGGACTGCGCCGCG
Source organism: Thermodesulfobacteriota bacterium (assembly GCA_036381125.1). Classification (GTDB taxonomy): domain Bacteria; phylum DASVDK01; class DASVDK01; order DASVDK01; family DASVDK01; genus DASVDK01. The sequence continues at coordinate 12,087 of DASVDK010000266.1, read as the reverse complement.
CGTCAGGCGGCCTGCCGGATGGCCTCGATCACCTCGACGACGGCGACGGCGCCGCCGCGGCGGATGTCGTCGGCCGAGAGCCAGAGCGAGAGGCCCGACGGGACGCTGCGGTCGGCTCGGATCCGGCCGACGAGGACGAAGTCCTGCCCCGCCGCGTCGAGGCCGAGCGGGTAGCGGCCCTCGGCCGGGTCGTCGACGACCTCGACGCCGGGCGCGGCGGCCAGGCGCGTCCGCGCGTCGGCCGGGGTGATCGGCCGCTCGAACTCGACGTTGACCGACGCCGAGGTGCCGTGGAACGCCGTCACCCGCGCGGCGGTGACCGCCACCCGGAGGTCCGGTATGCCGAGGAGGCGGCGCAGCGACGCGACGAGCCGGCGCTCCGGCTCGGTGTCCCCCTCGGGGGTGAACGGGCCGGTCCGCGGGATCACGTTGAACGCGAGCTGCTCGGGGAACGCCCTGGTCGGCGCCTCCTGCTGTCCGAGGAGGCCGCGCACCTGGTCGAGCAGCTCGTCGAGGCCCGCCTGTCCGGCCGTGGCGGCCGCCTCGTAGATCGACACGACGACGCGCTTGACACCGGCGGCCGCGTGGAGCGGGGCGAGGATCGCGGCCAGGGCGCCGGCCGCCGGCGGCGGCAGCGCGAGGCGCCGGCCCGCGGCGGCGATCGCGGAGGGGGGCGTGATGCCGGGCGCCACGAGCGCGACCCCGGCCTCCTCGAGCGTCCCCCCGGTCAGGTCGACGACGGTCGCCCCGGCGTCGGCGGCGACCGGCGCGTAGCGGCGGGCGATCTCGGGGTCGTCGCAGAAGACCGCGAGGTCGACGCCGCCGAACGCGTCCTTCGAGACGAGGTCCAGCGTCGTCGGCACCCCGTCGGGGGAGTCCGGAAGCTGCCGGTCGTCGACCTCCGCCACGAGGAGGCGGAGCCGCTCGAGCGGCACCCGCCGCTCGGCGAGCCGCTCGATGAGGTCGCGCCCGACGGCCGACGTCGCGCCGACCAGCGCGAGGACAGGCTTGCGCAGGGTCACAGACCCCTCCCTACCAGCGCCTCCGCGATCTGGACCGCGTCGAGCGCCGCCCCCTTGCGGAGCTGGTCGCCCACGACGAAGAAGTTGAGCGCCCGCGGGTGGCTCTCGTCCTCGCGGATGCGGCCCACCACGCACTCGTCCTTCCCCGCCACGTCGCGCGGCATCGGGTAGCGCCGCTCGGCCGGGTCGTCGTCCACCACGAGGCCGGGGAAGCGCGCGAACGCGGCCCGCGCCTCGTCGGGCGAGACCTTCCGCTCGGTCTCCGCGTTGACGCTCACCGCGTGCGCCCGCAGCACCGGCACCCGGACCGTCGTCGCCGTGACGCGGATGTCCGGGTCGCCGAGGATCTTGCGCGTCTCGTTGACGAGCTTCATCTCCTCCTTCGTGTAGCCGTTCGGGAGGAACGCGTCGATGTGCGGGATGACGTTGAACGCGAGCGGGTGCGGGAAGACCGATGCCGGCACCTCGCGCCCCTCGGCCCAGCCCCTGAGCTGCGCCTCGAGCTCGGCCATGGCCCTGGCGCCGGCCCCCGACGCCGCCTGGAAGGACGTGGCGACGACCCTGGCGACGCGCGAGAGGTCGTGGAGCGGCTTGAGCGCCATGAGCATCACGATCGTCGTGCAGTTGGGCACCGCCACGATGCCCTGGTGCTCGGCGAGGGCGTGGGCGTTGATCTCGGGGATCACGAGCGGCACCCGCGGGTCCATGCGGAACGCGCTCGAGTTGTCGATCACGACCGCCCCGGCGCGCACGGCGGCCGGCGCGAACGCCTTGCTCCGCTCCCCGCCGCACGAGAAGAGGGCCACGTCGGCCCCCTCGAACGAGCGCTCCGTCATGACCTCGACCCGCAGCCGCTCGCCCTTGAAGGTCACCGTCGACCCGGCGCTCCGCTCCGAGGCGAGGAGCCTGAGGCTCGCGACCGGGAAGTCGCGCTCCTCGAGGATCTCGAGCATGACGCCCCCGACGGCGCCGGTAGCGCCGGCGACGGCAACGTGGTAGCCGCGTGCCATGTCTAGACGGCCTCCCGTACGGCGCGGCCCATCGCCTTGCAGCCGACCGACTTGAGGGTGACGCCCGGCGCGGGCCGGTAGATGTCGGCCGTGCGGTAGCCCTCGTCGAGGACCCGCTGCACGGCGCCCTCGATGCTCGACGCCACGTCCTCCCAGCCGAACGACAGCCGGGCGAGCATCGCGGCCGAGAGGATGGTGGCCAGGGGGTTGGCCCTGTCCTGGCCGGCGATGTCCGGGGCGGTACCGTGGATCGGCTCGTAGAGGCCGACCCGGCCGCCGAGCGACGCCGAGGGGAGCATTCCGAGCGAGCCGGTCAGCATCGACGCCTCGTCCGACAGGATGTCCCCGAAGATGTTGGACGTGACGAGCACGTCGAACTCCTTCGGGTTGCGGATGAGCTGCATCGCGGCGTTGTCGACGTACATGTGCGTGAGCTGGACGTCCGGGTAGTCGCGGCCCATCCGGATGGCCGTGTTCCGCCAGAGCTCGGAGGACTCGAGGACGTTGGCCTTGTCGACCGAGCAGAGGCGCTTGCGCCGCGCGCGCGCGAGGTCGAAGCCGACCCTGAGAATCCGCTCGATCTCGGGGGTGGTGTAGACCTCGGTGTTCACGCCGCGCTCGGTGCCGTCGGGCATCCGCTCCACGCCGCGCGGGTGGCCGAAGTAGATGCCGCCGACCAGCTCGCGCACGACGATCATGTCGACGCCGTCGATCACCTCGCGCTTGAGCGTGGAGGCGTCGGCGAGCGCCGGGAAGACCCTGGCGGGACGCAGGTTCGCGTAGAGGCCCAGCTCCTTGCGGAGGCCCAGGATGGCCCGCTCCGGGCGGACCGAGAAGTCGAGCGGCTCCCACTTCGGGCCGCCGACGGCGCCGAGGAGCACCGCGTCGGCTCGCTGCGCGAGCGCCAGCGTCTCGGGCGGCAGCGGCGAGCCGGTGAGGTCGTAGGCGGTGCCGCCGACCGGCGCCCGCTCGAAGCGGACCGCCTTGCCGGCCTTCTTCGCGGCGACCTCCAGGACCGCCACCGCCTCCTCGGTCACCTCCTGCCCGATGCCGTCTCCGGGCAGCACGGCCACCAGCTTCTCGCTCATCTCGAGATACCTCCCGTCATGGCTCCGCTGTCACGAGGCCCCTACCGCGTCTCGTGCGCCGGGGACGGCTCGCGCTGGTGACGTCGACCGAGCGCGAGGAGCGCGGCGACCGGCCCGCTGAGCGCGTAGAGGATGAAGATGGTGAAGAGCATGATCTGCGGCTCGTACGCCACGATGGCCAGCAGCAGGACGAAGAGCACGAGCGTGTAGAACGGCTGGCGGCGGTAGAGGTCCGCGTCCTTGAACGAGTTGTACTTGAAGCCGCTCACCATGAGGAACGCGAGCGCGAAGACCATGATCAGGAGCGGGACGTGCCGCGACGGCTCGTCCACCTCGAAATGGGCGAAGAGGAGGATCGTGGTCGCGATGCAGCACGCGGCCGCGGGCGACGGCAACCCGTTGAAGCGCTTGGAGTCCACGGTGCTGATCTGGACGTTGAAGCGCGCCAGCCTGAGGGCCGTGCAGGCCACGTAGAGGAAGGCCGCGAGCCAGCCGAGCTTGTCGAAGGGCCGAAGCGCCCAGGCGTACACCAGCACGCCCGGCGTCACGCCGAAGGCGATCACGTCGGCCAGCGAGTCGAACTCGACGCCGAACCGGCTCGTCGTGCCGGTGAGCCGCGCGACCTTGCCGTCGAGGCTGTCGAGGATGGCCGAGACGAGGATGGCCACCGCGGCCCTCGCGTACTCTCCGTTGAACGTCGACACGATCGCGAAGAAGCCGGAGAAGAGCGACGCCGCGGTGAACAGGTTCGGGAGGACGTAGATGCCCTTCTGCATGGCTCAGACTCCCGACAGGCGGGCGATGACCGTCTCGCCGCCGACCACCCGCTGGCCGAGCGCCACGGCGACCTCGGCGTCGTCGGGCAGGTACACGTCGACCCGCGAGCCGAACCGGATCAGGCCGAACCGCTGGCCGCGCGCGAGCCGGTCGCCCGGGCGCGCGTAGTTCACGATCCGCCGGGCGACGAGCCCGGCGATCTGGACGAGCAGCACGCGCCGGCCGGCCGCCGACTCGAGGACCAGGGCGTTCTGCTCGTTCTCGAGCGAGGCCTTCGGCACGTTCGCCGCGAGGAACCGCCCCGGGTTGTAGACGACCTCCCGGACCACGCCGGCGATCGGCGAGCGGTTCACGTGGACGTCGAGCACGTTCATGAAGATCGACAGCCGGCGCGCCGGCCCGTCGAGGAGCCGGGGCGACGCCTCGTCGGCCACCTCGCAGACGACGCCGTCGGCCGGCGCCACGACCACCCCCGGATCGGCCGGCACGTCGCGGTGCGGGTTGCGGAAGAAGTTCAGGGTGAAGGCGGTCAGGGCGAGGAGGGGCACGCCGGCCCAGGGGCCGGCCGCGGCCCAGCCGAGCACCGCCAGCCCGCCCGCGATCGCCGCGAACGGCCACCCCTCCCGGACGATCGCCTCGTCCATCGGCGGGGGCCCCGACGGCCCGCGCTCCCGCACGAACACGCTCACCTGGACCGTCTCTCTCCGCGCTCCGGCCGCCGCCCGGCGCTCCTCACGGCGTTGCCGGCACGGCCGCTCCCGGGCGTTGCCGGACGCAGCCCGTCACGCTGCCTGCGGGATCTTGCCGGACGCACGGCTCCGCTAGTTCTTCGTCTTGTCGACGAGGCGGTTCTTCGCGAGCCAGGGCATCATCCCGCGCAATCGCTCGCCGACCTCCTCGATGCCGTGCTCCGCGCCCCGCTTGAGCAGGGCGTTGAAGACCGGCCGGTTCGCCTTGTTCTCGAGGATCCACTCGCGGGCGAACTCGCCCGACTGGATCTCCCCGAGGATCTTGCGCATCTCCGCCTTGACGTGCGCGTCGATGACGCGGGGGCCGCGCGTCACGTCGCCGTACTTGGCGGTGTTGCTCACCGAGTACCGCATGTTGGCGATGCCGCCCTCGTACATGAGGTCGACGATGAGCTTCAGCTCGTGCAGGCACTCGAAGTAGGCCATCTCGGGCGCGTACCCGGCCTCCACGAGCGTCTCGTAGGCCGCCGTCACCAGGGCCGAGATGCCGCCGCAGAGGACCGTCTGCTCGCCGAAGAGGTCGGTCTCGGTCTCCTCTCGGAACGTCGTCTCGATGATGCCCGCCTTGCCCGAGCCGAGGCCGCAGCCGTACGCGAGGGCGACCTCGCGCGTGTCGCCGGCCGGGTCCTGGTGGACGGCGAGGAGCGACGGGATGCCGGCGCCCTTGGTGAACTCGTGGCGGAGCAGGTGTCCGGGCCCCTTCGGCGCGATCATGAAGACGTTCGTGGTCTTCGGCGGCCGGATCTGCCCGTAGTGGATGTTGAAGCCGTGGGCGAAGCCGAGGTAGAGGCCCGGCCTGGCGTTGGGCTCGATCTCCTCGTAGTAGATCTGCGGGTGGTGCTCGTCCGGCGCGACGATCATCATCACGTCGGCCGCGCGCGCCGCCTCGGCGACGGTCATGACCTTCTGGCCGGCCCGCTCGGCCTTGCCCCACGACTCGCCGCCCTTCTTGAGCCCGACGACGACGTCGTAGCCGGAGTCCTTCAGGTTGTTCGCGTGCGCGTGGCCCTGGCTGCCGTAGCCGACGACGGCGATCTTCTTGCCCTTGAGCTTGGCCGGGTTCGCGTCCTTGTCGTAGTAGATGGTCAGCGGCATCGCCCTTCCCTTACCCCTCCGTCCGGGCGGGCTTCCGCTCTCCGCCCAGGGTCTTCGCTCCCCGCGCCATGGCCACCTGGCCGGAGCGGGCGACCTCCTTGATGCCGAGCGGCATCATGAGGTCGATGATGGCCTTGATCTTGTCCTCGGTCCCGGTGACCTCGACGGTGAGCGTCCGGGGCGAGACGTCGACGACGCGCCCGCGGAAGATCTCGACCAGGCGCAGCACCTCGGCCCGCGCGTCGCCGTCGGCGGTCACCTTGATGAGGACCATCTCGCGCGTGATGTGGTCCCCCTCCTCGGTCACGTCCACGACCTTGAGGACGTTCACGAGGCGGTGGAGCTGCTTGGTGATCTGCTCGATGATCTGGTCGCTCCCCCGGGTGATGATGGTCATCCGGGAGACCGTCGGGTCGAGCGTCTCGGCGACGGTCAGGCTCTCGATGTTGTAGCCCCTGGCGCTGAACATGCCGGCGATCCGCGCGAGGACGCCGAACTCGTTCTCGACCAGGACGGACAGCGTGTGGCGCATGCTCGCTTCCGCCTCTAGGCTTCGAGGAGGAGCATCTCGTCGAGCGCCTTCCCCGCGGCCACCATCGGGTAGACGTTCTCGTCCTGCTCGACGACGAAGTCCATGACGACGCACCTGGGGACCGACAGCGCCTGCTTGAGGACCGGCACGACCTCCTCCGGCCTGGTGGCCCTGAGCCCGACGCAGCCGTACGCCTCGGCGAGCTTCACGTAGTCGGGCAGCCCACCCATCATCACCTCGGCGTAGTTCTTCTCGTAGAACAGCTCCTGCCACTGGCGCACCATCCCCAGGCAGTCGTTGTTGAGGATGGCGATCTTGACCGGGAGCCCGTACTCGGCCACCATCGCCAGCTCCTGGATGTTCATCTGGATCGAGCCGTCGCCCGCGATGTCGATGACGGTCCGGTCCGGGTGCGCGATCTGCGCGCCGATGGCCGCGGGGAAGCCGTAGCCCATCGTGCCGAGCCCGCCCGAGGTGATCCAGCGGCGCGGCTTCGAGAAGTGGTAGAACTGCGCCGCCCACATCTGGTGCTGGCCGACCTCGGTCGTGATGATCGCGTCGCCTCGCGTGAGCTCGTAGATCTTCTCGATGACGTACTGCGGCTTGATGACGCCCGGCTTCGGCTTGTAGAAGAGCGGGTGGTTCTTCCGCCAGGTGTGGAGCTGCTCGATCCAGGCGTCGTGGCTCCGCGCGAACGTCGCGCTGCGCGGGTCGTCCTTCGCGAGGTCGTTGAGCTTCGTGAGGACGTCCTTCAGGTCGCCCACGATGGGGATCATCGTCGGCACGTTCTTGCCGATGCACGACGGGTCGATGTCCACGTGGATGATGTCGGCCTTCGGCGCGAAGCGGTCGAGCTTGCCGGTGACGCGGTCGTCGAAGCGCGCCCCGAGGCCGACGATGACGTCGGCGGTCTGGAGCGCCATGTTCGCCTCGTACGTGCCGTGCATCCCCGGCATGTCGAGGTTGAGCGGGTGCGGCGACGGGTAGACGCCGAGCCCCATGAGGGTCGTGATGACCGGAACCTTGAGCCGCTGGCTGAACTCCTGCAGCTCGCGCGACGCCTCGGCCGAGACGATGCCGCCCCCGGCGAGGATCACCGGCCGCTCCGATCGGAGGATCCGGTCGAACGCCTTGTGGATCTGGCCCATGTGGCCGTTCACGGTCGGCTGGTAGCCTCGCAGGCTGACCGTCTCCGGCCACTCGAACTCGGCCGTGTCCATGACGACGTCCTTCGGGATGTCGACGAGCACCGGCCCCGGCCGCCCCGTCCTCGCGATGTAGAAGGCCTCGCGGACGATCCGCGCGAGGTCCTTCACGTCCTTGACGAGGTAGTTGTGCTTGGTCGCCGGCCGGCTGATGCCGACGATGTCGGCCTCCTGGAAGGCGTCGTTGCCGATCAGGCTGGTCGGCACCTGCCCGGTGAAGCAGACGATGGGGATCGAGTCCATGAGGGCGGTGACGAGGCCCGTGACCGTGTTCGTCGCGCCCGGCCCCGACGTGGCGAGGCAGACGCCGACCTTGCCGGTGGCCCGCGCGTATCCGTCGGCCATGTGGACCGCCGCCTGCTCGTGCCGGCACAGGTAGTGCTTCAACTGGGGGTACTGTCGGAGCTTGTCGTAGATCGCGAGGACGACGCCGCCGGGGTACCCGAACACCGTGTCCACGCCCTCGCGCACGAGGGACTCGAGGAAGATCTGCGCGCCCGTCTTCTTCATGGCGACCTGCGTCGGCCTCCCAACCCGGGGCCGGGGTCGATCGACCTCTCCGGCCTGCATGCTGGCCATCGTTGCCAGTCCAAGAGCCAAACGAAAAGGCGACTCGGAGGCGGCTTCGTTACCGGGGGGCCGAGTGCGCCCCCCGAAGCCGCCCGAGTCGCCTCAGAGTGGCCCGGGCTGCGTTCGGCCCGTCGGCTATCTGTATGCCGCTAGCATCGCCTCGATCCGGTCCTTGCCGGCGAGCTTGAGCTTCTTGATCCGCTTGAGTTCCAGCTCCTCGTCGGTGGACAGGTGTACGCGACGCTCGAGCTCGGCTACCTGCCGGTCGAGTTCGGCGTGCTCGCGTACCATCCGGGCAAACTCGTCGTTCTCCTGGGCCAGACGCGCAACGATGGCTTCTCTTTCGGTCATGAACGGTCCCCCGAAAGACAGGAGGGAAGCGGCGGCGCGACCCGCCGACCTCGAGGTGCGCGACCCCTTTCGCGGGAGCATACGTCCGGCACACGGCGTTGTCAACGCGGAGGGGTGCGGGGGAGCACGCCCGTGCATGATAGCATGCCGATTCCATGGCATCCGGGGGCACGCCCGCGGCGCGAGGCGGCCGCATGGCCGCCCGGGTCGCGGCCGATCGGGCTTCAGGACGCCTCGCGCCCGAACCCCCGGACGTAGCGCGGCACCAGGCGATCGACCGGGTCGGCCTCGCCGGCCGCCAGGCGGGCGGCCGCGAGCCTGGCGACGGCCAGGCCGCGCGGGCCGACCAGCGCGGAGGGGACGAAGCGGGCGCGCAGCCCCAGGCGGGCCGTCACGGCCTCGCGCCAGGCATCGGCCCCCGGCCCGACGAGCAGCGCCGGCCCGTCGCCCACCAGGGCCGCCAGCCCCTCGAGGTCGAGCGCCGCGTCCTCGGTGACGCGCGCGAGGGCGCCGGCCGCCTCCGGCTCGAACCTGGCGCCGTAGACCTCGCCCCGGCGTGCGTCGAGGAGCGGCACGACGGGGAGGAGGGCCCAGGGCACCTGCCAGGCGAGGGCGTCGAGGCTCGGGACGCCCACCACCCGCAGCCCGGCGCCCAGGGCGAGCCCCTTCACGGTGGCGAGGCCGATCCGAAGGCCGGTGAACGAGCCGGGTCCGATCGCGACGCCGACGCCGGAAAGCTCGGCGAGCCCCACCCGCGCGTCGGACAGGAGCCGGTCGATGGCCGGCAGGAGCCGCTCGGCCTCGCCGCGCCTGACCGGCAGGCGCGCCTCGGCCACGAGCGCGTCGCCGTCGGTCAGCGCGATGGCCGCCTGAGGGGTGGAGGTGTCGACGCCGAGGACCTTCACGAGGCGGCCGACCGCCGCACGGCTAGAGCCAGCGCCGGATGTCGTTGAAGATGGCGAAGCCCATCAGCAGCAGGAGCATCATGAGGCCCACGTGCTGCGCGATCTCGCGCGTCCTGAGCGAGACCGGCCGTCGCGTGACCATCTCGACGACGAAGAAGAGCAGGTGCCCGCCGTCGAGAACCGGCACCGGCAGGAGGTTCAGCACGCCGAGGTTGACGCTGAGGAGCGCCATGAAGCGCAGGAGCGCCACGGCCCCCTGCTCCGCGTGCCGGATGGTCTGCTCGCCGATGAGCAGCGGCCCGCCGATGGTGCTCGCGGAGATGCGGCCCTGCACGAGGCGGACGAGCGCCTCGACCGTCAACGCGGTCATCCGCCAGGCCTCGATGGCGCCGACCTGCACCGACTCGAGGAGCGAGACCTCCTGGTACTCCGGCGCCGGGCGGATGCCGATGACGAAGCGCCGCTCCCCGCCGGCGACCGGCTCGCCGAAGATGTCGCGCACCGCTTCCTCGCGCGGGTGCACCGTGAGCGTCCGCTCCCCCTCGCCCTCTCGCGCGACGACGAGCGCGATCGGCTGCCCGCCGCTGGCGTTGATGGCCTTCGCCATCTCCTCCCACGAGGCCACCGGGACGCCGTTCACGCTGACCACGCGATCGCCCGACCGCAGGCCGGCCTCCTGCGCCGGCGACGGGGCCTCCGGCGGCCGCGTCTCCACGACCTCGCCGACGATCGGCCGCTCGGTGGGGACCGGCAGCCCGAAGACCGCCGCGGCCGCGGTGAGGAGCACCACGGCCGTGAGGAGGTTGAAGCCGGGGCCGGCGAAGACGATGAGGAACCGCTTCCAGACCGACTGCTCGGAGAAGGCGCGCTGCCGGTCGGCCTCGGAGAACTCCGCCCCACCCTGCCCCGGCCCGTCCCCCTCCCCGACCATCTTCACGTAGCCGCCGAGCGGGATGAGCGACACGACGTACTCGGTCTCGCCGATCCGCCGGCCGAAGAGGGTGGGCCCGAAGCCGAGGGAGAACTTGAGGACCCCCACGCCGGACCACTTGGCCAGGAGGAAGTGTCCGAGTTCGTGCACGAAGATGAGGGCGCCCAGGACGAAGACGATGAGCAGGAGCTTCTCGAGCACCCCGCCGACGGCGCCAACGCTGATCGCGGCCATGAACTCGGGCACTGCTACCTCCGATCCAAAGGAGCGGAGTCTACCACCAACGGCGCGCCGCCGTCACCCGGTCCCCTGGCCGACGGGGGCCCGCCCGCCGGGTGCGCATCGGCCATCCGGACCCGGGGCGATGGCCGTGCCGGAGGCCACTTGCCCCTGCGGCGCCTACGTCGCCGCCCGGGCCGGGGGCTGCGGCCCGGCGGGGCCGAGCCTGGCGAGCTGCTCCTCGGCCAGGCGGCGGCCGTCGGCGTCGGCGGCTCGCACGTCCTCGAGCGTGGCGATCGGACGCGGCGCGTGCGCATCCATCGCCCGCTCGATGAGCACCGGGATCCCGGCGAAGGGGAGGCGGCCGTCGAGGAAGGCGGCCACGGCCACCTCGTTCGCGGCGTTCAGCACGGCCGGCAGCGTGCCGCCGACGCGCGCGGCCCGGTAGGCCAGGTTCACCGCGGGGAACCGCTCGTGGTCGGGCGGCAGGAACGTGAGGCCGGCGAGGGCGCAGAGGTCGAGCGGCGGCAGCGGCACCGGCAGCCGGTCCGGGTAGGCCAGGGCGTAGGCGATCGGCCCGCGCATGTCGGGCACCCCCATCTGGGCCACGACCGCGCCGTCGATGTACTCGACCATGGCGTGCACGATCGACTGCGGGTGGACGTGGATGGCGATGCGCGCGGGCTCGATGCCGAAGAGCCACGACGCCTCGATCACCTCGAGCCCCTTGTTCATGAGGGTCGCCGAGTCGATGGTGATCTTGGGCCCCATGCGCCAGTTGGGGTGGTTCAGCGCCTCGGCCACGGTCACGTGGGCCAGGCGCTCGCGCGGCACGTTCAGGAACGGCCCGCCCGAGGCGGTGAGGATGAGGCGCCGGACGTCGGCCTTCCGGTGGCCGACGAGCGACTGGAAGATGGCCGAGTGCTCGCTGTCGATGGGGAAGACCTGCACCCCCTGGCGCGCCGCCTCGCCCATCACGAGGGCGCCCGCCATGACGAGCGGCTCCTTGTTGGCCACCGCCACCGACTTGCCGGCCCGGATGGCGGCGTAGGTCGGCTCGAGACCGGCGGCGCCGACGATCGCCGAGACGACCAGGTCGGCCGCCTCGTGCGTGGCCGCCGCGACCGCGCCCTCGGTGCCCCAGCGGACCTCCACGTCGAGCCCGGCCGGCAGCCGGGCCTCGAGCGCCGCCGCCGCGGCGGCGTCCCGCACCGAGACCAGGCGCGGGCGGAACCGGCGCACCTGCTCCGCGAGCAGCTCGACGCGCTGCCCGGCGGCCATGGCGACGACCGAGAAGCGCTCGGGGAAGGTCGCGACGATGTCGAGCGTGCTCACCCCGATCGACCCGGTGGAGCCGAGCAGGGCGAGGCGCTTGCGGGTGGGTGCGGGGCGCGGGCTCGTCACGGCATGGTTTCCTTCAACGGCTCGGGGCCGGCTTCCGCTCCGGCCCGGCAAAGCCGGGCCTCCGCTCCACCACCGGCTCGGGGCCATCGTCCGCTCCGGCCGGAACAAGTCCGGCCTTCACTCGATGCGCGGCTTGCGCCGCGCCACGCCCGGTGGCCCCTCGCCTCACGTCGGCGCTCCCGCGCCGGCTCGCGCGGCGCTTCGCGCCGCCACCAGACCGGTGGCCCCT
>DASVDK010000265.1:0-10410 GCA_036381125.1 Thermodesulfobacteriota bacterium | reverse complement strand
CAGCCGCCGGTTCGCCGCCGCTTCGGCCTCTTCCTGAACGGTATGCAGCGACTCCTGGTGGATCTGACTGACGCTGAGCTCGACCAGGTCCCGCACCATCGACTCGACGTCGCGGCCGACGTAGCCGACCTCGGTGAACTTGGACGCCTCGACCTTGAGGAACGGGGCCTGGGCGAGCCGGGCCAGCCGCCGCGCGATCTCGGTCTTCCCCACCCCGGTCGGGCCGATCATGATGATGTTCTTCGGCGCGATCTCCTCGCGAAGGTGGGCCGGCACCTGCCGGCGCCGCCACCGGTTTCGCAGGGCGATCGCCACGGCGCGCTTGGCGTCGTGCTGCCCGACGATGTACCGGTCGAGCTCGGCGACGATCTGCCTGGGGGTCAGGGCGGACTCGGGGTGCTGATCCATGCCTACAGCTCCTCGACGAGGATCTGCTCGTTGGTGTAGATGCAGATCGACGCCGCGATGCGGAGCGCCTGCTCCGCGACCTGCCGCGCGGGCAGGCTCGTGTGGGTGACGAGCGCGCGTGCGGCGGCCAGGGCGTACGGCCCGCCCGAGCCGACCGCCGCCAGGCCGTCGTCGGGCTCGATGATCTCCCCGCTGCCGGAGAGCACGAGGAGCGTCTTCTGGTCGGCCACGACGAGCAGCGCCTCGAGTCGCCGGAGGACCCGATCCGTCCGCCAGTCCTTCGCCAGCTCGACGGCGGCCCGGGTGAGCTGTCCGCGGTACTGATCGAGCTTCGCCTCGAACTTCTCGAAGAGCGTGAACGCGTCGGCCGCCGACCCCGCGAACCCGGCGAGGACCGAGTCGTGGTGCATCCGCCGGACCTTCTTCGCGGTGTGCTTCATGACGGTGTTGCCCACGGTGACCTGCCCGTCGCCCGCGATCGCCACCTTGCCGTCGCGCCGGACGGCCACGATCGTCGTCGCATGGATCGGCGTCATGTCCGGGCCCTCGGATGCGCCTGGTCGTAGACCCGCACGAGGTGCGCGGTCGTGACGTGCGTGTACCGCTGGGTCGTCGAGAGGCTCGCGTGCCCGAGCAGCTCCTGGATCGAGCGGAGGTCGGCCCCGCGATCGAGCAGGTGCGTGGCGAACGAGTGCCTGAGCACGTGCGGATGAACCTTGCGGAGGATCGCCAGCCCCTGGATGCGGCGGTCGAGCGCCCGCGCGAGGCTGCGCGGCGTGAGGCGGCCTCCGCGGTGGTTCAGGAACACCGGCTCGCCTTCGTCCGCGGGGGCCCCGCTCGCGCCGGCCGCCTCCCGATGGACGGCGGCCTCCGCTCCCGACAACCCCCGCACCCCCGCGCCCGGCGAGGCGTGGCCGCAGCGACCCCTTCGCAGCTCGTCGCGGAGCGGCCAGTACGCCTCGAGCGCCCGGCGGGCTCGCTCGCCGAACGGCACGACCCGCTCCTTGCGCCCCTTGCCCATCACCCGCACGTAGCCCGAGTCGAGGTCGACGTCGGCCAGGTCGAGCCCCGTCAGCTCGGCCGCCCGGAGCCCCGTGGCGTAGAGCAGCTCGAGCATCGCACGGTCGCGCGGCGCCATCCGGTCGGTTTCGAGCGGCGCGTCGAGCAGCGCCCGGACCTCGTCGAGCGAGAGGACCTCCGGCAGACGCTTCTCGGCCTTCGGCGTCGCCACGAGGTCCGCCGGGTTCTCGCGGCAGAGGCCCTCGCGCACCGCGAAGGCGAAGCAGGTCCTGAGCGCCGCGAGCTTGCGGGCGAGCGAGGCCTTGCGGTTCACCGGGAAGCGCTCCACGAGGAAGGCCCGGATGTCGGCCAGACCGACCGTCGCGGGGGCGGGCACGCGGCCGTGCCTCGCCCGGAGGAAGTCACGGAACTGCGCGAGATCACTAAGGTAATTCCTGAGGGTGTGGGGGGACGCCTGGCGCTCGAGCCTGAGGTGCTCCGCGAACCGCTCGATGAGGGCGTCCATGCCGCGCCGGGGCCTCCGTGTCTGATAAGGGAGGTCATCATAGCAACGGCGCCTCGCCGTGCCGAGGCGCCGCGCGCACCGGCCGCCGCCCTCCACGGGCGATCGGGTCCGCGGCTCGGCGACCCGATCCCGATTACAATTAGGGCGGACGGTGAGGTCGCCTTTCGAGCCCGCCCGACCGACCGCTTGTGCAGTCTGGCGACCGGGAAGGTGCCCATGACGACGGCCACGGTCGATCCCGTGAACCCCATGGGGACGGACGGCTTCGAGTTCGTCGAGTACGCCGCGCCCGACCCTGCCGCCCTCGGCGCCCTCTTCGAGCAGATGGGCTTCACCGCCGTCGCGCGCCACCGCGCGAAGCGGGTGACCCTCTACCGCCAGAACGACGTCAACTTCGTTCTCAACGCCGAGCCGTCGAGCTTCGCGCAGGGCTTCGCCCGCGTGCACGGCCCGTCGATCTGCGCGATCGCCTTCCGGGTGAAGGACGCCGCCGCCGCCTACCGGCGCGCGCTCGACCTCGGCGCGCAGCCCCACCACGCCGCGGTCGGGCCGATGGAGGTCAACATCCCCGCCGTCAAGGGGATCGGGGGAAGCCTGATCTACCTCGTCGACCGCTACGGCGAGAACGGGAGCATCTACGACATCGACTTCGTGCCGATGGAGCACGTCCCCTCGCGCCCCACGGGCGCGGGGCTCGAGTACGTGGACCACCTGACGCACAACGTGCACCGCGGGCGGATGGCCGAGTGGGCGCGCTTCTACGAGCGGCTCTTCAACTTCCGCGAGATCAGGTACTTCGACATCGAGGGGAAGCTCACGGGGCTCAGGAGCAAGGCGATGACCAGCCCCTGCGGCAAGATCCGCATCCCGATCAACGAGTCCGCGGACGACAGGAGCCAGATCGAGGAGTACCTGGCCGCCTACCGCGGCGAGGGGATCCAGCACGTGGCGCTCCACACGCGGGACATCTACGCGACGGTGGAGTGGCTGCGCGCGCGCGGGGTGACGTTCCTCGACACGCCCGACACCTACTACGAGCTGCTCGACCGGCGGGTGCCGGGCCACGGCGAGGACGTGGCGCGCATGCGGCGAAACCGCATCCTCCTCGACGGCGCGCCGACCGGAGGGGGCGGGATCCTCCTGCAGATCTTCACGGAGACCGTCATCGGGCCGATCTTCTTCGAGATCATCCAGCGCAAGGGCGACGAGGGGTTCGGAGAGGGGAACTTCAAGGCGCTCTTCGAGTCGATGGAGCTCGATCAGATCCGCCGGGGGGTGTTGAACGCATGATCGCCAGACTCGACGCGGTCCTCGCCCGACTCGCCGCGCACGCGGCGGCGCCGGTGCCGACCTCGCTGACCGATCCCGACCCCACCACGGGGGAGCGCTGGACGGCGGGGCAGGTGTGGGGCCACATCAGCGAGATCGTCCCGTACTGGCTCGCCCAGGCGCGCCGGATCGTCGAGGCGCCGCCCGGCGAGCGGGTGGAGACCGGCCGAAGGACCGACGACCCGGCGCGGCTCGCGGGCGTCGCGCGGGGGATGCAGGTGGCGGTGCCGGTGCTCTTCGACGAGGCGCGCACGGCCATCGGCGAGGCGCGCCGCTTCATCGCCGGCCTCGCCCCGGCCGACCTCGCCAGAGAGACCCGGCATCCCCGGTACGGCGTCATGTCGCTCGCGGCCTTCCTCGATCGCTTCATCGTGGGGCACCTCGAGGAGCACGCCGCCCAGCTCGACGGGCTGCGGTCGTGACGCGCGAGCGGGTCCCGCCGCAGTGGGTGAAGGGCCGCGCCTCGCGGCAGGCGCACGTCGACCTGCCGCCCGGCACGGTCGAGGAGGAGCACGGGCGGGAGGGCTTCTTCGGCGCCGCGAGCCACCTCTACCGGACCCGGCCGCCGACCGGCTGGATCCGGATCGACGGCCCGTTGAGGCCGCGCGCCCTCGACACCAACCGGTTCCGCGGGCAGGGGGAGCTTCCGGCCGTCCTCCTCGAGAACGCCGACACGGCAATCGGCTGGTGGCCCCGGCCCGCCGGGACGCCGGAGTGGTTCTTCTGCGACGCCGACGGCGATCTCCTCTACTTCGTGCATCGGGGCGAGGGGCGGCTCGAGACGGAGTACGGCCCACTCGCCTATCGCCCCGGGGACTACCTGCTCGTCCCTCGCGGCACGATCCATCGCGTCGCCGCCTCCGGCCCGACGGCGCTCCTGACGGTCCAGGCGACCGGCGGCAGCCTCGCGCTGCCCGACCGCGGCCTCCTCGGCCGGCACGCCCTCTTCGACCCGGCGGTGATCGAGGTGCCCGAGCCCGAGCCGCGCGACGAGGCGGGCGAGTTCCCGGTGCGGGTCCTGCGAGAGGGGCAGGTCACGACCGTGGTCTACCCGTTCCACCCGTTCACGGTGGTCGGCTGGAAGGGGGACCTCGCGCCGATGCGGCTCCACGTGGAGGACATCCGGCCGGTGTCGAGCGCCCGGTACCACCTGCCGCCGTCGGCCCACACCACCTTCGTCGGCGCGAACGTCGTCGTCGCCACCTTCGCGCCGCGGCCGCTCGAGGAGGACCCGGACGTCCTCAGGGTCCCCTTCTATCACCGCAACATCGACTACGACGAGGTGATCTTCTACCACCGCGGGCAGTTCTTCAGCCGGGCCGGGATCGGCGAGGGGATGCTCACGTTCCATCCGCACGGCATCTTCCACGGGCCGCAGCCGCAGGCCGTCGAGCGCAGCCGCGAGCGGGGCCCCGGCGGCCGCACCGACGAGGTGGCCGTCAACATCGACGCCAGGCGCCCGTTGCGCGTCACCGAGGCGGGACTCGCCCTGAACGTGGAGGGCTACGACCGCTCCTGGATGCCGCGCTGATGCGCTGGGCCACCTTCCGCGCCCCGGGCTCGACCCAGGACCGGGTGGGGCTCGTCGTCGAGAACCGTCTGCACGCGCTCGCGCCCGGCGCGAGGCTCGTCGACCTCGTCGC
Source organism: Thermodesulfobacteriota bacterium (assembly GCA_036381125.1). Taxonomy (GTDB): domain Bacteria; phylum DASVDK01; class DASVDK01; order DASVDK01; family DASVDK01; genus DASVDK01. Next base: position 5,505 of record DASVDK010000265.1, on the reverse strand, counting down.
CGACCCCGACCGGCTCGCGCGCTTCGGCGAGCAGGCCCGCGTAAGCCCGGTCGAGGTCTTCGACCTCGCGTCGGTCCGGCTGCGGCCCCCCGTGCCCCGGCCCCCCTCGGTCCGGGACTTCTACGCCTTCGAGCGGCACGTCCGCACGGCCCGCCAGCGGCGCGGGCTCGACATGGACCCCGACTGGTACGAGATCCCGGTCTTCTACTTCACGAACCCCGCCGCCCTCGTCGGGGACGGCGACGACGTGGCGGTGCCGCCGGGTTGCACCAGGCTCGACTTCGAGCTCGAGGTCGCCTGCGTCGTCGGCCCCGGCGGCCGCAACCTCCGGCCGTCCGAGGCGGGCGCCCACATCGCCGGCTTCACGGTGATGAACGACTGGAGCGCGCGCGACCTGCAGGCGCGCGAGATGAGGCTCGGCCTCGGGCCCGCGAAGGGGAAGGACTTCGCGACGTCGCTCGGGCCCTTCCTCGTGACCCCCGACGAGATCGCCTCCGCGCGCCGGGCCCGCGCCTTCGACCTCGCCATGGTCGCCCGCGTGAACGGCCGCGAGTACGGCCGCACGAGCCTCGCCGACCTCTACTGGGGCTTCGAGGAGATGCTCGCCTACGCGTCGCGCGGCACCGAGGTCGTCCCGGGCGACGTGATCGGCTCGGGCACCTGCGGCGGCGGCTGCATCCTCGAGCTGTCGCTGGTCCACGGGGAGGCGGCGTACCCCTGGCTCCGCCCGGGGGACCTCGTGGAGCTCGAGGTGGAGCGGCTCGGCAGGCTGCGCAACCGCGTCGTCGCCGGGGAGCCGCTCCATCCGCTCAGAGCCTAGAGGGGGTCAGGTCTTTCCATTTTCCAGACGCCAAACGTTGGCGCCTCGCCCCGCCGGGATCGGCCCTCGCGCGGGCCGTCAGGCGCCCACCCCCAGCGTCTCGTCCAGCCAGTCGAAGATCCGCATGTCCCGGAGGCCGAGCGCCGTCGGCTCGCAGTGGAGGCCGGCGCCCTCCTCGGCCGTGAACCGGACCAGCGCCTTCGGGTCTCGGACCAGGTCGTAGAGCGCCTGCGACTGCCCCGGCCAGAACTGCTCCCCCTCGGGGTCGGTGACGAGGACGGGGCACTCGATCCGCTCCGCCACGCCCCGGAGGTTGTAGGCTTCCGCGGCCTTGAACGCATCGTACGGCGACGACACGCCGTACGGTCTCATCCTGAAGCGGAGCGTCGCCAGCTCGGCGCGGCTTCCGCTCGTGGCAATGAACCGGTCGAACTCCGCCTTCCGGCCTGCCTCCAGGAGGGCCTTCATCGGCGGCGGCAGGTGGCCGCCCCACGCCGTCGAGACGTCGACGACGCCCGGATCGGCCACCGCGGCCGCGATCCGTCGCTCGAACGCCACGGCTCGGGGCACCCAGTACCCGCCCTGGCTGATGCCGGCGAGGGCGATGCGCTTCGGGTCCACATCCGGGCGGCCGAGCGCGTAGTCCACCACCGGGGCGATGACCTTCTCCCAGTCCGGCCGGAAGGAGAGGCCCTGTTTCCAGAGCGCGTACCCCTGCCCGGGGCCGTCGCTTCCGTTGTTGACGATCAGGAGCGGCCGCCGCCCGGCCGCGTCGCTCGCGCGGAAGACGTAGCCCTGCAGGGCGGTACCCTCGTAAGGGATGCGGACCCGCTCTCCCGGGGGATCGAAGAGCGTGACGGCCCGATCCCAGCAGGCCCTCGACGCCTCCCACGTGGGCAGGAAACGAGACGGGTCATCCGTCCCGTCCAGGAAACCGGTCGAGCTGTGGTAGTAGCCGGCGGCCCACATGCAGGCCTCGCGGGCGCTGACCCGGTGGCCGCGTCGCTCCGACCCCTCGGCGAGCGCACGCGCCTCGTCGCCGGCCCTCTCGAAGGCCCGATACGCGCTCTCGAAGTCGCCGTCCTCGATCTCGCCGGCGAGGGAGAGGACCTTGCCGATGGTCGCCGACGTGTAGTACGCGCGGCCGAGGGCGATCAGGAACGCGTACTCGAAGCTCGGGTCCTGAAAGAACCGCCTCCCCTGACGCATCGCGCCCCCCGCGTCCCCGCGGCCCGTCCCGGCCGAGACGAGGAGTCCGGTGAGTGCCGCGGCGGACAGTCCCAGGAAACGACGCCGGCTGGCGCCCCGGTCGGCCCCGGCCCGTGGCCTCGTGCACCTGCTCAACGGGATCACTCGCCCTCCGCAGGACGGCCGCCAGACGCGCGCCGCGCCGCGTCGCACCGCACGGTGCGATTCCGGGGCCGACGCGCTGGAAACCTTGCCCCGGGAGCAGAGAGCGGTCGGTGACTCAGGGGATACAGCTCACGCGTGCGCCCCGAACCGTGCAGGTCGTCTGCGCCGTGCCGTCGACGTCGCGCCACGTCACCACCCAGCCGGCGCTCGCAGGCTCCATGGTCGTGAACCCGAAGCGCGCAATCGCTCGGCCGCTGGTGACGGTTGTCCCCGCCAGGGCCTGGCCCGACAGCGGCGCGCTCACGTCGGGGTCCAGCTCGGTGCCGCCGGTGCCGACCACGAACTGCGGCGGGCGGCCGTCGGCGAAGCCGAGCGTCTCGAAGAGATGGACGTGGCCGGAGACGACCTGCGTGACGCCGCGCGGGAGTCCGCCGCGGGACGCCGCGATCAACGTGGGATTGAGCGGGGTGAGCGTCTGCCGCCCGCCCTCGGCCGGAGCGGGGCGGAGGCCCCAGAGCGGCTTGTGCATGACCAGCCACGCGCTCCCCCGGGCCATCTCGCGCAGGGCCGCGAACTGCTCCGCATAGGCGGCGACCTTCGCCGCCGCCGGATCCTCGTCGTCCGCGTCGGCCGTGTCCATGACGAGGACGGTCAGCGTGCCGATCGGTACGGCATAGGGCTCGGTGTAGTCCTGGCACCTGGTCGGCGCGGCGCGAGGGTCGAGGAAGCGGAACCAGCCCTCTCCGGCGCGGCTGCAGAGCTCGTGGTCGCCGCGGGCGACGACCCACGGCGCCGCCCGCAACAGCGGGGCCGCGGGCGTGAAGAAGTCGGCGTCCCAGGCGGCCCAGGTGTCTCCCCACGGGCTGCCGGCGCAGCCCGCGTTCCCCGAGGGGCAGGCCAGCTCGCGATAGAGGTAGTCGCCCGTGTCGATGACCAGGTCCGGTCGCCAGGCCGCCGCGCCCCTCGCCACCTGCGCGAACGGCCAGGCCCGCGGGTCGTTGCAGGCCTGTATCTCGTGGCCGACCTTCAAGCGGCAGCCCGTGTCGCCGAGCACGACGATCCGTTGCGGGTCGGCCTTCGGCAACGGGAGGCGTTGGCCGCCCACTGACGCCGATCTGGTCCCCGGCGGGATCGGCGCCTCACAGACCAGGACCGGGAAGGCGGGCTCGGACGGACCCGCCCGCACGCGCATCGGCAGCGACCCGGACTCGAGCGCGACCGCCGGGCAGGCCGCCCGCGCCGTGATCACCCGTGCGAGCGCGACGCCGCTCGGACCGAGCTCCACCCAGGCGGCCAGCTCCGTCGCGCCGGCGTGCCGCGGGGGCGCCGGCCGCCGAGCGCAGCCGAGGGCCACCAGGCTCGCGAGCAGGACGGCGATCAGGCACGCCCCGCGGGTCGTCCTCCGGGCCGCGGACGCAGGCCGCACGCCGACCCGGTTGCCGTCAGGCACTAGTAGCCCTCGACCTCCTGGATGGTCAGCGTGCCGTCCCCGTCGCGGTCGGCCCCCTCGAAGTCCTCGAAGCGGGCGTCGAGGAACTCGTACATCGAGAGCGTGCCGTTCCCGTCGCGATCGGCCATCCGAAACGCACGCGCTTCGACGTCGGCGAGTTCGCCGTCGGTCAGGGAGCCGTCCTTGTCCGCGTCCTCGAAGAAGAAGACCTCCACCATCCGCTGGTGGAACTCCTCCCGGTCGACCCGGTTGTCGCCGTTCCTGTCGGTCGCTCCGTAGGCGGAGCGCATGTCGGACGAGGCGGGACGCTCTCCCGCGGTCGACGAGGTCGTCGCCGCGGCGAGGACGAGGACCATGCTCAGGGCCAGCAAGGAGTCCCGGCGCATGGCGCGTCTCAGCCCTGGACCTGCCAGCTGCCGTCGGGCCGGCGGCAGGCGGTGCCGAAGGCCTGGTGCTGCTCGCCGCCGATGGTCACCTCCTGCTGGAACTCCCGACAGTAGCGGCCGTCCGCCGTCTGGTAGGTGCGGGTCGGCGTGACCGTGCCGGAGCGCCCGCTGTCCGGGTTGCGCCAGGCCACCGGGGTGCCCGACGGCGCGGTCTCCAGCGCACGCTGGGCCGTCTCCGCCGCGTACCGCCGGTCGGCATCGTCGAGGCGGTTGCCCAGCGCGCCGCCCAGCAGCCCACCGATCAGCGTGCCGGCGGCGATGCCCGTAGCCCTGCCGCCCAGCGCGGCCCCGACCAGGCCGCCGGCGGCAGCGCCGCCCAGGCCGCCGACCACGGTCTTGGGCCCTACCTTCGACTCCGGGCCCGGCGTCTCGCAGGCCGCGGTCAGGAGGGCGAGCGACGTCACCAGGGCAAGGGTCCTCGCGTACACGATCCGCATCGCGTGCATCCTCCGCGCGTGCATCCTCCGTGGGTACGTTCCGATGGAGGCCCGGAGCGTGCGATCCGGATCGGCAGGAGCGGCTCACCCGATGCCGAGCCGACTGATGCTCCACTCACCCATCGAGCAAACTCGGGGCAAGCAATCTCGGGGCCGACGCACGCGGGTTGCCTCACGATCGCGCGAGCGGACCGCCGAACGGAGCGCGATCCGCGCCCGCCCTAGCGAAGCGCGGTCTCGGCGTCCCGCGGCACGAGGACGATCTCGATCCGGCGGTTCTGGGCCCGCCCCTCCTCCGACTCGTTCGGCTGCACCGGCCGGTACTCGCCGTAGCCGACCGCGGCAAGCCGCGTCGGATCGACCGCCGTCTGCTCCTGCAGGAACCGCGCGACGCCGGTTGCCCGTGCGGTCGACAACTCCCAGTTCGTCGGGAAGACGTGCCGGTAGGTCGCCTTGATCGGCACGTTGTCGGTGTGCCCCTCGATGTGCACCTCCTGATCGGTCAGGGTGCGGACCGTGTCGGCCACCTTCCGCAGCACGGCCTCGCCGCCCGGCTTGATTCGCGCCGATCCGGAGTCGAACAGGATCCTGTCGAGGACCGTGACCGTCAGCCGGTCCCGCAACCGGCTGATCTGCACCTCGCCCTCGCTGATCTCCTGCTTCAGGTCGTTCACGAGCCTGTCGTACGCGGCGATCGCCTCCTTCAGCTTCCGCTCCCGCTCGGCGATCTCCTCCCTGGTCATGCCGAGCGACTGCCGGGCGCTCGCCAGCTCGTCCTGCGCGCCCGAGAGGGCCCGTTGCATCGACGCGGCCTCGGTCTCGGCGCGGGCGAGGGCCTCCCGGGCGGCGTCCCGCTCGCGGCTCGCGGTCGCGAGCCGGGCGGCCAGATCGGCTGCCTCGGCGGCAAGCCGGTCGCGCTCCCGTGTCGTCCCCGCGAGCGCCTCTCGGGTCGCCGCCAGCTCACCCTCCCCGCTCTGGATCTCCTGCTGCGCCGTCGCG
>DASVDK010000264.1:0-2640 GCA_036381125.1 Thermodesulfobacteriota bacterium | reverse complement strand
GGCCGCCGCGGGCGCCGCGGCCGGCGCAGGCGCCGCGGCCGGTACGGCGGCCGGGGCCGGCGCGGCGGCCGGGGCCGGCGCGGCCGCGACCTCCCCCTCCTCCATGTACCCGATCACCTCGCCGACGGTTGCCGTGTCTCCCGGCTTCTTGAGCAGCGTCGTCACGGTGCCCGACACCGGCGCGGGCAGCTCGACCGTCGCCTTGTCGGTCTCGATCACGACGACGCCGGCGTCGCGCTCGACGCGCTCGCCCGGCTGCTTGAGCCACTCGCCGATCTGCACTTCGGTGATCGACTCGCCGACTGCGGGGATCCTGAGTTCAACGGCCATGGATGGACGTGCTCCCTGTTCGATCGTTCGCGCGTTGCCGGACGTCTGCCGAGCCGTCGCGCACCGGCCGGCGCCGCGCAGTTAGCCGCCTCGGCTCGTGCCTCGCGGTCAACGCTACTCGAACGCCTTGTCGAGCAGCTCCTTCTGCTCGAGCTTGTGGGCGTTGGCCGACCCGGTGGCGGGGCTCGCCGACTCGCGCCTCGTGATGCCGGCGAACGGGTACACGCCGAGGAGGAGCGAGCCGAACCGCGCCCTGAGGTGCCGCCAGGCGCCCATGTTCTCCGGCTCCTCCTGCACCCAGAAGGCCGGCGTCTTCTCGGGGTACGGCGCGAGCGCGGCGCGGAGCGCCTCCTCCTGCCACGGGTAGAACTGCTCGATCCGGACGATGGCCACGTCGTCGCGCTTCCGCTCCTCGCGCCGCTGCTCGAGGTCGTAGTAGACCTTGCCGCTGCAGAGCAGGATGCGCGAGACCGGGCGCGAGCGCGTCGCGAGCGTGTCGGGCAGGACCCGCTCGAAGCGGCCCTCCGCCAGGTCGTCGAGCGTCGAGGTGGCCTTCGGATGGCGCAGCAGGCTCTTCGGCGTCATGACGACGAGAGGCTTGCGCCACCGGCGCAGCACCTGCCGCCGCAGCAGGTGGAAGTACTGCGCCGGGGTCGTCGGCTGGCAGACCTGGATGTTGTCCTCCGCGCAGAGCGCGAGGAACCGCTCGAGGCGCGCGCTCGAGTGCTCGGGCCCCATCCCCTCGAAGCCGTGCGGCAGGAGCATCACCAGGCCCGAGAGGCGCCGCCACTTGCTCTCGGCGCTCACGATGAACTGGTCGATGATCGGCTGGGCGACGTTGCTGAAGTCGCCGAACTGCGCCTCCCAGATCACCAGCCCGTCCGGGGTGTCGAGGCTGTAGCCGTACTCGAAGCCGAGGACGCCCGCCTCGGAGAGGGGGCTGTTCCAGAGCTCGACCGGCGCCTGCGCCGCGCCGAGGTGCTCGAGCGGCACGTAGCGCCGGCCGTCCTCGACGTCGTGGAGCACGGCGTGGCGCTGGCTGAAGGTGCCGCGCGGCACGTCCTGGCCGCTCATCCGGATGCGGACCCCCTCGGACGCCAGGCTGGCGAAGGCGAGCGCCTCGGCCGCCGCCCAGTCGAGCGGGCGCTCGTCGCGCGCCATCTCCCGGCGCAGGTCGAGCCACCGCACGAGCTTGGGGTGCGGGTGGAAGCCCTGGGGCACCCGGGTGAGGCTCGAGAGGAGCTGCTGGAGCCTGACCTTCGGCAGGCCGGTCGCCACCTCGGCCGTCTGCGCCTCGGGGCCGCCGCGGTAGCCGCTCCAGATGCCGCCGAGGGTGTCGGCCAGCGGCATGAAGTCCTCGCGGCGCGCCGCCGACAGCTCCAGCTCCAGCTCCTCGCGCCGCCGCATGGCGATCTGGTCGGCCTCCTCGCGGGTGAGCCCGCCGGTCTTGAGGAGCCGGCCGAGGTAGCCCTCGCGCACCGGCTTGCGCCGCTCGATCTCGCGGTACATGACCGGCTGGGTGAAGGACGGCTCGTCGGTCTCGTTGTGGCCCCGCCGGCGGTAGCAGTACATGTCGATGAACACGTCCCGCTTGAAGGTCCGCCGGAAGTCCATGGCGAGGCGCACGACGTGCGCCACCGCCTCGGGGTCCTCGCCGTTCACGTGGAAGATCGGCACCTGGAGCATCTTCGCCACGTCGGTGGCGTAGGGCGACGAGCGCCCCTCCTCCGGCGGGACGGTGAAGCCGAGCTGGTTGTTCACGACGACGTGCAGCGCCCCGCCGACCGTGTACGCCCTGAGCTGGGAGAGGTTGAGGGTCTCCTGCGAGATCCCCTCGCCCGCGAACGCGGCGTCGCCGTGGATGAGGAGCGCCATGTGCCGCGTCCGCTCGACGTCGCCGGCCCGGTCCTGCTTGGCCCGCGTGCGGCCGAGCGCCACCGGGTTGATGAACTCCAGGTGGCTCGGGTTGAAGCAGAGCGTGAGGTGCACCTTGTGCCCCGACCCGGTCACGTAGTCGGTGCTGTGGCCCAGGTGGTACTTCACGTCGCCGCTGCCGAGGTGGAGCTGCGGGTCCGCGTCCTCGAACTCCCGGAAGATCGCCCGCGGGCTCTTGCCCATGATGTTCGCGAGGACGTTGAGCCGCCCGCGGTGGGCCATGGCGAGGACGATGTCGTTGATCCCCTCGGCGCCCGCCTGCTCGATGGCGAGGTCGAGCAGCGGGATCAGCGTCTCGGAGCCCTCGAGCGAGAAGCTCTTCGCCCCGAGGAACTTCTTCTGGATGAACTCCTCGAAGATCACCGCGTCGGTGAG
>DASVDK010000263.1:0-5101 GCA_036381125.1 Thermodesulfobacteriota bacterium | reverse complement strand
GGGCGCCCGCGAGGCCGAGCAGGAGCGCGGTCGCGGACACGAGGATCGGCGCCGTGAGGCCGGCGCGCCCGGCGGCCAGCGCCTCGGCGCGGGGACGCGTGACGCCGGCGACCCATCCGGTGCCGCCGACCGGAGCGAAGGCGGCGAGAACCGGCGCCGACTCGCCCGGCACCTCGATCCGCTCCACCGCGGTCGGCTCGCCGCGGCGCGCCTGGGCGACGCCGGGCAGCCGCGACCAGTCGCGAGCCTCGACCGGCAGGTCGGGCGCGCCGGCGGCGAAGATCACCCGGCCGGCCGCGTCGAGGAGCACCGGCCGGCCCCGCTCGGTACGGGGCATCGGGATGCGGCTTGCGAACGCGCCGGCGAGGACCTGTCCCACGAGGACGCCCTCGAGTCGCCCGCCCGCGCCCCGAATCGGCACCATCAGGAAGAAGGTCTGCGGCGCCCCCCGAACGGACGGCCCGGAGACGAGCCCGAAGCGACCGGTGGGCGCTCGGGGCGCGGGCCAGTCGCCGAGCGGCGTGTCCGAGGGCGACAGCGCGAGCGGCGCGCTTCCGGCGCCGTACCAGGCGAGCGCCCGCAGCGCCGGTTGCGGCCGCCGCACCGCCTCGAGCAGCGCGCCGGGGTCGGCCGGGTGGGCCGAGAGGAGCGCGATGGCGGCGGCCTCCTGCGCGGCCACCAGCTCGAGGATGGCCGCGTCGGTCGACGCCGCGAAGGTGATCGCGGCCTCGCGCGTGTCGTCCCGGGTGTCGGCGTCCCGCAGCGATGCGATCCTCCAGGTCGCGAGAACCTGGGCGACGAGGAGAGGAACGAAGAGGACCAGGACGGCCGCCGCGAGCGTGCGGCTGATCGTACGCCGTCGCGTCCGGACGCGTGCTAGGATGGCGTCGCTCCGAGGCAGGGGTACGCGCGAATGCTATCGGAAGTGACACTCGAACGCAAGGCGACGCGCGAACGCAGGACGACTCGCGCCGCGGCCGGTGCGCCGGACGGCAGGGCGGGTCGCCGTCGATCGATGCGACCATGACGCGACACCTTCGGATGGGACTGTGGACCGGCGTCCTCGGCGGCGCCGTGACGGCCGTCATCGCGACAGCGGTCGACCTCGCCACGGGCGGCGGCCTCGACGCCGCCGCACGCGCGGGCGGCCGGGTCGGCGTCACGGGGGTCGCGGCGCCGCTCGTCGCGCTCCTCGTCCTTGCGCCGGTCCTGGCGATGGTGATCGGCGTCGTCCTCTCGCGCCTGCCCGTGCGCATCGCGGGGACCGCGAGCGGAGTCGCGGTCGGCCTCGTCGTCGGCATCCTCGCCGCGTTCCTCCTCTGGCGCGGCGCCGTCGGCGAGGACTTCCTGGGCGTTCTCGCGCTCGGCCTCGCGGGCGGCCTGGTCACCGGCTTCCTCTACTCCCGTTACGCCCGCACGCAGCGGCGCCCCGCCGGTTCCCGCCCCTTCGCACGCAGTTGACGCGCCGGGATCGGCCTCGTCGTCGGATCGGCGCGGGCCGGACCCCGAAGGCCGCGACGAGACGCCGTCCCGCCGCGCGTGTGATGCCGGTCCCAGCGGTCGGCCAGGCGACGGCATACGTCTTGCTCAACCGGTCGACGCGCTCCGGAGGGCGCTGATCTTCGGCAGACCCCTGCCAAAGGGGGAAGGAGCTGGCATGAAGACTCTCAAGCTGAGCGCCGTCGCGCTGGCCCTGGCCGGCCTCGTCCTGGCGGGCTGCGAGCAGGGCGGAACGGGTCAGACCGGCAGTCCCGGCGGCGGCGGATCGTCGACCGGCACGACGCCCGGCGGCGGCGCGGGCAGCGCCCCCAGCGGCGGCGGCGCGGCCCCCGCACAGAGCCCGCAGTAGCGTCAAGGGGGTCCGCTTCGGCGGCCCCCGACAACCCCGGGTCTTTCGCGGCTCGGGCGTGGGCCCGAGCCGCACCGCGGGGGCGCGATTGCCGGGTCGGATGCCCGGGTGTATAACACCGGCATGCTCGCCGACCCGCGGTACTTTCTCCGCTACAAGGCGATCATCACCGGGCTCGCGCGGCACGGGTTCGAGGACCTGGTCGACACGCTGGGACTCTCGCGCCGCCTCTTCCGGTTGCGCCGCGGCGTGCCGGCCGAGCCCGCCGCGGACGACGCGTTGCCCGCGCGCCCGCAGCGCATCCGCCGGCTGCTCGAGGAGCTCGGGCCGACCTTCGTGAAGCTCGGCCAGTTCCTCTCGACGCGAGCCGACCTCCTGCCGAGCGAGTACATCGCCGCCCTGGCCGGGCTGCAGGACGAGGTGGCGCCGCTCGACGGGGCGGTGGCCGTCGGCATCGTCGAGCGGGAGCTCGGCGCCCCGATCGGCGACCTCTTCGCGGAGTTCGACCCCGCGCCCGTGGCGTCCGCGTCGCTCGGCCAGGTGCACCGCGCGCGGCTCGCCGACGGACGCGCGGTGGCCGTGAAGGTGCAGCGGCCCGGCATCGAGGCGGTGGTGCGCCGCGACCTCGCCATCCTCCGCGACCTCGCCCGCGTGATCGAGCGCAACTCGAGCCTGGCGCGCCTCCACGACGTCCGCGGCCTGGCCGACGAGGCGACCCGCACGGTCCTCGACGAGCTGGACTACCGGCTCGAGGCGCGCAACGCCCGGCAGATCGCGGCGAACCTCGTGGACTTCGACGCCATCGTGGTGCCCGAGGTCGTCGACCGCTACACGACGCGGCGGGTCCTCACCACCACGTGGGCCGACGGGGTCAAGCTCACGGCCGACCTGCCGGCCGGCGCGGCGACGCGGGGTCTCGCCGACACGCTGCTTCGCGCCTACCTCAAGCAGATGTGCGTCGACGGCCTCTTCCACGGCGACCCGCACCCGGGCAACCTCCTCCTCTGGTCGGCGAACGGCGACCGGGCTCGCCTCGTGCTGCTCGACTTCGGCATGGTCGGCCGCCTCGGCGCGCGCCTGCGCGAGCATCTCGTCCGCCTGCTCCTGTACCTGGCCGACGGCCGGGGCGACCTGGCGGCGGAGGTCTGCGTGGAGATCGGCGAGCGGTTCCCGGGCTTCAACGAGCGACGCTTCGCCCGGGAGGTGACCGGCATCGCCGGCCGGTTCGCCGACCTCCCGGTGCGCGACCTCAACGTCGGGCGCGCGCTGCTCGACCTCGTGCGGGTCACGCACCGCTACCACCTCGGCCTGCCGGTGGAGGTGGCGATGGTGGGCAAGGCGTTCCTCTCCCTGGAGGGCGCCTGCCGCCGGCTCGATCCCGCGCTCGATCCGGCCGCGACGGTCAAGGCGTACGCCGGCGAGATGATCCGGCACCGTCTGCTCAACGACGGCCTCGGCCGCAGCCCCTACGCGGCCCTCCTCGAGGGGCGCGAGTACGTGGCCGACATGCCGGGCCTGCTGCGCGACGTCCTGCGCCGCGTCGGCCGCGACGAGGTCGCGCTCGCCGTCCGGATCGAGCGCGCCGAGGAGACGGTCGCCTCGCTCAATCGCGTCGCCAATCGGATCGCCTTCGGCATCATCACCGGCGCGCTCATCGTCGGCTCGGCGCTGGTGATGCAGGTGCCCGGAGGCGTACGGCTCTGGGGCTACCCGGTCGTTGCCCTGGTGGGATTCCTCCTCGCCGCCGGCCTCGGGGTGTTCCTCGTCGCCCGGATCCTCCTGACGGACCGGCGCTGACGGGCACGCGCCGGCCGAACCCGACGAGACCGAGACGCTATGGCCGCCGAACCGACGCCCGCACCCATCGAGATCGTGCCGCTCACGCGGGAGAACCTGGCCGACGTGATCCGCATCGAGGCCCGGTCCTTCTCCCACCCCTGGTCGCGGGAGATCTTCGACCGGGAGCTGAAGAACAAGTGGTCCACGGGGTACGTGGCCTACCTGCCCGGGGCCGAGGGGCGGCGCTGGGCAGCCGGCTACGTCGTCGCCTGGCTCGTGGTGGGGGAGATCCACATCCTCAACCTCGCCGTGGACCCGGCCGCCAGGCGCCGCGGCGTCGGGCGGGCGCTCATGGTGCACGTCCTCACGAGCTTCGAGGCGAAGGGGGCCACCAAGGCCACGCTCGAGGTGCGGCGCAGCAACGCCGGCGCCCAGACGCTCTACGAGAGCCTCGGCTTCGTGAGGGCGGGCGTCCGCCGGGGCTACTACTCCGACAACGGGGAGGACGCCTTCGTCATGTGGGCCGACATGTCCGAGGCCCTGCGCCGCATCCGGGCCATGCGTGGACACCGGGGCAGACGCTGAGCCGGTCAGGTCTCTCCAGCCGGGGTCAGGTCTTTCCATTTTCCCGGGCGGTCGGGCGCGGCGCCGAGCCGGTCGAGCCCGGTCCCCTGGCGCGCCGCCGGCCGGCCGCGCCCGCGCCCCTGTCCGCGGAGTCGGGCCAGGAGGATCGGAGGGGGCGAGGGGGCCCGGCAGGCGGCGGCGGGCCCGCCGCCCGTGCGGCGGGTGCCGTGGGCGCACGGTGCGGATGGCACCGGGCCCGCTTGCCTCATCAAAGGCCTCGTGGTATAAAATGGCGTAACAGGCTTCGCCTTCTGTGGTTCAGGAAGCGGGCTAATCGCCCGCTTTTTCATTTTGGGGCGTAGCCACCGCGTCGTTGGGGTCGCATGTCCCGGGCACCATCCTCGACCGTCGAAACCGTCTACCGCCTGGCGGAGCCCGTCGCCGCCGCCCTCGGCCTCGAGGTGATCGACATCGAATACCGGCGCGAGGGGGGCGGCTGGGTGCTGCGGCTCTTCATCGACAAGCCGGGAGGCGTCTCCCTGGACGACTGCACGGCGATGAGCCGCGAGCTGTCGCCGGTGCTCGACGTGGAGGATCCGATCGAGCACGCCTACCACCTCGAGGTCTCCTCGCCGGGCGCGACCCGGCCGCTCAAGACCGATCGGGACTTCGAGCGCTTCCGGGGCCGTCGCGTCCGGATCTCGACGTACGAGAAGATCGGCGACCGCAAGACCTTCATCGGGCGGCTCGTGTCGCACACCGCCGAGGCGATCGACCTCGACGAGGAGACCGTGGGCCGCGTGAGCCTGCCGCGGGCCGCCGTCGCGAAGGCAAACCTCGAACTGGACCGGTAACCAGGACGACGAAGCGCGGAGCCGTTCGGCAACGAGAGCGAGGCGCGGCTCGGCC
>DASVDK010000262.1:0-7470 GCA_036381125.1 Thermodesulfobacteriota bacterium | reverse complement strand
CCCTGATCGACGCGCGCCGGGCCATCGCGCGCATGGTCCTCATGGTCCAGCGGGAGTTCGGGGAGCGGCTTGCCGCCTCGCCGGGCAGCCCGGCGTACGGCGCCCTCTCGGTCATCGCCCAGCTCCACCTCGACATCCGCGTCGCCTTCTACGTGGCGCCGGCCGCCTTCCGGCCGCCGCCGGCCGTCGAGTCGAGCGTCCTGGTCCTCACGCCGCGCCCGGCGCCCGCCGTGGCGGTCGGGGACGAGGCCCGCTTCCGGCGGGTCGTGCGGGCCGCCTTCGCCCAGCGGCGCAAGACGCTCGCCAACGCCCTCAGGGCGGCCGGCCTCGGGCCGGCGTCTGCGCAGGCCCTGTCGGCGCGCCTGGCCGAGGCCGGCATCGACGGCCGGCGCCGCGGCGAGACGCTCGGACTGCTCGAGTTCGCCCGCCTGGACGAAGTCCTCGCCAGGCCGGACTAGAATCAGCCTCTCAGCGGCAGCCAAACACGGAACTGAAGTGTCGACAAGAGCTTCCGGAGAATGCCGTCACTGTATCCGGAATTCTCGGCCAGAATCCCCTTGACGAAGTAAAACGGCATATTACAATTCGCTCGTCTTGTTCAGTCCTTCACGAGCGGCCCTTGCGCGGCTACGATGGTGGCGTTTGCGCGCGTCGGGGAAGCAAGGCAGCGACAGGCGGTCCGTACAGGCCGATCCTGCCGCAGCGCCCGGAGCAGACCGGGAGTTTGCCGGCCGGCGATCCGACCCGACCTGCGTCGACCGCACGCCGCTCACGTTCCTGACGACGCGCAGGAAGGCTACCGACGCCGTCGCGAGGGGACGCCGCGGTCGTGAAAGGGCGTTGCAGTGAGCGCGAGAGAGGATTTCATTCTACCGGGAGGCCGCCCTCGGGCGGCGATGCCGCCCGGCGTGCGCCGATGGGCACGCGGTCGGCACGTAGAGAGGGAGTTTGGGAACGTGGCGAAGAAGGACAAGTCGGATTACATCATCCAATCGGTCTCGCACGCGCTGGACCTGCTCGAGGAGTTCCGCGGCGACACGGACGAGCTGGGCGTGACGGAGCTGTCGAAGAAGCTGAAGCTCCACAAGAACAACGTGTTCCGCCTGCTCGCGACGCTGGAGTCGCGCGGCTACATCGAGCAGAACAAGGCGACCGAGAACTACCGCCTGGGGCTCAAGAGCCTCGAGCTCGGTCAGACGTTCATCAACCAGATGGGGCTCCTGAGGCAGGCGCGGCCGGTGATGGAGAACCTCGTCGACCAGGTCAACGAGACGACGTACGTCGGCATCGTCCGCGAGAACTACGCCGTCTACCTCGACGTCGTCGAGGCCAAGCAGACGGTCCGCGTGGTCAGCCGCGTCGGCGCGCGGCTGCCGGTCTACTGCACCGCGCTCGGGAAGGTGCAACTGGCCTACGACAGCGAGGAAGAGGTCGAGCAGATGCTCGGCACGAGGGAGCTCAAGCGCTTCACGGAGAACACGATCACCGACGTGAGCAAGCTCATCAAGCACCTCAAGGAGGTCGCCGAGCAGGGCTACGCCATCGACAACCGCGAGTTCGAGCCGGACGTGAAGTGCATCGCGGCCCCCATCCGGGACTACACGCGGCGCGTCGTCGGCGGGCTCACGGTGAGCGGGCCGGCCTCTCGCCTGACCGACGAGCGGATCGAGAAGGAGCTCGTCCCCCTCGTGAAGCGCGCGGGGGCCGAGATCTCCACCCGGCTCGGCTACGAGATCGGGCTCAGCACGGCGGGGTAACCGGCCGCGCGCGGCGGGCGGCGAAGGGCCGCCCGCGCCTCGAGCCGGCCCGCCGCCGCCATCGGGCGGCATGTGCCTGATTTCCATACACTCTTGACAGTGTCGACCATCACGTCTAGGGTGACCGCGCACCCGGACGAAGACGAAGGAGCGCAGGGCGTGAGCGGCAGATCGTCCAGTCGTTTCCCGGAACTGGCGGCGCGACCGAAGGTGCTCAAGACCCGAGAGGTCGCCCAGGTCCTGGATCTCTGCCCGGATAACGTGAGCGACATGGCGCGCAAGGGGATCCTGCACGGATACAAGAAGGGCAACCAGTGGCGGTTTCGCCGCAAGGACATCGAGGCCTGGATCCGCGCGCGCCTGTCCGCACCCGAGAGTCAGAACTAGTGAACATCGTCGTCTGTCTCAAGCAGGTCCCCGATACCGAGACGAAGATCAGGGTCGCGCCCGGCGGACTCGACATCGTCCGCGACGGCGTGAACTACCAGGTGAGCCCCTACGACGAGTTCGCCATCGAGGAGGCGCTCCGCCTGCGCGAGAAGTTCGGCGGGCAGGTGACGCTCGTGACCCTCGGGCCGCAGAAGGCCGAGGACGCCCTCCGGTTCGGGCTCTCCATGGGCGCCGACCGGGCGATCCACGTGAAGGACGAGACGCTCCTCGGCGGCGACCCCCTCGGGGCTGCCGCGGTCCTCGCGGCGGCGGTGAAGGACGAGGCCTTCGACCTCGTCCTCACCGGCAAGCTGGCCATCGACGATTACCAGGAGCAGGTCGGCGCGCTCCTCGCCGAGCGGCTCGGGCTCCCCTCGGTCTCGCTCGTGACGAAGCTCGAGATCGCGGCCGACGGCAAGCGGGCCACGGTCACGCACGACGTCGAGGGGGGGCGCGAGGTGGTCGAGGTCGCGCTGCCGGCCGTGCTCACCTGCCAGAAGGGGCTCAACGAGCCGCGGTATCCCTCGCTGCCCAACATCATGAAGGCCAAGAAGAAGCCGATCGACGTGAAGGACGCCGCCGCGCTGGGCGTCGACGCGGCGGTCGTGGGGCCCGGAGGCGCCAGGCTCACGCTCGTCGAGCTGAGCACGCCGCCTCCCCGTCAGGCGGGCAAGCGGATCGACGGCGACCCCGCCACCGCGGCCGCCACCCTCGTTCGGCTCCTTCGGGAGGAGGCCAAGGTCATCTAGTCGAGGCCGGCTCGGCGCGGGCGGGCGCGGCCCGGCCGCGCCGATACCGACACCCGGACACAGCCACGAAGGGCGCAACCGATCATGTCCCAGGTCTGGATCTACGCGGAACTCAAGGACGGGGCCGTCAAGAAGGTGGCTTCCGAGCTGCTCGGGGCGGCCCGAGCGATCGTCGAGCAGCGGGGCGGCGCCGAGGTCGCGGCCGTGCTCATGGGGGAGGGGGTCGGCGCGCTGGCCGAGGACCTGGGCAGGCGCGGCATCGGCGCCGTGCTCGTCGCCGACGACCCCGTGCTCCGCGATTACCGGACGGAGCCCTACGCCGCCGTGCTCGCCGACGCGGTGAAGGCGCGAAAGCCCTCGGCCGTCCTCTTTCCCGCTTCCCTTCAGGGCAAGGACCTCTCGGCCCGGCTCGCCGGCAAGCTGTCGGCGCCGCTCGCCACCGACTGCATGGCGCTCGACGAGGTCGCGGCCGACAGCCTCACGGTGACCCGGCCGGTCTACTCGGGCAAGGCGCGTGCGAAGGTGCGGCTCACCGGCCCGGTGCAGCTCGTCTCCTTCCGTCCCAACGTGCTGCCGCCCGTGGAGGGGGCGGGTACGACGCCGAGGGTCGAGACGCTGCCGGTCGCCGTCGACCCGGCGGTGGCCGCACGGGTGGTGGTGAAGGAGCGGCTCGAGGAGGCGAGGGGCAAGGTCGAGCTGACCGAGGCGTCGATCATCGTCTCCGGCGGGCGCGGCATGCGCGGGCCGGAGAACTTCGCGCTCCTCGAGGAGCTGGCCTCGGTCCTCCACGCCGCGGTCGGCGCCTCGCGCGCCGCCGTCGACGCCGGCTGGCGCGACCACGCCTCGCAGGTCGGCCAGACCGGCAAGACGGTGTCGCCGAACCTCTCCATCGCCTGCGGCATCAGCGGCTCGATCCAGCACATGGCCGGCATGGGCTCGTCGAAGTACATCGTCGCCATCAACAAGGACCCGGAGGCGCCCATCTTCAAGGTGGCCGACTACGGGATCGTCGGCGACCTGTTCGAGGTCGTCCCGAAGCTCACGGAGGCCGCCAGGAAGGCGCTGGCATGACGACTCGCGCGATCATCCTGTTCGTCCTGACGGCGGTGGCCGTTGCCGTCTTCGCCCGGAACGCCGGCCGCCTCGTGGCCTACCTGCGGCTCGGCAGGCCCGATCCCGAGCGGTACGACGACCCGCGCGCGCGTGTGAACGACGTCGGGGTGTTCGTCCTCGGACAGGCGCGGATGTTCCGCTTCACCGCCTCCGGCGTCATGCACGCCCTCATCTTCTGGGGCTTCATCGTCCTCACGGTGGGGACGGTCGAGCTCTTCGGCGCCGGCTTCTGGCCCGGCTTCACGATCCCGCTGGTGTCGGGCCGGAGCTGGTTCGTCTTCTCCCAGGACCTCTTCGCGGGGCTCGTGCTGGTCGGCGTCGCGCTCGCCGTCGCGATCCGTTACGTCAGGCGGCCCGAGCGGATCAGCCAGACCTGGGACGCCGCCGTCATCCTGTCGCTCATCACGCTCCTCATGGTGAGCCTGCTCGCCTTCGAGGCGTACGCGATCGTCGGTGAGGGCCGTCCCGGCTCGTGGCGTCCGATCGCGTCGGCCGTCGCGTCGTTCATGCGCGGCAACGGGGTCACCCCGGACGAGGCGCGGTTCGGCGCCGAGGCCTCGTGGTGGCTGCACATGGCCACCGTCCTCGTCTTCCTGAACTACCTGCCCTTCTCGAAGCACCTCCACATCATCGCCGCCGCGCCGAACGTCTACTTCCGCTCCTCGCGGCCGCGCGGCGCCCTCTCGACCCCCAACCTCGAGGAGGCGGAGACCTTCGGCGTGGGGCGGATCCAGGACTTCACCTGGAAGCAGCTCCTCGACACCTACGCCTGCACCGAGTGCGGCCGCTGCCAGTCGGCCTGCCCGGCGTGGGCCACGCACAAGCCGCTCACGCCCAAGGGGCTCATCGTCGACCTGCGGCAGCACCTCACGCAGGAGGCCGGCCCCGCGCTCCTCGCCGGGCGGGACCCGTATGCGACGAACGGGGGCGGCCACGCGCCTTTGCCCCTCGCCGGCGGCGTCATCAGCGAGGAGGTGCTCTGGGCCTGCACGACCTGCGGCGGCTGCGTCCAGGAGTGCCCGGTCTTCATCGAGCACATCGACAAGATCGTCGACATGCGGCGCTACCTGGTGCTCACCGAGTCGAGGTTCCCCGCGGAGGCGCAGACCCTCTTCACCAACCTCGAGCGCCAGGGGAACCCGTGGGGCCAGGCGCGGCAGGCGCGCGCGGAGTGGGCGGCGTCGATGGGCGTCAAGACCGTCGACGAGGACCCCGACGCCGACGTGATCTACTGGGTCGGCTGCGCCGCGATCTACGACGGGCGCAACCGGAAGATCGCCGAGGCGCTCATCAAGGGCCTCAAGGCCGCCGGCGTGCGCTTCGCCGTGACCGGTCCCGAGACCACCTGCTCCGGGGACCCGGCACGGCGGCTCGGCAACGAGTACCTCTTCCAGCAGCTCGCCCAGGAGAACGTGGCCGCGCTCAACGAGCGGAAGGTCAGGCGGATCATCACCGCCTGCCCGCACTGCTTCAACACGCTCAAGAACGAGTACCCCGCCTTCGGCGGTCGATTCGAGGTGCAGCACCACACGCAGGTGCTCGACGAGCTGATCGCCCGGGGGCGGCTCTTGCCGACGAAGCCGGTCACCGAGAAGGTGACGTATCACGATTCCTGCTACATCGGCCGGCACAACGGCATCTACGACGCCCCGCGGCGCGTCATGCGGCGGCTGCCGGGGCTCGAGCTGGTCGAGATGGATCGATCGGGGAGCCGCTCCTTCTGCTGCGGCGCCGGCGGCGGCCGGATGTTCCTCGAGGAGAAGACCGGCAAGCGGATCAACGTCGAGCGGATCGAGGAGGCGATCGCCAGCGGCGCGGACACGGTCTGCTCGAACTGCCCCTTCTGCATGACCATGTTCGTCGACGGCCTCAAGGTCAAGGAGGAGGCCGCCGTCGGCGTGAAGCCGCTCGACCTCGCGGAGCTGGTCGCCCGGTCCATCTAGCGCCGCCCCGGGGTCAGGTCTTTCCATTTTCCGTGGGGTCAGGCCTCTACGTTTTCCCGACCGGAGAACGGAAAGGCGTGACCCCGTCTCGCATTCGCTAGAATGATCGAATGCATACGTTTGCTTCGGTTGCGGATGTCGAGGCGCGCTTCCGGGAGGCCCGCTACCTCCCGGCGCCCGAAACGGCCACGGTCGTCTTCCTGGCCACCCGGATGGAGAAGCCGATCCTCGTCGAGGGGCCGGCCGGGGTGGGGAAGACCGAGCTGGCCAAGGTCCTCGCCCAGACGACCGACCGCGAGCTGATCCGGCTCCAGTGCTACGAGGGGCTCGACGAGGCCAAGGCCCTCTACGAGTGGCAGTACGCCAAACAGCTCCTCTACACGCAGATCCTGCGCGACAAGATCGGCGAGGCGATCGCCGGCGTGTCCACCCTCGACGAGGCGGTCCGGGTCATCGCCGGCCAGGACGACGCCTTCTTCTCGCGGGAGTTCCTCCTCGCCAGGCCGCTCCTCAAGGCGCTCACCGCGGAGCGCCCCACGGTGCTCCTCGTGGACGAGGTCGACAAGAGCGACCAGGAGTTCGAGGCGTTCCTGCTCGAGATCCTCTCGGACTTCCAGGTGTCCATCCCGGAGCTCGGGACGGTCACCGCTCGCCACCGGCCGCTCGTCGTGCTCACCTCGAACAACGCCCGCGAGATGTCCGACGCCCTCAAGCGGCGGTGCCTGCACCTCTACGTGGACTTCCCGGGCGAGGAGATGGAGCTCGCGATCGTCCGGCTCAAGGTCCCGGAGCTCAAGGAATCGCTCGCCCGCCAGCTCGTGGCCGCCGTGCAGCGCATCCGCAAGCTCGACCTGAAGAAGCACCCCTCCATCGCCGAGACGCTCGACTGGGGCCGTGCGCTCGTCCTCCTCAACGCCGAGACGCTCGACCGCGACCTCGTCCTGGCCACCCTCAACGTGGCCGTCAAGCACGAGGCCGACATCGCGCAGGTGCGGATGCACCTCCGGGAGATCGCCCGCTGATCGCCCCGCTCCACCAGTTCATCGGGCGCCTCCGGAAGGCCGGCCTGCGGATCTCGCCGCCGGAGACCCTCGACGCGATGGCATCGCTCGAGCACGTCGACCTCGGCGACCGCGCCGTGGTGAAGTCGGCGCTGCGCAGCACGCTGGTCAAGAAGGCCGACCAGATCCCGACCTTCGACGCCCTCTTCGACGTGTTCTTCTCCGCGCCGGGGACCGGCTCGGGGAGCGGGCAGGGGGAGACCCCCGGCGGCGGTACGGGGCGGGCGACCGAGGGACGCCGGTCGAGCGGGCAGCCGCCGACCGACGGCGGCTCGGGCGTGCCGCGGCCGGGAGACGCGAGCGGGGCGCGCCCGCTCGTCGATCTCCTCGAGGCCGACCCCGAGGCCGCCGAGCGGGCCCTCGCCGCGGCCGGCCGGCGGGCGCGCATCGATCAGGTGACGAGCCGCATCCAGGTGCC
>DASVDK010000261.1:0-6763 GCA_036381125.1 Thermodesulfobacteriota bacterium | reverse complement strand
GGGTAGGCCGGCAGGAGCGCCGGGAGCGCCAGCAGCGCCGCCGCGGCGATCACGAGAGGGACCGTCCGGCGCACGTCCTCCCCCTGCGCCCTAGCGATGCCGCGGGAACAGGCCTTGCGGCCTGACCAGCAGGATCGCGACCAGGGCGAGGAAGGAAATCGCGTCGCGATAGTCGGTGGAGACGTAGAAGCCGACGAGGTTGTCGAGCAGGCCGATCAGCACCCCGCCGACCAGGGCGCCGGGATGGCTGCCGAAGCCGCCGATCACCGCGGCGATGAACGACTTGATCAGGAGCGGCAGGCCGACGTCCGCGGCGACGAAGACGACCGGCGCCATGAGGACCCCCGCCACGCCGGCGAGCCCGGTGCTGAGGGCGAAGCCGCGCGCGATGGTCCGGTTCACGTCGATCCCCACGAGGCTTGCCGCCTCGCGGTCTTGCGACACGGCGCGCAGACACTTCCCGAAGGTGGTCCGTTGCGACAGGACGTGGAGCAGGAAGGCGAGCGCAACGGTGGCGGCGACGATCACGACCAGTTGGGGCTGCAGGACGAGGCCGGCCACGCGCACGGGGTCTCCGCCGGAGTACGACGGGAAGGGGTACGGCTGCGTACCCCAGAGGAACTTCGCCCCGTTGGAGAAGAGGATCTGTAGCCCGATCGTCACCATGATGACGCTCAGCGGATCGGCGCCGAGGATCGGCCTGACGAAGAGCCGTTCGGTGGCCCACCCGGCCGCCGCGGCGCCCGCGACGGCCAGGGGAAGCGCGACCCAGAGCGGCACCTCCCAGAACATGTGGAAGGTGAGCGCCAGGAACATGCCGAGCATCGCGAACTCCCCCTGGGCGAAGTTCACGACCGCGGCGGTATTCCAGATCATGACGAAGCCGAGGCCGATCAGGCCGTAGAGGCAGCCGGTCGCAAGACCAGAGGCGATGAGTTGCGCGAGCATCAGGGGTAGCTGGCGACGACCTGCGGCACGAGCTCGTCCGTGTAGCGGATGATCACGGTCGCCGTGCTGATGTCTCCGCCCTTCGCGGACGGCACGTACGTCCCCTGGACCCCCTGCCACCGGTCGAGGCCGTGCAGGTAGGCCATGATCGCCTTGCGGCTTGCTCCCCCTTTCTCGATCGCCTGCGCGAGGAGACGCACGCCGTCGTAGTAGACGATGGAGTGCGGAGACGGCTTCTTGCCGTGCCTGCGCTCGTACTCCCGCACGAAGCGCGTCGTCCCGGCGTCGTCCTTGGTCCAGACCCAGTTCTGCGGCCCGATCACGCCCGCCGCGGTCTCCTTCGCGAGCCCGACGAAGATGTCGTCCGCGGCGTTGAAGGCGAAGGTGCCCTTCCACCCGAGGTTGCGCAGCTCCTTGAGGAGGAGGGCCGCCTCGATCTGCGTTCCCCAGTTGATCAAGAGGTCGGGCTTCGCCTGGACGATCCTCGCGGCGGAGGCGGTGAGGTCCCGGTCGCCGAAGCCGTGCGACACGTCGACGACCGGCTCGATGCCGTACTTCTCCTTGAGGTAGGCGACCGCCACGTCGCGGCCGCTGCGGCCGAGCTCGATGTTGGTGAACGAGACGCCGACCGACTTCGCCTTCCGATCGCCCACAGCGTAGTCGACGAGCGCCTTCATCCAGGTGACGTCGTTCGACCGGCCGCGGAAGACGTGCGTGTAGCCCGACTGCGTGACCTTCGCGCCGATCGAGGAGGTGATCTGCGGGAGGCCGGCCTCCGCGCCCACGAACAGCGACGGCAGGGTGATCCCGGAGAAGTCGGGCCCCAGGAACGCGAGGACCCGCTCGTCGCTCGCCAGCTTGCGGATGGCGTTGAGCCCGATGTCGGGCTTGGCCTGATCGTCGACCACGACCAGCTCGAGCGTGGCGCTTCCGCCGTCCGGGAGGCGCACGCCGCCCGCGGCGTTGATCTCGTCGATCGCGAGCTGGGCCCCGTTTCGGCAGAACTCCCCGTTCTGCGCGTTGGGTCCGGTCATGATGCCGACGAGCCCGAGGTGGAGCGTTCGGGACTGGGCAAACGCCGGACCGGCGGCGACCAAAAGGGCGGCGCCCACGACGAGGGCAAGACGCTTCGATAGGCTCATACTGTCCTCCTGCTGCGCCCGTTCGAGAGGCGGGACATCGTCTCCGGGCCGGCTCACGTGGCGGCCTGCCGGAGCGTCGACGCAAAGGCCTCGGCGCCCCAGGCGAGGAAGGCGTTCGCGTGGACGTACAGGAACTGCACGCCCGCACGCCGGTAGCGCTCGACGTCCTCGCGGCCGACGAGCATCCCGGCCGCGCGTGACGCGCCGCGGACGGCCGCGATCACCCGGTCGATCTCGGCCTGTACCTCCGGGCGGTGGTATGCGCCGCCGTGGCCCATGCTCCTGGCGAGGTCGACCGGCCCCACGAAGAAGACGTCGATCCCCTCGACCGCGAGGAGCCGGTCGAGGTCGCGAACCGCGGCGACGCTCTCGACCTGCACGACGAGCAGCCTGTCCGCGTCGGATCCGGAGCAGCAGTAGCGGACGGCGCCGACCACGCGCTTGGCCTCCTCGGCGGAGTCGACCCTCGGCACCACGAGCCCGTCGACGCCGCGAAAGAGGAAGCGCTCGATGATCCAATCCTCTCTGCCGAACACCCGGACGATCGAAGCGAGCCCCACGGCCCGCGCGGCGCGGGCCATGTCCTCGACCGACTCGAAGTCCGGGCTGCCCTGCTCGCAGTCGATGAACACGGCGTCGATCGGCAACCGGCCGAGCGCCTCCACGAGACTCGGCGAGGGGTGGTCGGCGTTGACGACCGTCAACGTCTCACCGGACGCGAGCTTCCGCTTGAGCGCCGCCGCGGCCGTCACGCGGGGCGATCCCCTGGCCGGACCTGCACGGCCCGGCTGTCGGCCGCCGGGAGCATCTGCGCCGGGTCACGGGTGACGACCACGTCCACCACGGTCGGCCGTTCGCGCGCCGCCATCGCGTCACGGAGCGCCCCGGCGAGGTCGGCGGGCTCGGTCACCCGGATCCCGCGGCACCCCATATCCTCGGCGATACGTGCGTAGTTCATCTCGCGCAGGTCACTCGACTGGTAGCGGCCGCCGTACATGGCGTGCTGAAGCGCCTTGACGTAGCCCGACGCGGCGTTGTTGATCACGACGAGGACGATCGGCGTCCCCACGCGGCCCGCCGTCTCCAGCTCGCCGAGCGTCATGTTGAGCCCCGCGTCGCCCGTGAGGCTGACGACGGCGCGGTCGGGCGCCGCGAGCTGGGCGCCGATGGCGCCGGGCAGCCCGTAACCGATGGAGGCGAAGCCGCGATTGGCGATGTAGGTGCGGCCGCCCTGCCTGGTGTCGTAGAGGAGCCCGCTCCAGTGGGCCGCGAACCCGCCGTCGGCGACGAGGATGCCGTCGGCCGGAACCGTCTCGTTCAGGGCCGCCATGAGCCGGGCGACGTTGATCGGCCTCTCGCTCGATGTGAGACGCGGCCGCGCCTGCTCGAGCCAGGCGGCGCGAAGCCTGCCGACTTCCGCCTCGAGCTCCGGGCGCCGCGCCGGCAGCCGGCCTCCGGCCTGCGCGCGCAGGGCGTCCGAGAGCCGGCTCAGCGTCTCCTCGGCGTCGCCCTGGAGCGCCAGGCGGACCGGTGTGGTCCGGCCGAACTCCTCCGGCAGGATGTCGATGTGGACGAGCGGGACATCCGCGGGCACGACGTCGTAGCGGCGGGTCGCGATCTCCCCGAGCTTGCAGCCGATCGCGACGAGGCAGTCCGCCTTCGCGATCAGCTCGTTGGCGAATCGTGAGTAGCGGCCGAAGAGGCCGACGGAGAGCGGGTGGACGCAGGCCAGGCTCCCCTTGCCGCTCAGCGTGTGGGCGACCGGCGCTGCGAGGAGCTCGGCGAAAGCCCGCAGGGCCTCGTGCGCGCCGGACAGGTGGACCCCCCCTCCGGCGAGGATCAGGGGCCGTGACGACTGGAGCAGGAGCGCGGCGGCCGCCTCGAGGTCGGCACGGGCCGGGGCGGAGCGCTGCGCCGGCACGCGCGTGGCGGAGCCGTCCGCGCGGAAGTCCGCCGCAGGGAAGTCGTACACGCCGTGAGCGATGTCCTCCGGCACGTCGACGACGACCGGCCCGGGCCGGCCCGAGGTGGCCACGCGGAAGGCCCGGCGGACCGTCTCGGGGATCCGCGCGGGATGCTCGATCCGGAGGACTTCCTTGACCGCGGGCCGCAGGATCTCGAGTTGCCGGGCCTCCTGGGTCATGTTCTTCCCGGCGTGGAGCCGGTGCGCGTCGCCGGTCAGCGCGATGACCGGGATGCCCGCGTTGAGCGACTCGACGAGGCCGGTGACGAGGTTGGTCGCGCCCGGGCCAAGGGTACCGTCGCAGATGCCGGGACGCCCGGTCACTCTGGCCCATGCGTCCGCCGCGAACGCGCCGCACCGCTCGTCGTTGATCAGGTAGTGCCGGAGCCCGAGCTCCCGCGCGGCCTCGTAGAACGGGAGCAGCTGGAAGCCGCCCATCCCGAAGAGCGGACCGGCTCCGTGCAACCGAATCATCTCGGCGAGCGCACGCCCTCCCGCCATCGCGCTGGTCGCTCCAGATCCCACCCGCTCCGCCTCCCGTACGGCCTCCGCCCCTACCGGAGGATTTTCACGATGTGATAATCGACTTACGCTTATCGATAAGACTATCTCTTTCTGAAGCGGCCGGCAACCGCATCCCCGGCCGCCTCTCTACTCGGGCAGCGGCGTCAGGCGGTCGACCTCCGCTCGGACCCGCTCCACGATCCACTCCCGCCGCGGCGGCCGCATGCGTGCGTTGATGGCCGCCACGCTGACGGCGGCGACGACGCGGCCGGCGATGGTCCGGGCGGGAAGCCCCACCGCGCTCATCCCGCGGAGGATCCGGTCGTCGTTGAGCGCATAGCCGAGCCGACGGGACGTCGCGACGAAGGCGCGGATGTCCTCGGACCGCACGCCGAACGCCGTGTATGCCCGCCCGTTCGTCCGGATGACACGCTCGACCTCGTCGTCCGGGAGGAAGGCCAGGAGCGCGAGGCTCCCGGCCCCCACGCCGAGCGGGCGGCGGCTGCCGACCTCGAGCGTCAGGGTCCGGATCGGGAAGGCACCCTCCTTCCGCGCCAAGCAGATGGCCTCGGCGCCGGAGCGGATCGACAGATAGACGGTGTCCTCCGTCTCCTCGGCGAGGCGGACCAGGGCGGAACGGAAGTGCTCCTGGATCGAGAGCGGCCGCCTGGCGGCCGCACTCAGCGAGAAGAGCCCCGGGCCGAAGCGGTAGAGCTTCGACGCCGGGTCCTGCTCGACCAGCCCTTCGCGCGCAAGCGCGCCGAGGAGCCGGTGCGCGGTGGCGACGTGCAGGCCGATCTCCGCGGCGAGGTCGGTGAGGCGCGCCCCGGACGTCCCCGCTGCGGCGATCGCGCGCATGATGGCCACGGCGCGCCGTATGCTCTGGGCCCCGGTCGGCGGCGCCGCCGGCTCGCCGCCGGTGGGTACCTTGCCCATGGCGACCTCCCCCGTCCGCCTCGGAGCCGGCTCTCAGGCCAGAGGCCTGCGGGGGAGCCCCGGCCGGTGCGCGAGGAAGAGGCCGACGAACTCGGTGCAGCGCATGCCGGGCGCGGCGCCGGCCTCCGCGGCCGTCCGATTCACGTGGCTGATCCGGCCGTCGACGTAGGTCGAGCGCGCGTCCCCGATGCGCGCGCTCTCCGCGGCGACCGTCGCGGCCGCGATGCCGCGGGCGTCGAGCGCGGGCAGGCGGCTCACGCCCGCCCGCCCGGCCCCGACGCCCGCGTCGTTGTAGACGGCGGCAAGCGCGTCGACGCGCAACGCCGTCTCCGGCCGGCCGCCGAGGAGCCCGCCGTGGGAGCCGGTGACGACGATCTGCCCCGCGTCTTCCGGCCGGACCAGCGAGGCCGAGTCGAGGCCCCAGACCATCGGTTCGCCGGGATCGCTCCGCAGCAGCACCCGGCTCTCGCTGCGCGGGATCGGCGCGGTCCGACCGCCGGGGGCCCGCGTCATCCGCTCCGCGCAGTCGCGGCACGACTGCCCGACGGTGCACCCGAGGGCGGCCGCCGTACGGTTGACGTGACTGATCCGGCCGTTCGAGATCGCGTCGGCGGCGTCGCCGATCCGGGCCGACCGGTGGTCCACCGCCGCGGCGGCGATCCCGAGGGCGTCGAGGTCGCCGAGCCCCGCGACGCCGGCCCCCTCCTTGCCGACGCCGGCGTCGTTGAAGACGACTCCGCGGACCCCGCCGAGCGCGGCGATATACGCAGCATAGCCCCCGCCGTGCGACCCGCTGACGACCACCATGCCCCGGTAGCCCTCGTCGAGTCGTGTCACGCTGTCGACGAGCCGTATCTCGACCCTCTCCATCTCGCCTCGCTCCACAGCACCGTCCGGCAACACGCGAACTCCCCTTGGGCCCGTCCACCAGGACCTCCGCCATGGTGGCATCGACCCACCCGTCTGCGGTCAGGGCTTGACGTTTCCATCGAGAAGGGGAAATGTCAAAGCCTTCACGGACGCGCGGGCGGCGGCGTCCGTCGGCCGGTCCGCCTCGTCCGCCCGCCCCGCCTCCTCACGACCATCATCGGCGCCAACGGCGCCGGGAAGTCGACGCTCCTCCGGTGCGTCGTCGGCAAGCTCCGCCCGCACCGGGGCCGGATCGAACACGACGGCCGCGACCTCACCCGCGCGGCCACGCACGAGCTGGTCCGCCTCGGCATCGCCTTCGTCGCGCAGCGTCACATGGTCTTCCCCGACCTCACCGTGG
>DASVDK010000260.1:0-10303 GCA_036381125.1 Thermodesulfobacteriota bacterium | reverse complement strand
CCGCGGTGCGCCTGCGCGGCCATCCGGACGCGGAAGACCGCCTGCTCGCGGGCGAGCGCGAGGCGCGGGCCGCCGTCGCGCCGCCGCGCGGCGGTCTCGATGGCGCGCGCCGCCGCCTCGAGGTCGTCGGCCTCGAGCGCGTCGAGCGCGAGCCCCACGTAGTGGCGCGTCGGGAAGAGGCCGGCCCGCTCGGCCGGCGCGAGGAGGCCGTGCCGGAGGGCCCGGATGACGAGGCCCAGGCCGGCCACGGAGCGGGGCGGGGCGGCTTACGCCCGCTTCGCGCGGAGCCCCGCGTCGAGCAGCGCGCCGAAGGCCTTGCGCAGCTCGGGCAGGTCGGTCGTGGCGGCGTCGATCTTCGCCTTCACCGCCTCGTAGGAGTCGTCCGGCTCGACCGGCACCTCGCGGACGAGCCGCGTGGTCGCCTCGTAGAGGCGACGGTCGATCCGCAGCATCCCGAACCCGGCGCCGAGCAGCGCGAGGATCCCCCCCACCAGCTCCTGCCCGGTCAGCTCCTCAAGGAGCAGTTCGGCGCCGAAGCCCGCGGCTCCGCCGACGAGCCCGCCGGTGGCGTCGAGCCGTTCGCGTCGTGTCATCGTCCCTGTGTCTCCTTCGGCGGCGCCGGCAGGCGGCCGGCCAGGTCGGCCGCGTGCCGCAGCATGTCGTCGATCGCCCGGTCCTTGCGTTCGAGCCGCTTCCTGAGGTCCGCTACCTCGCGCGCGAGGCGCGCCTCCTCCGGCGTGCGGAAGAGCCCCGTCACGCGGGTGACGAGGAGGGCGAGGCCGGCGCCGATGACGAGCCCGGCCAGCGCGCCCACCGCGAAGTAGAGGAAGTCGGGCGACACGAGCGGGAGCGTACCGCCCGCGGCCGATCGCGTATAGCGGTCGCCCCGTCAGCCGTGCGAGCGCCGGCTCGAGCGGGTGACCTCGCGCCACGCCGGCCAGCCGGGCGCCGGGTCGGCGGCCCGCACGGCGCGCGCGATGGCGCGCGTGACGACGTCGGCGGCCGCCGAGCCGATGGCGGTGAGGAGGTGCGAGCGCCTCGCGCCGGCCGGCGGCGCGGCGCGGCCGGTGGAGAGGGCGAAGAGCGTGTCGCCGTCGAGCCAGGTGTGCGCGGGGCGCACCGCCCGCGCGATGCCGTCGTGCGCCATGACGGCCAGCCGGGTCGCCTCGGCCTTGGTGAGCGGCAGGTCGGTCGCGACGACCCCGATGGTCGTCGAGGCAACGGGCGGCGGAGCGCCCTCCAGCGCCGATCGGCCCGGGCCGGCGACGGAGAGGTCGGCGACGTCGGCCGGGTGCGCGCCCTCGGCGTAGAGCCGGCCGGTGGCCGGGTCGGCGACGTTGCCGGCCGGGTTCGCCGCCACGAGCGCCGCCACGGTGACCGCGCCGCCGAGGACGACGCTCGCCGTACCGAGGCCGCCGCGCAGCGGCAGGCCGCCCGGCAGCTTCCCGGTGGTGGCGCCGCGGCCGGCACCGACCGACCCGCAGGCCACCGCTCCGGTCGACGCGGCGTCGCACGCGGCCGCGCCCCACGCGGGCGTCGGCCGCCGCGCGGGATCGCAGACGCCGAGGTCGTAGAGCACCGCGGCCGGCACGATGGGCACCGGCCCGTGCGAGGTGGGGAAGCCGTACCCCCTGGCGGCGAGCCAGGCCACGACGCCCTCGGCGGCGGCCAGCCCGAAGACGCTGCCGCCGGCGAGCAGGACGGCGTGCACCCGCTCGACGAGGTTCGTCGGGCCGAGGAGGTCGGTCTCCCGGGTGCCGGGGGCCGCCCCGCGGACGTCGACGCCGGCCACGGCGCCCTCGGGCGCGAGGACGACCGAGACGCCGCGCAGGAGGTCCTCCTCGGCGTAGTGGCCCACGGAGAGGCCGGCCACGTCGGTCAGGGCGTCGAGCGGACCGCTGGGTGCTGTGGGTACCGCGGACATCAGCCGGCGAGCAGGTGATAGACGAGCGCGGCGACGCCGACCGCCAGCGCCACGAGCGAGAGGGTGTCGAGCCAGGGTGCGTGCCGCTCGACCGCGCCGCGAGCCGGGTGCGGGCGCCGGCGTCGCAGGCGCATCTGGAGGTCGATGGCGTCGCCCGGCTCGCTGCCGGCCGGCAGCCAGTCCGCCGGCACGTGCAGGCGGGCGCCGTCGTCGCCCGCCAGGACGGCGTCGTCGGCCTCGACCGTCTCGATACGCCCGTGCCACCATCGCATCGCCCGCGGCTCCTTCCGGCAGGACGTGGAGGATAGCACGCGGCGGCCGAGCTACGATGCCGCGATGCTCCGGGTTGCGGCCGACCTGCACATGCACACGACGGCGTCCGACGGCACGGACCGTCCGGCGCGGCTCGTGGCGCGCGCGCGGGCGGCAGGCCTCGCCGTGGTCGCCGTCACGGATCACGACTCGGTCGGCGGCGTGGCCGAGGCAATGGCCGCCGCGGCGGACGGCGGCCCGGTCGTCGTCCCGGGCGTCGAGCTGTCGTCGCGGCTGCGGAACGGCGACGTCCACGTCCTCGGGCTCTTCGTGCCGTACGACGACCCGGTCTTCCGCGAGCGCCTGGCGGAGCGGCAGGCGGGGCGTACCGCGGCCGCCCGCGAATCGGTCCGGCGCCTGCAGGCGCTCGGGGTGCCGATCTCGTTCGAGGACGTCCTGCGCGAGGCGGCGGGCGAGGCGGTCGGACGGCCGCACATCGCGCGGGCGATGGTCCGGGCCGGGGTCATCCGGACGGTCGAGGAGGCCTTCACGCCCCGCTACATCGGCAGCGGGGGGGCGGCCCACGTCCCGACCAGGGTCGAGCCGCCCGAGGCGGCCATCCGGTTCCTGCGCGAGTTCGGCGCCGCGCCGGTGGTGGCGCACCCGGGGGCGTTCGCGCCGGGCGACTCGCTGGTCGAGGAGGACCTCCGGCCCCTCGTGCGGGCCGGGCTCGTCGGGCTCGAGGTGTTCCATCCGGCCCACGACCAGGGCTTGCGCACGTACTATGGCGGCATCGCCGCGCGCCTCGGGCTCGTGGCCACCGGCGGCTCGGACTGGCACGGACCGGCGCAGGGACGCGCCGAGCGAGAGGGTGCCGAGCCCGGGACCGAGGGTGTGACCCGGGACACGGTCGAGGCCCTGGCCGCGCGAGTCGGGAGACGCTGGCCCTGAGGTCGTCCCGCTCGAATGGCGCGGCGCACGGGCCGTCTCTTGACGGGGGTGACCGGACATGACGCGCTTGCGCCTGTTTGCCGTTGTTGCGGGCCTGGCGGCCCTCCTCGCGCTCCCGGCCGCGGCCTGGGCCGAGCCCGACGCGCCGGGGGGCCTCCTCGGGTCGGCGTCCGCCGCGGAGGACCACCTCGGCGCCCGGCTGGCCGCCCTCGGCGTGGCGCAGGCGCAGCCGAGCTACCGGCGGAGTCCCCCGGCGACCGGTCCCTACCGGCCGCCGGCACCCGGACCGACCCGCGACCAGACGAGCCCGTTCGGCCTCGAGGTCCTGGTGGGGTTCATGGACCGCGAGGTGGACCGGTCGGACGTGCGCTTCCCGTTCGACGTGGAGTCGACGCGCCTGCTCGCCAAGGTCACCTTCCGCCCGGCCTCGTTCTTCGAGATCTACGGCCTCGGCGGCATCGCCGACCTCGACAGCCCGTTCGAGGACGCCGACTTCGACGGCGACTTCGGCGCGGCGTACGGCGGCGGCGCGCGGCTTACCTTCTTCCGCGACCCGGAGTGGTACGACATCACGGTCTTCGCCGAGGGGCACTACCTGCAGTTCGAGAGCGACGCGTCGGGCGTCCTCTTCGAGACCGCACCGAACGGGTGCGCCGGCGGGGCGCCCGGTCCCACCTGCGTCTCGGCCGATCAGACCTTCGACTGGCGGGAGTGGGAGGGGCGGGTCGGCCTGTCGTGGCGCTTCTACCTCACGCGGCCCTACCTCGGGATTCGCTATTCCGACGCCGAGGCCGACTCGCGCGTCTCCATCTCGCCGGCGGAGTTCGACCTGCGCGCGGAGGACAACGTGGGAGGCTTCGTCGGCATCGACATCTACTTCGACCCCGCCCGGCGGATCGGGCTCAACCTCGACGTGAGCTTCCCGGACCAGACGACCTTCCAGGCCGGGCTCAAGTTCTGGTTCTGAGAGGAGGGGGGCATGTCCATGCGCGCAGCGGCCTGCGCGGCGGTCGCGGCGGCCGTCCTCGGCCTGGCGGGGTGCGAGACGACGCCCTACTACGAGGAGGTGCCCGAAGGGGGAGCGCTGCCCGAGCCGTACTACGGGACGCCTCCGCCGCCCGTCTACTACGGCCCTCCGGTCGTCTACCACGGCTACTACTACGGACCGTACTGGTGGGATCCCTTCTTCCGGGGACCCATCATCGTGACCCCGCCGACCACGATCTCGCCCCCGCGGCGCCAGCCGCTGCCGCGCGGAGGGGGAGGCGGCGGAGGCGGCACGGTCACGCCGCCGCCCGCGCCCTCGGGGCCCCGGAGGCAGCCGCTGCCGCGCTGAAGCCTTGACGCCGTTCTTCCGGCTCGGCTAGATTCCCCCCGCTCATGCGCGCCCTGGTCCTCGCCGCCGGGTACGGCACCCGCCTCTGGCCGCTCACCGCCGACCGCACCAAGCCTGCCGTCCCGTTCCTCGGCCGGCCGCTCGTCGTCCACGCGCTCGCCGCGCTCGCGCGCCTCGGGGTCTCGGAGGCCGCCGTGAACGTCCACTACCGGCCGGAGAGCGTCCGCGCGGCGCTGCGCGATCTGCCGGCCGGCCTGCCGCGGGTCCGCGTCTCGGAGGAGCCGGAGATCCTCGGCACCGCCGGCGCCATGGACCCGCTGCGCGACTTCCTCGGCGCCGGCCCATTCGTGCTGATGAACGGCAAGGTCGTCTGCGACCTCGACCTCGCGCCGGTCGTCGAGGCGCACCGGCGGGCGCGCGCGCTGGCGACCCTCGTGCTGGTCGAGAACCATCGGCGCGAGCCGTTCCGCGAGGTGCTCGTCGGCGAGGGGGGCCGGCTCGCCGGCTTCGGCGCCATGCCGGACCGGTCGTCGGCCGGGCCGGTCCCGCTCGCCTTCACCGGCATCCAGCTCCTCGACCCGGCCGTCCTCGACTACGTCCCGCGGGGGCGGGCGTCCGACACCGTGCGCGACGTCTACCCGCGCGCGCTCGCCGACGGGCGCACGCTCCTCGGCCTGGTCGCCCGCGGCGCCTGGGGGGACCCGTCGACGCCGCGCCGCTACCTCGACGCCCACCTTGCGGTCCGTCCCGCCGGCTTCGTCGCGGGGACCGCGGTCGTCGAGGAGGGGGCCCGGGTCGACCGGGCCGTCCTCTGGGACCGGGCCCGCGTGGAGGCCGGCGCCGTGGTGGAGGACGCGGTCGTCGGCGAGGGAGCCGTCGTGCCGGCCGGCGTCCGGATCGCCGGCGGCGTCGCCGTGCGCGCCGGCGTGGCCGAGGCGACGCCGGACCCGCTCGCCGGCAACGGGCGGGCGCCGCGCGGTCGACGGGTCGGCGACCTGCTCGTCGTCCCCTTCGACGACGCGGGCGAGGCGGACCGCGCCGCCGCGCCGGGACGGCGCCCGTGAGCGCGCCCGGCCCGTTCGTCGAGCGCGCCGAGACGCGGGCGCGGGCGCATGCCCTCGAGTACGCCGGCGCCTCGGCGACGGTGGAGGCCCTCACCGGCGACGCCTCCGACCGCCGCTACTTCCGGGTCCGCGGGCCGTCGGGCAGCGTCGTGCTCGCCGTCCACGCGACCCCCTTCGACCCCGAGCGGCTCCCGACGATCGACGCCACCCGGCTCTTCCGCGCGGCGGGCCTGCCGGTGCCCGACGTCCTCGCCGTCGACGCCGGGCGGGGGATCCTGCGTCTCGAGGACCTCGGCGACGTGCGGCTGCAGGACGCGCTGACCACGGCCGCGCCGGCCGAGCGGCGCGCCTGGTACCGCGAGGCGATCGGGCTCCTCCTCGCCATCCAGCGGGCCAGCCCGCTCGCCGTGCGCGGGGGCCACCAGGCGGGCCGGCTCGCGTTCGACGTCGAGAAGCTCGGCTTCGAGATGGGGTTCTTCCTCGAGCACTACGTGAACGGCCTGGCGCGCGGCGTGCTGCCGGACCGGCTCGAGGCGGACCTCCGGGCGGACCTCGACCGGCTCGTCCGATGGCTCGCGAAGCGGCCGCGGGTCCTGACGCACCGCGACTACCACGCGCGCAACCTCATGGTCGTCGGGCGCACGCTCGCCATCATCGACCACCAGGACGCGCGGATGGGGCCGGTCACGTACGACCTGGCCAGTCTGGTGTACGATCCGTACGTCGACCTCGACCCGGCGGAGGTGGACGCGTGCCTCGAGGCGTTCGTGGCCGGCGCCGACGACGCCGAGGCGGCCCGCCGGGCGATCGCCGACGAGCTGCCGCGCATGGCGCTGCAGCGGCTCCTCAAGGCGGTCGGCACGTACGGCTACCAGACGACGGTGCGAGGCATCGACGTCTACCGTCCCTACATCGCCCCGGCGCTCGCGCGCGCGCATGCCGCGGCGCTCCGGGCCGAGGGCTTCCCGGCGGCGGCTCGCGCCGTCGCCCTCCTGCATGAGGCCTCCAGCACATGATCGGGTTCTCGACGCACCTCTTCGCGCTCGACCGGCTGACCGACGCGACGCTCGACGCGATCGACTCGGCCGGCTTCGAGGAGATCGAGCTCTTCGCCGTGCCCCAGCACTTCAAGTACGACGACCGCGACGAGATCGCGCGCGTGGCGAAGTGGTTCCGGACGCGCGGCCGGACGCTGCACTCGCTGCACGCGCCGTTCTACCGGACGCTCGAGGAGGCGCGGGCCGGCACCTGGCTCTCGATCGCCTCGCCCGACGAGGGCGTGCGCCGCGAGTCGGTCGAGCTGGTCGACCGCAGCCTCATGATCGCCGACATCCTGCCGGTGCGGTACGTCGTCGTCCACCCCGGCGCCCCGCACCAGGAGCGCAGCGCGCGCCAGCTCGCGCAGCTTCGGCGGAGCGTCGGCGAGCTGCTCGAGATCGCCCAGCGCCACAACACGAACCTCGTCCTCGAGAACATCCCGGGGGACGCCAACCGCGTGGAGAGCCTCCAGGAGCTGCTCGGCGAGTTCGTCGGCATCGGCATCTGCCTCGACACCGGTCACGCCAACATGACCGGCGACCTCGTCGGCCAGATCCTCACCGCCGGCTCGGCGATCCGGACGACCCACGTGCACGACAACCTCGGGGACCTGGACGCGCACCTGCACCCCTACGAGGGGCGCATCGACTGGGGCGCGGCGCTCCGGGCCTTCCGGGCCGTCGGCTTCGGCGGGCCGTACGTGCTCGAGACGCGCAGGGGGGACCACGGGGAGGGGGCGCTCGCCGTCGCGGCGCGGATGGCCGCGCGGCTGCGCGAAGACCTGGCGGGGGCATGAGCCCCTACCGGCTCCCTCCGCCCGAGGCGAAGGCGGCGTACGTCCAGCGGCAGTTCGACCGGATCGCGCGCCGCTACGACCTCCTGAACGACCTCATCAGCTTCGGCCTCCATCGCGGGTGGAAGCGGGCCACGGTGCGCGCCGTGCGGCCGGCGGCCGGCGGGCGGTACCTCGACCTCTGCACCGGCACGGGCGACCTCGCCTTCCGCCTCGCGGACACGGTGGGCCCGACCGGGCGGGTCGTCGCCCTCGACTACTCGGCGGGGATGCTCGGCGTCGCACGGCGTCGCCACGCCGGCGACCGCCTGCGCCGCGCGCCGATCACCTGGGTCCGGGGCGACGCGCTGGCGCTCCCCTTCGCCGACGCGACCTTCGACGGGGCCACCATCGCCTTCGGCCTGCGCAACGTCGCCGACATCCCGCGGGCCCTCGGCGAGATCCGGCGCGTGCTGCGCCGCGGCGCGCGCCTGGCGGTGACCGACACCGGGGTGCCGCCGAGCCGGCTCTACCGGGCGTTCGCCGACCTCTTCTTCGTGCGCGTCGTCCCCTGGATCGGCGCGCTCGTCGGCCGCGACCGCGAGGCCTACACCTACCTGCCCGCCTCGCGGGAGACCTTCCCCTCCC
Source organism: Thermodesulfobacteriota bacterium (assembly GCA_036381125.1). Taxonomy (GTDB): domain Bacteria; phylum DASVDK01; class DASVDK01; order DASVDK01; family DASVDK01; genus DASVDK01. The sequence continues at coordinate 2,318 of DASVDK010000260.1, read as the reverse complement.
AGGCGCGGCTCGTGCGCCTCATGGCCGACCTCGGCTACGCGGACTGCGGCTACCGCGACCTCGCCTTCGGCTCGGCCGCGCTGCACTGGGGCGAGAAGCGCTAGGCCGTCAGGCCGATGACGACGATCCCGGCGAGGAGCGCGAGCGGCACCGTGAGCCAGCGCCATCGGCGGGCGCGGCGGAGGGCCACCGGGAACGACTCGCCGAGCCGCACGGCGCCGCGCCGGAAGCGGCGCTCGGTGAGGAGGATCGGGAGGTGGTAGCCGCCGACGGCGAGGCAGGCGAGGAAGACGACCTGGGCGATCGAGCGGACGAGGTCGATCTCGGCCACGGGGCGTCAGGGGGCGACGCGGGCCGTGGCGACGACGCGGGTCGCGCCGAGGCTGCCGGCGGCCAGCATGCGGGCGACGAAGCGGTCGACGGCCGCCTGGGAGGCCTCGCCGAGCCGCTCGAAGGCGAGCCCCATCCCCGGCTCGCGCGGCCCCTCGATGTCCGGCGGCGCCGCGACCTCGTCGGTGGTCCACGAGACGCGCGCGGAGAGCCTGAGGGGCGTGTCGCTCCGATCGAGCGGCAGCCGCAGCTCGAGCGTGACGGCCGTCCCGCGGGGGAGCGGCTCGCCGGTGGCCAGGAAGAGGCCGCCGCTCGAGAGGTTCGTCACCCGCGCGAGGCGCATCCGGCCGCCGCTCTCGAAGAGCACCGGAACGCGCAGCGGGACGCGGGGCCGGCGCTCGGGCACCCGCAGGAAGCGCTTGGCCGCGGCGAGGATCGCGGCCGGGCGGATCGGCTTGACGAGGAAGTCGTCGCACCCGGCCGCCTCGGACCGGCGCCGGTCCTCCTCCCGCCCGCGGATCCCCATGAGCACCACCGCCGGCGGCGGCGTGGCCGCCTTCAGCTCGCGGCAGAGCCGGTCGCCCGGCTCGTCCGGCATGTGCAGGTCGACGACCGCGAGCCGCGGGCGGTGGCGCGCCAGCGCCGCCCGCGCCTCGGCGGCCGAGGTGGCGACGATCGGCGAGAAGCCGCCGCCGGCGAGCGGCTCCCGGAGCATCTCCAGGTAGATCGGGACGTCGTCGACCAGCAGGATCTTCACGGCTTGACCACGAGCGGCCCGAGGATCGCCGCGACGTCGATCCCCTTGAGGGCGGGGTCGACCGACGCGACGATCTGACGCTGCGGCCGGCCCGTCTTCGGGTCGGCGATCTCGAGGTCGACCTCCTCGGGCGGATCGATCCGGCTGCCGTCGGCGGCGAAGACGAGCTTCACCCGGGGCGCGGTCGGGACGCGCGGGTTCACGCGCGAGACGAGGCCGATCTCGTTCGTGTCGAGCCGCACGAGCGTGCCGACCGGGAAGACGCCGAGCATCTCGACGAAGAGATCGAGGTACTCGGGGTGCAGGTCGGTCCCCGACAGCTCCTGCATGACGTCGAGGGCGTCCCGGGGCTGGTGCTGCGGCTGGTAGGAGCGCACCGTCGTCAGGGCGTCGTAGGTGTCGGCGATGGCGACGACGTACGCGAGCGGCGACACCCGCACGTGGTCGGGCAGCTTCGGGTACCCCTTCCGGTTGTAGCGGAGGTGGTGCTGGAGGACGCCGAGGACCGCCTCGGGATGCACCCCCTGCATCCGCTTGAGGATCTTCGCCCCCGCGGTGGGGTGCCGCTTGATCTCCTCGAACTCCTCGGGCGTCAGCTTGCCCGGCTTGCGGATCAGCTCCAGGCAGAGCGACGTCTTGCCGATGTCGTGGAGGAGCCCGGCGATGCCGGCCTGGATGAGGAGGTCGCCGTCGAGGCCGAGCCGCTCGGCGAGCGCGAGCGAGAGGATCGAGACGTTCACCGAGTGGTTGTAGGTGTAGTCGTCATAGTTCTTGAGGAGCGTGAGGCCCAGCAGGACGTCCCTGTCCCTGAGGATCAGGTCGCTCATCTGCACGACGACCTTGCGGGCCTCGGCCGACCTGGGGATCCGGCCGAGCCGCACCTCGTGGAAGATGTTGGCGACGATCGCGAGCGCGCCCGAGTAGACCTCCTGCGCCTGGCGCTCGAGGTCCTCGGTCTCGTCGGCCGCGGTGGTGGTCTCGATGTGCTCGACCTGCCTGCCGGCGAGGACGCGCTCGGCCCCCCCGGCGCTCTCGAGCGACCGGGGGTCCTCGATGAGGACGTCGAGCAGGGCGGCCAGCTCGTTGAGGGTGACGCCGCGGCGGATGAGCACGCGGCCGATCTGCCGGTCGAGCAGGCGCGTCGTCACGTCCGCGACCGGCTGCGGCGCGTCGTAGAAGGCCTTGCCCTCGAGGACCAGCGTCTCGTCGACCACGCCGAGGAGCACCGGGT
>DASVDK010000259.1:0-3693 GCA_036381125.1 Thermodesulfobacteriota bacterium | reverse complement strand
CGGCCAGCGCCTTGTCGGAGATCGTGAAGCAGTAGTCGCCGACGCCGCGCGGGTCGAGGTCGCCCACCTTCTGGCCGGCGGTCACCTCGAGGCCGTCGCGGACGAGTCCGCGCAGCGCCCCGGCGAACGGCGCGACGATCGGCCGGCCCGCCACCTCGCCGAGGACCTCGCCCTCGCCGACGAGGTCGCCGATCCGGCGGCGGCTGCCGAAGCGCCCCGCGGCAGGGGCGCGCAGGACGCGATCGGTGCGGCCGAGGACCGCCTCGGGGACGTGGCTCGGCGGCGCCGCCGGCCCCTGATGGATCACCCGCCCGAGGCGATGGCCGCGCTGCGTCTCGACGACCGCATGACAGTCGACGCCGGCCGTGAAGCCGGGGCCGAGGGCGACGACGAACGGCGCCGCGTCGGCCGTCGTGCCGGTGTTGCGCTTCGCCATGATCGCGTCGACGAGCACCGCGGGACGGAGGGCGCGCAGACCGGCCCCCTCGGGGTCGACCAGGACCGGGACCTCGCCCCGGGCGAGCGCCTCGCGCGCCTCGGCGACCCCGGCGCAGCGGACGGCGACGAGCCCCTCGATCTCGACGCGGCCGTCGTAGACCGCCTCCGAGAGGCAGACGGCGCGGCGCACCGCCGACGGCGCCGGCAGCTCGGCGACCACCACCGGGAAGCCCGACCGGACGAGCCGGTAGGCGACGCCGGTGGCGAGATCCCCCCCGCCGCGGATGGCCACGAGCGGAACGTCAGTCAATGATCTCCCACCGCGACTGGTACCGGTCGAGCTCCGCCGCACTGTACGGATCGACCGGGTGCTCGCGCTCGGGGACCTCGACGTGCTTGGCCTCCCCGCAGAGCGCCGTGGTGAAGTACCGCTGGCCCGTGTCGCTCAGGAGGACGACGATCCGCCTGAGGTCGGGCCGCCTCGCCGCGAGCTTGAGCGCCGCGGCGACGTTGCAGCCCGAGGAGATGCCGCAGAACATCCCCTCCTCGCGCGCGAGGCGGCGCGCCATCGCGATCGACTCCTCGGTCGTCGTCGTGATGACGCCCGAGAGGATGGAGAGGTCGAGGTTGCGCGGCACGAAGCCGTCGCCGATCCCCTCGATGCCGTGGGGGCCCCACGCGCGCCGGGAGAGGAGCGGGCACTCGGCCGGCTCCACCGCGTAGAGCCGCACCCCGGGGCGCTGCTCGCGCAGGAAGCGGCCGACGCCGGTGAGGACCCCGCCGGTCCCCTGCGACGCGACGAAGGCGTCCACCGAGCCGCCCGTCTGCTCCCAGATCTCGGGCCCGGTCGTGCGGTAGTGGGTGTCCACGTTGTCCGGGTTGTCGAACTGCGAGGGGACGAAGTAGCGCGCCGGGTCGGCCTCGCGGATCGCGGCGAGCCGCGCGATCGCGAGGTCGACGTCCGACTCGCCCCCGGGCGTGAAGACCAGCTCGGCCCCGTAGGCGCGCATCAGCTTCTTGCGCTCCTCGCTCATCCCCTCCGGCATGACGACGATGCAGGGGTACCCCTTGACGGCCGCGACGAAGGCGCAGGCGGTCCCCGCGTTGCCGGTCGAGCACTCGAGGAGCGTCATCCCCGGCCTGAGGGCCCCGCGCGCCTCCGCCTGCTCGATCATGTTGAGGTAGATGCGGTCCTTGAGGCTCCCGCTGGGGCTGTACCACTCGACCTTCGCGTACACCTCGGGCTCGAGCCGGCGCGTGACGCGATTGAGGCGGACGAGCGGCGTCCGGCCGATCACCTCGAGCATCGAGCCGGCCGACTGTCGGTGGCGGTCCCACTGGATCGACGGCATGGTCACCTCGAGAGGCTGCGGACGGCGTCGTCGATGCGGTCGGCCGCCGCCAGGAGGTTCTCGGTCGAGTTGGCGTAGGAGAGCCGCAGGTAGCCGTCCCCGCCGGCGCCGAAGCAGGTGCCGGCGAGCGCCGCGACGCCGTGCCGCTCGAGGAGCCGGTCGGCGAAGGCCCGGGCGTCGACCGGCAGGCCGGAGACGTTGGGGAAGGCGTAGAACGCCCCCTGCGGCAGGGCGCAGCGTATGCCGGGGATCTCGTTCAGGCGGGCCACGATCAGGTCGCGCCGCGCGCGGAACTCGGCCACCATGGCGCGCGACGCCTCCTGCGGTCCGCGCAGCGCCTCGACGCCGGCCGCCTGCACGAAGCCCGCGGTGCAGGAGTTCGAGTTCACCACGAGGCGCGTCACGTGCGCCGCGAGCGGCGCCGGCATGACGCCGTAGCCGAGCCGCCAGCCGGTCATGGCGTAGGTCTTCGAGAAGCCGTCGATCAGGATCGTGCGCGCCGAGAGGCCGGGGAGCGCGGCGATGGAGGCGTGCGTCCCCTCGTAGAGGATCTGGCTGTAGATCTCGTCGGCCATGACCCAGAGGTCGCGGCGCTCGGCGAAGGCGGCGATCCGCTCGATGTCGGCCGGCGGGATCACGCCGCCGGTCGGGTTGGCGGGGCTGTTGAAGATGAGGAGCCGCGTGCGGGGCGTCGCGAGCCGCTCGAGCGCGGCGAGGTCGAGCGCGAAGCCGTTCGACTCGAGGAGCGGTACGGGGACCGGCACCCCGCCGACGAAGCGCACGACCGACTCGTAGATCGGGAACCCCGGATCGGGCAGGAGCACCTCGTCGCCCGGGTTCACCGTGGCGAGGATCCCGAAGAAGATGATCGGCTTCGCGCCCGGCGTGACGACGACCTGGTCGGGCGTCGCCCTGACGCGACGCGTCGTCCAGAGGCTCTCGCAGATCGCCTCGCGCAGCTCCGGCAGGCCGGCCGACGGCCCGTACCTGGTCAGGCCGTCGCGCAGGGCGCGGATGCCGGCCTCGACGATGTTCGGCGGGGTCTGGAAGTCGGGCTCGCCGATCTCGAGGTGGATGACGTGTCGGCCCGAGGCTTCGAGCGCTTTCGCCCTCACGAGCACCTCGAAGGCGGTCTCGGTCCCGAGGTTCTGCATCCGGTCTGCGAACGTGGGCGTCATCGAGACTCCTGCGTCAGGCGGCGTCGCCGGGCGACGCGCCGAGATACGCCTGCACCACGGCCGGGTGCCGCTGGACGACCCGGGGGGTATCACAGCAGATTACCTTACCGTGGTCGAGGACGGTCACGCGGTCGGACACCCGCATGACGAGGCGGATGTCGTGCTCCACCAGCAGAACGGTGACCCCGCTGGCCCGGATCCGGCCGATCAGGGCGCCGAGGGCCGACGTCTCCGTGGGGTTCATCCCGGCCGCCGGCTCGTCGAGGAGGAGGAGCCGGGGCGAGGCGCCAAGGGCGATGGCGATCTCGAGGAGGCGCTGCTCGCCGTAGGGGAGCGACTCGGCCGGGTCCTGCGCGCGGTGGGTCAGACCGACGAACTCGAGGATCTCCGCCGCACGCGCGGCGATCCGCCGCTCCTCCCGGGCGACCGTCGGCAGCCCGAGCAGCGTGGCGAGCAGGCCGGCCCGCCCCTCGAGGTGGAGCGACGTGCGGACATTGTCGTAGGTGGAGATGGCGCCGAAGACGCTCGTCTTCTGGAACGTCCGCACGAGCCCGGCCGCCGCCACCTCGTGGGTCGAGAGCCGCGCGAGGTCGCGCCCCGCGAAGGTCACCCGGCCGGCCGCGGGGCGGACGAAGCCGGACACCACGTTGAAGAGGGTCGTCTTGCCGGCGCCGTTCGGGCCGATGAGGGCCGCGACCTCGCCGTCGCGGACGTCGAGGTCGACC
>DASVDK010000258.1:0-20315 GCA_036381125.1 Thermodesulfobacteriota bacterium | reverse complement strand
CGGCCAGCGCGTAGGGCACCTCGTACCGGCCGTAGACGTAGTACAGGGCGTATCCGCCGAGCATGGCGAAGGCGCCGTGCGCGAAGTTCACGACCCGCATGATGCCGAACAGGAGGGTGAAGCCGAGGGCGATCAGGACGTAGATCGCGCTCAGGCTCGCCCCGTTGATCAGGATCTGACCGACGATGGCCGCGGAGAGCATCGCACCTGTCTCCTCACCTGGCACGCCGCGCCGGCGCCCGCCGATCGGCCGGCGCTCGTCGCTGGCGCGGCACCGGCGCGAGCCGGGCCGGTGCCGCGCCTCGCTCTCCTCAGCGCTTCTCGGGCGTGATGACGGCCCGGCTGACGGCCTTGCCGTCCTTGACCTCGACGATCCAGAAGTTCAGGAGGAGCTGGTGGGCGACGCCGTAGTCGGCCTTGCCGCCCCAGCGGACCGGGCCGTACATCCCGGGGTCGAACTTCTGCTCCTCGAGCGCGTAGAGGGCGTTGCGCACCTTCTCGACGTCCGTCACGGTGCCGGCGACCTGGATCGCCCTGAAGAGGATCTTCGCGGCGTTGTACCAGCCGGGGGTCTGGGCGTTGATGATCCCGTCCCACCTGGCGCGATACGCCTCGACGAACTTCTTGCCCTGCGGCGACGAGAAGTCGAAGACGTCGTAGGACATGAAGCCCTCGGCCAGCGGGCCGCCGATCGCGATGATCTCGTCGACGGACGGACCGCCGACCTGCCAGATCAGCTTCGTGTAGCCGGCCTGGCGCGCCTGCTTCAGCAGGAGCCCCGCCTCGCCCGGCGCGTTGCTGTTGAGGTCGAAGACGTCGACGTCCTGCGCGATCATGCGGGTGAGGAGCGGCGTGAACTCCTTGGTGCCGCGCTCGTACATCTCGGTCCAGACCTCGAAGCCGTTGGCCTTGTAGGCCTCGACGAGGGTCGGGATGACCGCCTGGCCGACGGCGTCGTTCGGCGCGATCAGGGCCACCTTCTTGAGCTGCGGGTAGTTGTCCCTGAGCCACTTGATCATGACGGGGCCGAACTCGGTGTTCGAGTTCATGACGCGGAAGTTGAAGGGCGATCCCGCGTCGTTCTTGAGGATGGCCGGCGCGTAGCCGTTCGACAGGAGCAGCGTCTTCGACGCCGTGGTGACCGGCACGACCGCCAGGACGGACGGGGATCCGACCGGCCCGATGATGAACTTCACCTTCTCGAGGTTGACGAGCCGCTCCGCCGCGGTGCGGCCGCCCGTGGCCGAGTACTGGTCGTCGTACATCACCAGCTTCGGCCTGTAGGTCTTGTCGCCGACCTTCAGGCCGCCCGACGCGTTCACCTCGTCGATGGCGAGCAGGATCCCGCGCTGGACCGCGAGCCCCCAGGCGGTGCCGCCGCCCGACAGGCTGCCGATCGCGCCGATCTTCAGCTCTTCCTGCGCAACGGCGCCCGTGACGCTTCCGGCAACGAGCACCGCCGCGAGGGCCGCCGATGTCAAGACCCTTCCGATCATCTCTCACCTCCTCGTTATCGGTACAACACGTCGCCGAGATCGGTCTCGGAATCCACTGGGAGGCCGCCGAACAGTCGGTGAACGGATCGGGGTATCGGTCTGCTACCGCTTGCTGTGTCTACGACTGTATGTGTTCGGAACCGGCGCGTCAACGGGCACGCGCCGGATCGGGCCCGGGAGCGCTCGCGCCGATGGCCGTCGGGATCACGTCGAGGCTCGACCTCGCCTGAGGGCGCGGCCCGCCAGGACCCCGGTGTGCCGGCCCCGGTCGACGACCACCTGGCCGTTGACGATCACGTACTCGATCCCGATGGGGAATTGCTTCGGACGGGACCGTGAGGCGGGCGCCTTGACGGTCTTCGCGTCGAAGACGACGACGTCGGCCTTGAACCCGTCGCGGAGGATCCCCCGATCGGGAAGCCCGAGCCGCTGCGCCGGGAACGAGGTCATCTTCCGGATGGCGTCCGGGAGCGACAGGAACCGGTCCTCGCGGACGTACTCGGCGAGGATCAGGGGGAACGTGCCGTAGGTGCGGGGGCTCGGGTAGTCGCCGAGCAGGACCGCGTCGCTGCCGACCATGGAGAGCGGGTGCGCCACGAACTTCGGAAGCGTGGCGCCGTTGCCGCCGGCCGAGACGTAGGAGGTCTGCAGGTCCTCGTCGAGGAGGAGGTCGCACATCGCGTCGACCGGGTGCTTCCCCATCATCTCGGCCACCTCGGCGATGGACCGCCCCTCGTACCTGTGGTTGCGGGCATGCTTGAAGTAGGTGACCCACATGTCCTGCCACGATCCGGCGCGCGGCGTCACCTCCCGCCTGAGCCGCTCGCGCGCCCGCGGATCGGCGAGGACCTCCTTCAGCCGCGCGACGCCGCCGTCGTGGGTCCACTGCGGCAGCATGATCGTGAGCCGGGTGCTCGAGAGGGTGTACGGATAGCTGTCGAAGGTGACGTCGAGCCCGTCGACGTCGCGGGCCGACTCGACCAGGTCGAGCATCCGGCCCGCGCCGCCCGGGCTCGTGGTGCGCTGGTAGAAGTGGGTGATGTGGACCGGGGCGCCGCTGCCGCGGCCGATGTCGAGCGCCTCGCGGAACGGGTCGAGGAAGCGGTCGCCGAGGCTGTAGCGGACGTGCGTGTGGTAGATGCCGCCGAGGCGGGCGGCCACCTTCGACAGCTCGATCAGCTCCGCCGTGTCGGCGTAGCTCCCGGGCGGGTAGTCGAGGCCCGTCGACATCCCGACCGCCCCCTCCTCCATCGCCGTGCGCAGGAGGGCGCGCTGGTTCTCGATCTCCCTGTCGGTCGCGCGCCGATCGTCCCACCCGACCGCGCAGATTCGAAGGGGAGAGTTGCCCACGAGGTAGACCACGTTCACCGCCGACCGGTTCGTGAAGAGGTCGAGGTACTGCTCGACCGTCTTCCACCGGCCCGGCAGCGCCGGCGCGCCGTCGAGGCCCGAGTTCATCTCGACGAAGTGCTCGAGATCGTCGTGCGAGTGGAAGGGCGCGTAGGAGTTGCCGTCGACGCCGATCAGCTCCGTCGTCACGCCCTGGCGCACCTTGGGCTCGTGGTACGGGTCGGCCAGGAGGACGAGGCCCGAATGGGCGTGCATGTCGATGAAGCCCGGGCAGACGATCTTGCCGGCGGCGTCGATGGTGCGCGCGGCCCGCACCCCCGCGAGGTCGCCGCGAAAGAGGACCACCCGCTCCCCGTCGACGCCGACCGCCCCGTAGTAGCCGGGGTTGCCGGTGCCGTCCACGATCATCCCACCCGTGATCAGCAGGTCGAGCACCTGGTGTTCTCCCGTTCCCCTCGGACGGTCGGGCCGCGCGGCTCAGGAGCCGGGGCCGACCAGACGTGCGGTGAGGGTCCGCACGTCGCCGACCTCCTCGAGCGCGTCGACCGCCTCGACGACGGCCCGTGCCCCGGCGGCGCCGATACTCGGGCCGGCCAGGGCGAGGAACTTGTCGACCAGCGCCGCCGGCGGCGCCGGGTTCGCCGAGTCGCCCCTGACCACGGTGGTCGAGCGCGACACCGTACGGCCGTCCTTGAGCAGGACGGAGACGGTCGCGGTCGGGTAGTCGGAGCGCTGCATGGACATCTCGGGGTCCGCGCGGACCACCACCCGCGCCGCGAGGTCGCGGACCCGGCCGTCGGCGATCGTCGAGTCGCCGAAGGCTTCGGCGTCGGTACGCCCGGTCACGAGCAACGCGGCCACGGCGAAGGGGATCGAGAACTTCGCCGCAAGCGGGTTGGCCGGGTCGCGCCCCGCCATCCGCTCGGCGAAGGGGACCGAGACGACCGTGACCCGCTCCACGTCCCGGGCCGAGATCCGCTCCTCCGCGACGAGCGCCTGCAGGGCGTCGAGCGTCGGGTGGCTGTAGAGGCAGCAGGCGTGGAACTTGAAATAGTTCCGTGCGATGCGGTAGTCCTCGCCGAGGCCGGCGACGACCTGCTCCGTGTCGAAGCGATCGCCGAGGATCACGCCGAAGACGTCCGACGGCGCGTCGCGCGGACCGGTGAAGCCGCAGCGATGCAGGTGAACGGCGAGGATCCCCTGGAGCGCGGCCCGGCCCGGGTAGAGGTTGCGGATGGTCGCCCCCTCGAAGCAGGGCACCCAGGAGTTCGCCGGGCTCATGGAGGCCGCGAGGTTGACGACCTCGCGGATCCGCGCCGCGTCGTAGCCGTGGAGCCTGGCGACCGCGACCGCCGCTCCGAGGGTGCCCCACGTGCCGTGCGAGTGGACGTTGAAGCGCGGCCGCGTCGCGCCGCCGACCCGCGAGACGACCTCGTATCCCGCCACGATGCTCTCGAGGAGCCGCCGCCCCCCGGCCCCCAGCTCCTCGGCGACCGCCAGCGCGGCAGTGGCCACGTGCATCGCCGGGTGCCCGCCGCCGAACCGGTTGCCCTCGTCGAGGTCGAGCGAGACCCCCGCGGTCGCGTTGGCGAGCGCGGCGAACATCGGATCGGCGGCGAGCCGATGGCCGATCAGCGTGGCCCGGCCGCCCGCCGACCGCTCCGCCACGAGCCTCGCGAGGCGCCCGTTCTCGGGCAGCCGGCTGCCGGCGAGGATCACGCCGATGCCGTCGAGCACCACCCGCCTGGCGGCGTCGACGACCTCGCGAGGAAGGCTCGCGAGGTCGATCCGGTGAACGAATCCGGCGAGCCGGTCGAGGTAGTCCATCGTCCGCACCCCCTCAGCGAACCCGGCCGCCGAGCGGCGGCATCGGTCCCCCCCGCGGCAGGTACCGGCCGTATCCCGGTTCCTGCACGAGCCGCCCCCGGTCGAGGAGCACCCGCCCGCGCAGCAGCGTCATCCAGGGGCGGCCGCGCACCGACCACCCGTCGTAGAGCGTCCAGCCGGCCATGCCGCGATGGTCGTCCAGGCGGATCGTCCACTCCGCCTCGGGATCGATGATGAGCAGGTCGGCGTCCGAGCCGACCCGGATCGTCCCCTTCCTGGGGTAGAGGCCGAAGATGCGGGCCGGGTTCTCGGAGAGGACGCGCGCCATCCAGGTGAGCGGCAGGCCTCGCCTCGCGACCCCCTCGCTGTACACGAGCGGGACCAGCGTCTCGACCGACGGGCTTCCGAACGGGATCGTGTTGCCCTGCGGATCGACGAAGATGTTCTGCCAGCCCGGCTCCTTGAACCGCCTGGCGCGCGCGGAGTGATCGCTCGCGATCGTCGCGATGTAGCCCTGCTCCGAGCCGCGCCAGAGCGCCTCGCGGTCCGGCCCCCCCTCCGGCCGGAGCGGCGGCCCGATCTTCGCGAGCGGCCCCCATCGCGTCATCTCGGCGTCCGACAGGAGCAGGTACTGGGGGCAGGTCTCGGTCCAGACGCGGTGCCCCGCCGCCTGTGCCCGCTTGATCCGCTCGAGGCCGAGCTGCGAGGAGAGGTGCACCACGTAGACGGGGCAACCGGTCAGGGCCCCCATCCCGATCGCCCGGTTGATCGCCTCCTCCTCCACCCAATCGGGGCAGGTCGCCGGGAAGTCCCGCGGGTGCACCCGCCCCTCGGCGAGCGCCCTGTTCTCGAGGTACTGGATGACGTCGCCGTTCTCGCAGTGGAGCTGGCAGACCCCTCCCGACGCGGCGATCACCTCCATGGCCCGGCAGATGAACTCGTCCGAGCACATCCGGTTCGCCCGTCGCTTGTAGGTCATGAACATCTTGAAGGAGGTCACGCCGAGCCGGACCGCCTCGGGGATCCCGTCGAGGACGTAGGGCTGGTTGTTGAGGATGAAGTGAAAGCCGAAGTCGAGGACCGACTGCGACCCGGCCTCCGCCTCGAGCCTCCGGATCGCCGCGGGGAGGGTCTCCCCGGCCTGGTCGTCGTAGGCGGCGAAGCCGATCAGCGTCGTGAGCCCGGCGTGGGCCGCGGCGATCGGGCCGCCGCGCCAGTCGTCGTACTCCGGGCCGAGGTGGATGTGGCAGTCGATCGCTCCGGGGAGGACGTACTTGCCGGACGCGTCGATGTATCGCTCGGCCGGCGGCAGCATGTCGTCCGGACCGATGGCGACGATGGTCTCGCCGTCGATGGCGAGGCTGGCCTCGTAGGCCTCCGACGCCGTGACGACCCGGCCGCCGTGCACGATGGTGTCGACCTTCCTCGCGGCCATCCGGCTCCTCCCCACCTGCCCCCGCACCTCCCCCCGGCCGTCGGCAACCCCACCCGATCGCGCTGCCCGCGCGGCCTTCGGCGTGGCCGAGGCGCGGCGCCGCGGCGCTCCCTTCCGCTTTGCAGACGTCGCCCGCGAGACGACCGGCGTTTCGCTGTGCGCAACTACGTTTTCCGGCAACGTTCAGGTTATGAACTCGACCGGACGGTGTCAACAGCGTTTCGGCCTCGCGAGACGCGCCGCGTCGAAGGCCGCGCGCCTCGCTCCACCGGGGTCCGCCTCAGCCCGCGGCGGAGCCCTGCGAGGACGCCCGGTAGTAGGCGACCGGCCCGAAGAGCGTGCTCCGACGGGCGACGACCCGCACGTCCGCGAACCCGGCGTCGCGCATCAGCGCCGCGATCCGGCCGCCGAAGTTGTCCTCGAGGTGATGCATCGAGTGGAAGAGACGGGCGAGCAGGCCGCGCGGGCGCGCCTCCGGTCCCCCGAAGTCCACCAGGTGGAGCGCGCCGTCCGCCACGAGGACGCGCCGCACCTCGCCGAGGGCCCTCACCTTCTCACCCGCCTCGAGGTGATGGAGCATGAAGGCGGAGAAGACGCGATCGAAGGCGGCCGCGGGATACGGCAGCGCGTCCGCGAACCCGCGATCCAGGCGGACCGACACCCCCGCGCGCTCCGCCTTGCGTCTCGCCCGGACGAGCGCCTTCGGATCGGGATCGAGCCCGACCACGTCGACCTCCGGGTGGCGCTGCTTGATCCAGACGACCAGGGAGCCGGTGCCGCAGCCGATGTCGAGGACGCGGTGGCCCGGCCGCAGGGCCGCCTGATCGAGCAACGCCCGCCTGGCGGCATCGCCTCCGGTCAGCCTGACGACCGGGTCGTAGAACGGCAGCAGCCAGTCGTGGCCGGCCGCGGGGAGGTAGCGGCGTCGAGGTTCGGCCATGGTCGATGATACCCCATGGAGCCGCGCACCGCGCCTGTCGAGGATCGGCAGGACCTGGAACGGGAGTCGCAGCCGGTCGTCGCGCCATGGCCGTTGGCTCGCGCGACTACTACGAGATCCTGGGCGTCCCGCGCACGGCGACGACCGAGGAGATCCGCCGCGCCTACCGGCGCCTCGCCCGCCGGTACCACCCCGACCTCGCCCCGCCGGCCGAGCGGAAGGCCGCCGAGGAGCGCTTCAAGGCGATCAACGAGGCCCACAGCGTCCTCAGCGATCCCGAGAAGCGGGCGCAGTACGACCGGGGCGGCGCCGCATGGCAGGAGGCGCCCGGCCCCGAGGAGGGGCCGGAGGCCGCGGACCTCGGCGACCTCTTCGAGCGGTTCTTCGGAGGCGGCCCCCGCGGCCGCGCGGGCAGGCGCATCGTCTTCCCCGGCAGCGACGTCGAGGCCGACCTCCCGGTCACGTTCGAGGAGGCGCTGCGGGGCGGGCGCCGAACCCTTCGCGTCGGCGAGCGCACGGTCGAGGTTCAGGTGCCGCCGGGCGTCCGGACCGGCACCCGCATCCGACTGGCGGGGCAGGGCGAGCCGGGGCTCGGCGGCGGCCCACCCGGCGACCTCTACCTCCGCGTTCGTCTCCTCCCGCACCCGCGCTACCGGGTCGTCGACGACGAGGTCGAGATGGACCTGCCGCTCTGGCCCTGGCAGGCGGTGCTCGGCGCCGAGGTGGAGGTCGAGACCCCCGACGGGCCGATCCGGCTGAAGGTGCCGCCGGGAACGCAGGCCGGCAGACGCATCCGGCTCAGGGGTCGAGGGCTGCCGCTCGCGGGCGGCGGCCGCGGGGACCTCTACGCGGTGGTGCGCGTGGTGATCCCGGAGGCGCCGGGGCCCGAGGAGCGGGCGGCCTACGAGGAGTTGCGGCGGCGGGCGGGCGTGGCGGCCGATCGACCGGCGTCCGCAGGGAGGCAGGGATGACCAGCGGTGGCGCGGGACGCGACCCCGAGGGACGGCCCCTGGAGGGCCAGGTTCGGCTCGGCGCCGACGACCTCTGCCGGGCCGTCGGCATCCGGCGCGTCACCCTCGCCCGCCTCGTGCGGCTCGCCGTCGTGGAGCCGATCGAGCCGGGCGCCGACGAGTTCCCGGTGGAGGTCGTCCCGCGGCTGCGGCGCATGGTCCGGCTCCACCGCGACCTCGGCATCGGATTCGTCGGCGCGGCGGTGGCGCTGGACCTCCTCGCGCGCATCGAGGCGCTCGAGGCCGAGGTGGCGCGCCTCAGGCGAGAAGGCTAGGCGGTGGCCTCGAACAGCGGGCATGGAGGAACGCCGGGCGGCCCCGATGCGATCCGGCAGGTCGTGACCACGTTCCGCGCCGCGTTCCCCGATCTCCGGATCACGATCGAGGACCAGGTTGCCGAGGGCGACAAGGTCTGCTCGCGGGCCACGACGCGAGGCACGCACCGGGGGGCCATCTTCGGCATCGAGCCGACCGGCCGAAGCGTGACCATGACCGGCCCGACCCTGGTGCGCATCGTCGACGGCCACCTGGTCGAGAGCTGGGTGAAGAACGACGTGATCGGGCTCATGCGTCAGCTCGGGGCCTGGCCCTCGCCCCGGCGAGCCTCACTCCCGCCCCCCGGGTCGGCACGGTCCGTGGGGCCGCCGCTCCCCCGCGTACCCGCGTCGCCGGCCCCGGAGTTCCTCGTCGCCTCGACCATGGCCATGACGCACGCCGTCGTGCCCCTCCGGCGCTCGTCGGGCGCTCCGGTCGAGGACGACCGCCAGCGCCTCCGCCTCGTCCAGACCGAGACGGGCCGGCTCGCGCACGATCGACACGCGCCTTGACAACGCCCCGAACGACAGGATAGAGATGCGGCCCCCACGACGTGGCTTGCGCCATCGACGCGAAGAGGGTCGCCATGTTCCTCCTGATCGCCCTCCTCCTCGTCCTCGCGCCGACCGCGGCGCCCGCGCTCGGCGAAGGCATTCGCGGCGAGCCGGGTACGGTGCTTCGAGTGGTGGACGGCGACACCGTGGACGTGCAGCTCGGCGGCCGGCGCGAGCGCCTTCGGCTCATCGGGCTGAACACGCCGGAGACCGTCGACCCCCGTCGCCCCGTCGAGTGCTTCGGGCGGGAAGCGAGCGCGAAGGCGAAGGCGCTCCTCCCCGCGGGAACCGTCGTCCACGTCGAGCAGGACCCGCAGCAGGGGCACCGCGATCGCTACGGCCGGCTGCTCGCGTACCTCATCCTGCCCGACGGCCGCAACTTCGCCGAGGTCATGATCGCCGACGGGTACGGCTTCGAGTACACGTACCGGCTCCCCTACCGCTACCGGGACCGCTTCAGGGCCGCACAGGACCGGGCACGGACGCGGCAGCGTGGCTTGTGGGCGCCCGGCGCGTGCGCCGGATGGCGCACCGAAGCCCCCCGGGCGCGTCGCGCCGATCCTCCGGCTCGAGGGGCTCTTCGAAGCGCGGAACGCCGATCCGATCCGTAACGGCATCCGAACGGCCGTCGGAGTTCCGGCGAGGAGCGCGCTGCCTGCATCCACGACCGCCCATCCCCGGCGCTCGGCCCGGTCGCCGCGGGCGCACCGCGCTGGTAAGATCCGATCCCTCCGGCGGCAGGAGGCTGCGCGCCGCCGAGACGTTCGACGGCCCGACGATGGCTCCTCGGCGGCCCTCGCCGGATAACTTTGCAGGAACGGGGGTGAAACGACACCGACGGGCTGATACCAGATGACTGGACCCGTCTCGTGAGGAATGGCAGGAGGTAGCTATTGCAGGTCGGCACGTGTCACGTCGGCAGAGAGCGCCTCTGGGCGGCCTACGTGGGCAGGGATACCCGCTTCGACGGCCAGTTCGTCGCGGGCGTGCGGACGACCGGGGTCTTCTGTCGGCCGTCCTGCTCGTGCCGGCGGCCGCGTCCCGAGCGAGTCGAGTACTTCTCATCGGCGCACGCCGCCGAACGGGCCGGGTACCGCCCCTGCAAGCGGTGCCGTCCCGACCTGCCGGGCGGTACGGCTGAGGCCGAGCGCCGCTTCGCCCAGCGTGTGCTCCAGCTCATGCAGGACCGCCTCGACGAGCCGCTGACCGTCGAGCAGCTCGCGGCCGCCATGGGGGCCAGCGCCTCGAGCCTCGCCCATCGGTTCCGGGCGGCCGACGGCCGCTCGCCGATGCGGGCCCTCGCCGATCTTCGCATCGAGCGCGCCAAGGCGATCCTCGCCGGCACCGACGCGACCGTACTCGAGACAGGGTTTCGGGCCGGCTTCAGGAGCCTGTCGGCCTTCAGCCGGGCCTTCCAGCAGCGCACCGGGCTGCCGCCATCGATCTGGCGGGCCTACCGGGCCCGCGCGGCCGGCGCACCGGTGCGCGGCGTCCGGCGCCGCATCAGGGCTGCGCTCGAGGCGCGCGCCGACGGGGCGGCCCGGCAGTTCGACGCTCGCCCATCCGACGCGGAGCCGTACGCAGCCCGGCCGGTCGCGGCCCGCCGCCCGGCAGCCGCGGTGCGCCGGCCGGTCGCCCGCGAGGCGAGGCCCGGGGCGTCCCCGATCGGCGCCTTCCTCGCGTAGCTCGAGCCCAACAGCCGGACCGCTATCGCCGCGAGCCCTCGCTCGCGTGACGCCGGCGTCTCGGCCGGCGGCCGGACGCCTTCTCGCGTCATCTCGCCACGCAGCCCCGAACGCAACGACGTCGCACGTCGGCAGGGCCGGCGTGGCGCTCGGGATCGTCAAGCTGCAGGGGAGACGTGATGTACGGAACCGTTCTCGTCGCGCTCGATGGGTCGACCCTCGCCGAGCGAGCCATCCGGTACGCCGAGGATCTGACCGCTCCGCGCGGCCGCCTCCTCCTCGCGCGCGTCATCGAGCCGACGCGTCTCGCGCCCTCGTCCGGGTCGGCGGACTTCGCCACGCTCCGGGATGCGCAGCGGCTCACCGCGCACCTGCGCCGGGTGCTCGAGCGGCCGAGGGTCGAGGCGGCCGCGTACCTGGACGGCTGCCGAAAGAAGATCGCACGGACGGACCTCGCCGTCGAGACGCGCGTGCTCGAAGGGTCGCCGGTGGACCGCCTCGTCGAGGCGGCCGGCGAGGCCGATCTGGTGGTGCTCACCGCACACGGCCGGACCGGCTTGCGCCGTCTCGTCCTCGGCACCGTCGCCGAGCGAGTCATCCAGCAGTCGCCCGTGCCGGTTCTCGTGGTTCGCGATCGCCCCGGCGATGCCGAGTCGAGCGGCTCTCATCTCACGGGATCCGCGGGCCGGACCGGAGGCGGCCGGTGGTTCGTCGGCGGTACGGCCGTCGCCGAGGTCATGGCACCCGCTACGGACCTCCTCGGCAGGTGGGCGCGCTGCTGAGGCGACGGCTCGAACGTCCTCGCGCCATCGAACCACGAACGGAACTTCAAGGAGGTGTGACCGTGTCGACGCGTGTGCGGAGCTGGATGAGCGCGCCAGCGATCACTGTCTCGCCCGACACCCCGATACGCAAGGCGTATCGGATCATGCGGGAGCGCGGCATCCGCCACCTCCCGGTGATGGACGGCGAGAGACTGGCGGGCATCGTCGGCGACCGCGACGTCCGGTTGCACCTCCCCCCGCCCGGCATGGGTCGACTGTCGCTCGCGGCGGCCTCCCTGCTCAGCACGCGTACCGTGGCCGAAGCCATGGTGCCGGCCGTGACGATCGGGCCGGACCAGCACGCGGACGAAGCGGCCGAGCTGATGCTCGCGAGCCGGACCGGCGCCGTCGCGGTCGTCGAGGACGGCCGGCTCGTGGGGATCGTGACGACGACGGATCTCCTCGGGGCGTGGGTCGGAGATCGTGGAGACGGCCGCGCCGCGGCAGGAGATGCCGCGGCCCCGTACGGGGCGCACGAGCGTGCTTGAGAGGATCCTTCACCCGACCGACCTCTCGCCCGGCGCCGAGCACGCCAGGCGCGAGGTGGTGCGACTCGCCCGAGCCAACGGCGCGGACGTGATCGTGCTCCACGTCCTCGAGGGCATCCCCGATACCAGCTCGATCGCCCTGCCGTCGCGGGGATGGCAGCCGGTTCGCGACGCCCGGCTCGACTGGGTGCACGACGCCGTCGGCGCGCCTGCCGCCATGATCCGCAAGGCCGGGATCGACGCGCGGCCCATGCTGCGGTTCGGCCGGCCGCACGAGGAGATCGTCGACGCCGCCAGGGAAGCGGCGGCCGACCTGATCGTGATGGGCGCGAGCGAGCCCCGAGGGAGGCGCCGGCGTCTCGGATCGGGGGTCGTGGGGCGAGTGATCCGATCGGCCCCCTGTCCCGTCCTCGTCGTCCCGAGGACCGGGCGCGCCGGGACCTCGGCCGGCGAGTGACGCCGCACCCGAGTCGCGCGCGCCGCCGGCGGCGCCGGCGCGCCGGCGTCCCGGACGGCAGCCCGGCGCCGGGTCGCTTCGCTCGAATCACCCTACCCTGGAGGTGCTCGATATGACGACGAGCCGCCTGTGTCCGACGTGCGGCCAGGCCCCCCCGATCGATCCCGCCCTGGTGGACACATCGAGGCGCTGGCGGCTCGTCTGCGCGACCCTGGCCCGTCGCAGGGGCGGACGGAGCCCCGACGGCGCCTCCCGCCGCCCTTCCGACTCGCGCGGACGGCTCCTCACCCTCGTGCCCCGCCCGGCCGATGCGCCCGGCCGCGCCGCCGCGCCTGCCCCGGCGGGGCGGGTGCGGGACTGGATGAGCGCGGTCACGGTGCGCGTCCGCGCCTCGACGCCGGTCCCGCAGGCGCGACGGCTGATGCGTCACTACACGGTGCGCCACCTGCCGGTCGTGCGAGGGGCGCGCCTGGTCGGGATCGTCACAGACCACGACCTCCTCCTCGCCCCCCCGGGGCGCACCGGCGCCGGATGGGACGGCAACACGGATCGCCGCCTGGCCGCCTCGTCCGTCCGGGACGTGATGAGCCGGCCCGTCGTCACCATCGGGCCCGACGAGACGATCGGTCGCGCGGCCGGGCTGATGCTCGCGTGCAAGGTGAGCTGCCTGCCGGTGCTCGACGGCGACCGCCTCGTCGGCATCCTCACGACGGCCGACCTGCTCCACGCCGTGGCCGCCGGCGAGAGGGCGGCGACGCCGGGACGATGCTGATCCTCGCGCGGGCCGGGCCTCCGGACGCGCCGCGATCGTTGCGGCGGCCCACCGCCCCGTGCGGCCCGGGCCGAGAGGGCACCTGCGTCACGACCCGCGCTGCCGCTCGACCTCGGCGCGCAGGCGCTCTTCCTGCGCCCGCAATTCCGGCGTGAACGCGTCGCCGAAGTCCTCCGCCTCGTAGATCGGGCGAATCTCGATCTCCGAGTCCTCGCCGGGCATCGGGTCCGGGCAGCGGCGCACCCACTCGACCGCCTCCTCCATCGACTTCACCTGCCAGATCCAGTAACCGGCAACGAGCTCCTTCGTCTCGGCGAACGGGCCGTCGACGACGGTCCTCTTGCCGCCCGAGAACCGCACGCGCTTCCCCTTGCGGCTCGGGTGCAGGCCCTCCCCCGCCAGCATGACACCCGCCTTCACCAGCTCCTCGTTGAACCTGCCCATCTCGGCGAGCAGCGTCTCGCTCGGCATCACGCCGGCCTCGGAGTTCTTCGTCGCCTTGACCATGACCATGACGCGCATCGTCGTGCTCCTCCGGTGCTTGTCGGGCGCTCCGGTCGAGGACGACCGCCAGCGCCTCCGTCTCGTCCAGACAGAGACGGACGAGGTCCCACAGGATCGACACGCGCGGGCTCTTTTTCGTCGCCGCGGATCGAGCCCCGAAACTATCGAGATTTCCAGGGGTTATTCGCCGAGCCCCGGCGTGCGTCCCCATGTGACCGCGCAACTCGGCGCGGCTCGCCCGGCGCGCGATCCCCCAGGGCAACCGGTCGTATCGCTACTAGTCCAACGGCTTGCCGGGGTGCACGCGCAGCGCGCCGGCACGTGCCCGGAGCCCGTCGGCCGCCTCTTTCGCGTTCTTGCGGAAAAGCACGGCCGCTTGCAGCCCGCGCATCCCACGCCGCCGTCACAAGGTCGAGGCGTAAGCGGCCACACGAGAGACCCGCCAGCGGCCCTTCGCGTGCCGATCGCCGGCGTGGCGGCCCCGCCGATCCCAACGAGCGAGGGCCTCGTAGGCATCGGACAGGGCACCGCAACTGCTGCATCTCGGAGTGCGGCCCGATGGCACCATGATCACGAAGCACGAGCGCTACCGCGAGATCGTGGCCGTCCTCGCGCGTCACGGCATCGGCGCCGTCGACGATCAACTCATCAAGCACGAGGCCGGCGACCGGTCGCGCGCGGAGCACCTTCGCCGCGCGTGCGAGGAGCTCGGGCCCATGTTCGTCAAGCTCGGCCAGATGCTTTCGACGCGCAGCGACCTGTTGCCCGACGCGTATCGGACCGAGCTTGCGCTCTTGCAGGACGACGTGGCCCCGTTGCCCTCGGACGCCATTGCCGAGGTCATCCGAGAGGACCTGGGTGCGCTGCCCGATCAGCTCTTCGCGTCCTTCGATCGGCAGCCGCTCGGGAGCGCTTCGATCGGTCAGGTCCATGCCGCGCGGCTCTTCAGCGGCCGCGAGGTGGTGCTCAAAGTGCGCAAGCCCGGCGTCGACGAGCTCGTTCGGGTCGATCTCGAGATCCTGGCCGGCCTCATCGCCCACTGGACTCCGCGCTTTCCGATTCTCGAGCGCTACGACGCGGGCGGCCTGCTTCGAGAGTTCGGCGACGCCCTGCGGGAGGAACTCGACTATGGTCGCGAAGCCGCGCACGAACGGTTCTTCCGCGATGCGTTCTCGAACGACCGCGCCTTCCGCGTTCCGGACGTCCTCGCGGAGTACTCCAGGAACCGCGTGCTCACGGAGGAGCGTATCGAAGGGCGCAAGGTCTCGGACGTGGCCGACCTGCCGAAGCGGCGCCGAGCGGCGGTCTCGCGCCGCATCGCCCGCTTCGTCCTGGAACCCGCCTTCGAGCGCGGCGTCTTCTACGCGGACCCGCACCCGGGCAATCTGCTGATCCAGGACGACGGCGCGCTTGCCGTCGTCGACTTCGGCAAGGTGGGGCGCCTCACGGACGTGGAACGGCGGCACGTGGCCGACATGTTCGTCGCCATGGAGCGGCGCGACGCGGAACGCGTCGTGGATCGCCTCATCGACCTCACCGCCCCGACACGTCCTCTCGACCGCGCGGTGATCACGAGCGAGATCGATCGAATGCTCGGCCTGTACGTCGATGCGTCGCTCGACACCGTACGGTTCGGCGACGCGGTGGGCGACCTGCTCCAGGTGGTTCGTCGCCACGGCCTGCGCATGCCCGGGCATCTGGTGCAGCTCTTCAAAGCGCTGGCGATGTGCGAAGGGGTCTTGCAAGCCCTCGATCCCGATTCGAGCTTCGCGGATCACCTGCGGCCAATGGCCGGAAAGCTCGTCTCCCAGGGCGTCGTCGGCCGCCAGTCGCTCGATCGCCTGCGCGAATCGGCGCTGGACGTCGCGGAGCTCGGCATCGATCTGCCTCGACGACTCGACCGCGTCCTTGGCGAGATCGAACGAGGCACCCTTCGGGTCTGGACGCGCGTCGAGGATGTCGAGCCGCTCGTCAGGCGCCTGGAGCGTGCCGCCGAACGCGCGAACGCCACCAGGCTGGCGGCGGCGTGCATCGTGGGGCTTGCCATCGTCATGCAGTTCTACCAGCCGAAAGGCTGGCAGGTGTGGATCGGCGTGGTCTTCTGGATTGCCGTGGCCGCTGCCGTCGCCGACAGCGTGAGGACCCTGTGGGCCCTGCGCAGGTGAGTCGCCGCGCGACGGGAGCGACGGAGCCGCGGCCGGCCCTGGCCGCTGCCGAGTGGGTCCGGCGGCATCGGCCGGGTGCCTTCCCACAGGTGCACAGGGACCTCTTCGACGCGCACGTCGTCCCTGGCGAGGACCTCGAGGATCCCGCCGTGATCGACCGGCACGCCAGCGAGTCGGGCATCGACCTCTCGGCCCTGCACGCCGGCCTTGCCGACGGCAGCGCCGCGGCAGCCGTCGCGGAGGCCGAGACGCTCAGCCGCACACGGGGCGTCCGAGGCACGCCAGCCTGGTTGTCGGCTCGCCGATTGACCACGGGACTCCTCCCGCCAGCGGACTTCGAACGCCTCGCGGAGTACGCCATGCGGCGGTCGCGATGACGCGGATCGCTCCGCCGCGCGACGCGGATGCGATCGAGGCCGGCGTGACGATCCGCCGCCCGGTAGAGGAGGTCTTCCGGTTCTACCGAGCGTTCGGGAACCTGCCGAGCTTCCTGGGGGACGTCGTGGCGATCCAGGAGATCGACCCGACAACGTCTCGATGGACGATACTGGGCCCCCTGGGCATCCGGACGAACTGGACGATACGGGTCACCGAGGAGCGCACCAACGAGTTGATCCGCTACGAAACGGTCGCCTCACCTCGGCTGAGGACCTCCTGGGCAATCCATTTCACCCCCGGAGCCGGGGCCGGAGAGACCGAAGTTCGCGAAGTGATGAAGGCGCCTCTCGGGAGACTGGGGCGCGTGGCACTGGCCCTGGTCGGCAAGTACCCGGCCGAAGAGGTGTCTGCGAACCTGCGCAGGTTGAAGGAGGTCCTCGAAACGGGCAGAGTCACGGACACCAGCTACTCCGTGGCCGGCAAGTTTGCGCCGCGTCGGACTCGACGCGACTCGGACCACTGAACGGGGCGATGGACGGTCATGCCGGGCAGGCCAGGCCGAACGCGTCTGTTGCTGTACGGCGCGTACGGCTACACGGGTCGCCTGGCCGCCGAACTCGCGGCGGCACAGTCGCTCGACGTCGTGCTCGCGGGCCGCGACGGCGATGCGCTGGAAGCACTGGGCAATCGGCTGAGCTTGCCGACGCGGGTGATCGGCCTCGATGACGCGAAGGCGCTATCCGAAGCCCTGACGGACATCGCGTGCGTCGTGCACATGGCAGGTCCGTTCGCCGCGACTTCCGCGCCGATGCTGGGCGCATGCCTGTCTACACGGACGGACTACGTCGACATCACAGGCGAGATCGAGGTCTTCGAGGCGCTGTGGTCGCGAGAGGCGGAAATCCGGCAGGCCGGAATCACCGCCGTGCCGGGAGCCGGCTTCGACGTGGTTCCGAGTGACTGCCTCGCCGCGTACGTGGCCGGCAAGCTCGACCGGCCGGCTTCGCTGGTCATCGCGCTACGCGGGCTGGAGAGCGCATCTCGAGGCACCCTCCGCACCGCGATCCGCCAGGTGTCGAGACCCGTACTCTGCCGGCGTGCAGGCACGATCGTCCCCCTCGACGACCGGTCACCACGCTGGACCGATTTCGGCTCGGGCGAAGAACCATGCGTGCCCGTCTCGTGGGGCGACGTGGCCACGGCACTCCACAACACCGGCGCAGGGACCATCACGGTCTATCTCCGCCGGACGGCACTGCTCCGTTCGGCGGATGTTCTCGGGAGCCTGTTCGGGCCGGTGCTTCGAAGCCGCGCCGGACAACGAGGACTGGCAGCCCTCGTCCGCAGGCTTCCGGAAGGGCCCAGCCAGGCCGAACGGCGCCGCCACCGGAGCACGATCTGGGCGGAGGCGATCGACGCTTCGGGGAGGTCGTCCAGGGCACGCCTGTCCACGCCGGATGCCTACGACTTCGCGGCGAACAGCGCCCTGGAGATCGCCTCCAGGGTCCGTTCGCTGCCGACCGCCCTGGGCCTGGTTACGCCGTCCCGCGCATTCGGCGCCGATTTCGTGCTGAGTCTACCGGGATGCGCTCGGACGGACATTCCGTAGCAGGCGGCGGTCCGCTACGTCGACAGCGCCCGCCGGAGCGTGTCGGTGGCCGACCGGATCGCGGCGCGCGGTGCCGGCCTGCTCGCGATGGCGTCGAGCACCATGAAGTCGTGGATGGTGCCGAGGAACCGCAGGGCCGTGACGTCCACGCCGGCCCGAGCGAGCTTGCGCGCGTAGGCCTCGCCCTCGTCCCGCAGCACGTCGTTCTCGGCCGTGATGATCAGGGCCGGCGGCAAGCCCCCGAGCCGCTCGATCGACGCCTGCAGCGGAGAGGCCGTCGGCTCCTTGCGCTTCCCCTCGTCGGGGAGATAGGCGTTCCAGAACCACTTCATCGCCTCGCGGGTCAGCCATGGCCCGTTCGCGAAGGCTTCATAGGAGGCGGTGTGGAAATCGGCATCCGTCACCGGATAGAAGAGGAGTTGCACGCCGATCGTCGGACCGCCACGATCCTTCGCCAGGAGCGCAACGGCCGCGGCCATGTTGCCGCCCGCGCTGTCACCGGCAACGGCGATCCGCGATGGATCGAGCTTCAGCGACTGACCATTCCCGGCGACGTACCTGGTCGCGGCATACGCTTCCTCGATCGCCACGGGGTACCGGGCTTCCGGGGACCGGTCGTACTCGACGAACACGACGGCCGCCTTCGCGCCCTCCGCGATCTCGCGGACCAGCCGGTCATGGGTGCCCGCGTCGCCGAGCACCCACCCCCCTCCGTGGAAGTACATGACGACGGGGAGCACGTCCGTATTGCCCTCGGGCCGAACGATTCGAACGCGAACCGTACCCGTCGGGCCGCCTGGGATCGTGCGGTCCTCGATGTCCGCCGCCGGCCTCGGCACGTTGCCGGCCTGCGCGCGCGACAGGACGTGACGGGCGTCGTTCGGCGACAGGGCATAGACGGGCGGACCGTCCGCCGCGGCGAGGGCGTCGAGGAAGCTCTGCGTGCCTGGTTCGACAGCCATGGTCGTCGGCCCTTCTGGATCTCCCCGCTCCACGTACGACCGTTGCAAGAAATGCGGCGCGCCGGCGGGGACGTTGACCGTCTCGCCGGGGCGCACGATCGACGTCACTCTCGGACCGCACATGCGCGATGACGCCGCGAGCGTCCCGCCACACGGAGTCACATCGGTATGACCTTCGCAAACGACCGCCCCCTCACGCTGATCAACGTGTTCACGGTCGAGCCCACCGACCAGCAGCGCCTCATCGAGCTACTCGCCACGGCGACGGGACGCTCGGTGCGCCACGCGCCGGGCTTCGTCTCGGCCCGCCTGCATCGCAGTCTGGATGGCACGAAGGTCGCGATGTATGCGCAATGGCGAAGTGCCGCGGATTACGAAGCGATGCGCGCCGATCCCGCACCATTGCCCTACCTGCGGCAAGCACTGGCGATCGCCAGATTCGAACCCGGGATGTACGAAGTCGTCGGCACCTTCGAGCCTGGCACAAGAGAGGCGTGAGCCCTCTCGAAGCGGTCAGTCCGCATCTTCTCGAGGGCTCGTCGTCGTGCTGGTCCGTGCGCTCTCTCGAGCCTTACGGATCGAGCGGTCCGGCGCGGCGCGCAGGGCCCGTGATACTCGCCGACTCACAGGCCCCCGTCGGGGCGACGGTCGGCGCGGGCGTCGTCGAGATCGCAGCCCGTATCGGGGGGCATGCCGGTCCGCGTCGTGCGGCACACGAGCGACGGGGCCGCGACGCTGGCGCCGACGCCGCCCGAGCCTCCGCCCCGCATCACCGAGGCCGGGGAGCCGGCGCCCCAGGACCCGGCGCCCGAGGCGCACGACTAGGTCATCACGTCGCCGCTCGCCGGCCGGGTCATTGCGGTGCTCGTCGGGGAACGCTCCCGGCTCCACGCGGGGCGCATCGTCGCGCACGTCGAGGCGGACGGCGTCGTGTCCGAGGTCGAGGCGGCGGTCGAGGGTCGTGTCGCGCGTCTTGGTCGCGGAGGGCCAGACGGTCGGCGTCGGCACGCCGCTTGTCGCGCTCGCGACTCCCTAAGGGGGTCTAACAAAACCTCATGAGGGGCTCGGTGGTTGCGAGCGCTCAGGGGCGTGGCCAAGCCCCTCGTCTCGGACGTTCTCCGGGCAAAGCTCCAGCCCCTATTGCCGCCGAAGCCCCCGAGCCCAAGGGCGGCCGGCCGCGCCTGCTGGACCGCGCGGTGCTCCGCGGGATCCTCTTCGTGCTCCGTACCGGCATCCCCTAGGAGTACCTGCCCGCCCAGATGGGGTGTGGCCGCGGGATGTCCTGCTGGCGGCGGCTGCACCGCGTGCGGCTCGACGAGCGGGGCGGCCGGGACGCCATCGACTGGCGTCGCGCCTGCCTCGACGGCTCCCCCGTGCCGACCCAAAGGGGGGCCACGACACCGGCCCGACTCTGACGGCTCGCGGCCAATCGGGCTCGACGCGCCATCGTGGTTCAGACGCCCACGGCCTCCCGCTCGCGGTGAGGCTGTCGGCGGCGACCAGCCACGACTCGGGGCGCTTCGAGCCCCTGGTCGACGCGATTG
>DASVDK010000257.1:0-6760 GCA_036381125.1 Thermodesulfobacteriota bacterium | reverse complement strand
TCGCGGCGGCCGCGCGAAGCGGCGCGGAGGCGGCGCCCGCCGTGCCGGCGGACGCCCCGGAGGAGTACGTGCACCTCGCCCGCGCGGTCGCCTCCGCCGTGCGCGAGGCGCGCCGGCGCGGGGCGGAGGCGGAACTGACGCGCCGCCGTCTGCAGGCGGTGCTGACCGCCCTGGCCGATCCGGCCGTCATCAGCGACGCCGAGGGCCGTCTCGCCGCGGTCAACCCGGCCGCCGAGCAGCTCCTCGGCCACGCCGCCGACGGCGGCTGGGCGCCTTACCCGGTCCTGGACCTCGCCGGGCGCCGCCTGGCCGACGACGACCTGCCGGCGGCGCAGGCGGCGGCGACGGGCCGTCGGGTCTCCATGGTCCTCCAGGTCGGTCCGGCGGGCGGCGACCGCCGCATCCTCTCGGCCGACGCCACCCCCGTGACGGACGAGACCGGCCGGCTCTCGGGGGTCGTCACGGTGTTCCGCGACCTCACGGAGCGCCGCGAGACCGAGCGGCGCCTCGGCGAGGTGAGCGCGGAGCTGCGGTCGCGCACCGAGCTCGTCGAGGCGCTCTTCGCCCGGCTGCCCGCCGCGCTGGCCCTGGTCCAGGGTCCCGACCTGCGCGTGCGCGCGGCCAACAGCCGCTTCTTCCAGCTTGCCGGCGTGACCGAGGGGCCGCTGGCCGGCCGCAGGCTCGCCGATTTCTTCCCCGCGGCGGTGGCCGCCCAGGTCGCCGGCTGGATCGCCGCCGTGCGGGAGACCGGCACGTCCGGCCGCGGCGCCGACGTGCGCATCGACGGCGCGCGGCGCGACGCCGCCTACTGGACGTACGCCGCGGTCCCGCTCAAGGATGGGACGCGCGACACCGTCCTCATCGCCATCACCGACACGAGCGACGACGTCGCCACGCGCGTGAAGGCCCAGCGCGCCCTCGACCGCGTCGAGCAGAAGGGGGCCGAGCTCGATGCGGTCCTCAAGACGCTCACCGACGGCGTGGTGCTCCTCGACGACACCGGCCGCATCGCGGCGATGAACCGCGCCGCCGAGCAGATCCTCGGCCGCCCGTCGGAGAAGGGCGTACGCCCCCGTCTCGAGGACTACCCGCGCCTGTCGCGGCTCTTCGACCCCTCGGGCGGCGGCGTCATCGCGCCGGACGCCCTGCCCTGGCGCCTCGCGCTGGCGGGCGAGCCGGTCGACCGGCGGGAGGCCTACCTCGTCACCGAGGCGCTCGAGAAGCGCTTCCTCGCGCTCTCGGCGGCGCCGCTGCGGACGCGGCGCGGGCGGCTCATCGGCGCGGCGGTGACCTTCCGCGACATCACGCGGGAGAAGGAGGTCGAGTCCTTCAAGCTGCAGTTCATCGCTCGCGCCGCCCACGAGCTGCGCACGCCGCTCACCACGATCAAGGGGAACCTCCTGCTCGCGCTCAAGGGACGCTTCGGCGCCCTCGCCCCGGCCCAGCAGGAGGCGCTCCGCGTGGCGACGCGCAGCGTCGACTCGATGGTCACCCTGATCGACGACCTCCTCGACCTGACCCGCTTCGAGACCGGCCGGCTCAGGCTCTTCGGCGAGGAGGTCGCCCTCACGTCCATCCTCGACCGCGCCCTCGCGCAGCCGCGGCTCCTTGCCGCGGGCAAGGGCGTCTCCGTGGAGATCCACCCCTCGGTCGCCGGCATCGTCGGCTACTGGGACGCGGGGAAGGTCGAGCAGGTCCTCGCCAACGTCTTCTCGAACGCGGTCAAGTTCACCCCCGCCGGGGGCCGCGTGGAGATCCGCGCCTACCCCGAGGCGCACCTCGTCACGCTCGCGATCAGGGACACCGGCATCGGCATCCCCCGCGACAAGCTCGCGCTGGTCTTCCAGCCCTTCGTCTCGCTCCACCGGCAGGACCAGAAGGCGCCGCGGCAGCGGGGCACCGGCCTCGGGCTCTCGATCGCGCAGAGCATCGTCGAGGCCCACGGCGGCCGGATGTGGGCCGAGAGCGAGGGGGTCGGCCGGGGCACGACCATCTACCTCACGCTGCCGCTCGACCACCGGCGGGCGCAGCGGGTGCGGCTCGACCGGCCCGCGCGCGTCCTGGCCGGCAGCACCCCGATCGAGCCCTCCACAGTGGCCGACCTGTCGGCGGACGGCGCGGCCATCGTGGCGCCGAACGACCTGCTCTCGGCGCGGGAGCTGACCGTGGAGATCGAGATGCCGGGCGGCGCGGTTCGGGCGGTCGGGGAGGTCGTCCGGGTCGAGCCGGTCGAGGGGAGCGCCCGCTGCAAGGCCGGCATCCGCTTCCGGGAGATGCCCGACGCGGCGCGGGCCGTGATCGTCGACTGGGTCAGGCGGATGCGGAACGACCGCGCGGCGGGCTAGGACCTCGCGCCTCGCCGCCGGCCGACCAGCAGCGTCTCGGCCGCCTCCTTGAGCCCGGCCGCCGCCCCGACGAGGCGCGCCACCGGCTCCTTCAGCCTGGTCGCCGCGTGCTCGATCCGATCGAGCCGCGCGCGCGTATCGCCGGTGAGCCGCTCCGCCTCGAGCAGGAGCCCGTCGATGCGCGCCAGGACGCCCGGGAGCCGCTCCGCGGTCTCCGACAGCGTCCGGTCGAGCGACCGGGCGGCCCGCCGCACCTCCAGGAGCGCCGGCACGAGCGCCGCCGCCACGGCGATGACCGCCAACCCGGTGGCCAGGACCACGAGTTCCGTGATGGTCAACGTCCGCCCTCCCCGCGAGGCAGCAGGCATCGCCTCGCCGAAGCGGCAGTCTAGCCGACGGGAGGGACCTCTGCGCGGCCCGGCCGAAGGGGCGGCCGCGGGTCAGCGCCGGCGGGCGGCAGCCGCAGCCGGGGGGTGAGCGGTGCGGCCGTCGGTCGCGAGCAGGGCCGGTGCGGCGGGGTGGTCGGCCGACTCGGCGCCGTGCGGCCCGGTGGTCGGCATGGCGACCAGCGGCCGATCGGCGGGAGGTGACGGCGCGACCGAGGCGTCAGGGGCCGCGACCGTGGGGTCGGCCGGCCCGGCCGCGGAGTCCGCGGGCGCGACCGCGGCGGGAGGGCCGCCGGTCGGTGCGCCGGCGCCGAGGTCGGCGGGCGGCGGCAGAAGGTGCACGAACAACGCGCTGCCCGCTCCGGCAAGGCCGAAGAGGACGCGTCCCACACGGCGGACGGTGAGGCTCACAAGGCTTTCCTGGTCGGGGCGGGCGTCCCGGCGGCCCCCGCGCGCAGCCGCGCCGGCGTCGGCGGGACCGGGCGCGTCGACGGACGGGCGCGGGCGACGAGGACGCAGGTGGGGGCCGCGGCTGGCGCGGCCCCGGATTCGAGGCATCTTCGGGCGTGCATGATCGGGCTCGTCGTTCGTCGGCTGCCGCTACTTGTGTCGCTCGGTCGCCTTCTTGCCTTCCTCCACCAGCTCGCGCACCCGCTGTCCCCCCTTCTTGCCGATCGTCTCGTAAAACTGCGGGCCGTGCTTCTCGCGAGTCGCCTCGCCGCCCTTCTGGCCGATCGTCTCGTAGAACTGCGGACCGTGGCGCTCTTTGGTGGTCTTGCCGCCTTTCCGTCCGGCTTCGCGGACGGTCATCTCCCCCCCGGTACGCTTCTTGGCTGCCATTCGTCTCGTCACCTCACGCCCGCGACGTCGCGCCGCCGCGGCGTACCCGTCCGCCGCTTCCCCTCCCTTCCGATCTCGAGATGTCCACGTGTGCCAGAGGCTCCGGGGAGGCAGGCTACACCTTCGCCGCGCGCTTCCCCTGCTCCACGAGTTCCCGGACCCGCTGGCCGCCCTTCTTGCCGATCGTCTCGTAGAACCCCCGCCCGTACTTCCCGCTCGTCGCCTCTCCCCCGCGACGGCCCGCCTCGCGGACGGTCATCGGCCGCTCGGCGTTCACGTTCGTGGTCTCGTCCTTCATGCCTGCTCCTCGAGCGCGTGAGCGACGGCGAGCCGCCGCGAGGGAGCGTCGGACCGGCCGTGTTACGGCTTGACGGCGCGCTTGCTGCGCTCGATCAGTTCCTTGACGCGCTGGCCGCCCTTGCGGCCGATCGCCTCGTAGAACTGCGGCCCGTACTTCTCCTTCGTGGTCTCGCCGCCAATCTTTCCGCCCTTCTTCCCGATGGCCTCGTAGAACTCCCGACCGTACTTCTCGCTCGTGGCGACGCCCCCCCGGCGCCCGGCCTCGCGAACCGTCATCCCGCCGTCCTTCTTGATTTCCGACATGCGATCTCCTCCCTTGTCGCCGCGAGCTGCGTGGTGGAGACCATCTCCGCCACGAGTCCGTGGACCTCGGGCAGGACGCCGCGGCGTCCCTCCGCCTGCCCGGGTCACGAGTCATGCCGCCAGCTAATGCAAAGCATGGGCCGGAAGCCAAGTGGGCCGCCGGCCCCTTGGAAAGCAGCCGTCCAGGAGTCGGTCGGCCGTCCGGGAACCCAAGCGGAGGGAACGCGCCTTCCCTTTTTGTCCGCTTGCCCTGCCCAGCACAGACTCCTGAGAGACCGCCCGGCTGCGGGCCAACGGGCGGCACGTCGGGCGGGGCTGCAAAGGGCAAGCCCGAAAGGCGCCTCGTACGGGCGAGGCATCACTCGAGGCTACGCGTGCAAGGCGAGAAACGGCGCGCTGCGACAAAACCTGGGGCGGGAAACGGGGAGAGGCCGGAGGCAAGAGGCTCCGCCCGGGCGGGCGATCGAGCCCGGGCGGTCTCCGGGACGGGTCCGACGGGCACCGCGGCCGCCGGCGCGGCGACCGCCGTGCCCACGAACTCCACTTCGTGGCTATTTCGTGTTGACCGCGAACACCACTTTCCACAGGTCGCCGCGTGAGAGCTTGTACTCGAAGTCGACGTCGATCTGACCATCGCGCACGAGCGAGCGGAGGTCGAGGTCGGTGCGCCACCCGATGCGCCGCGTGATGGGGTTCAGCCACTCCTCGATGCGCGCCAGGGCCCTGTTCGTGCTCTGGAAGTGGTTGATGATGACGATCTTGCCGTCGGATCGTGTGACCCGCTTGATCTCCGCGAGGACCCGGACCGGCTCCGGCACCACGCTCATCACGTGGGCAGCGACGACGTGGTCGAAGCTGTCGTTCGGGAAGGCGAGATGCGTCGCGTCCATCTCGATCAGCTCGACGTTCTCGAGCCCCCGCTCGCGCACCCGTCGGCGCGCCTTGTCGAGCATCTCCCTGGAAAGGTCGATGCCCACCACCTGGCAATGTGGAGGATAGAAGTCCAGCGAGAGGCCCGTCCCCACCCCGACGTCGAGGACGCGTTGCCCGGGCTGGATGTTGAGCAGCCGGATCGCGTGGCCGAGACGACGGTAGAAGAAGACCTTGAAGACGTAGTCGTAGAGGTGGGACCACGCCGCGTAGATGCCCTTGATGCGCTCGCTCTCCATCATGTCTCCTCGGGAATCGGGGCAGCGGGCGGGCACACCCGGGCACGCGCGATGCCGTGCCGGGGCGGCCTCGCACGGCGCCCCTCGCGTCGATCGGGCGCACCGCCGCTCCGAGACCGCACGCCGCTCGAGGGCACCCCGGCGCTCGAGGCCGTCGGTCGACTAGGCAGTCCGCGGGTAGCCTACTGCGGATTCAGCCGATTCGCATCCGGAAAAACGTGGTGGGCACTACGTTGTGCGGCCTAGCGCCTGGCGGTGGACCCGGTGCGGGCCGCCAGCCTGGGGCGGGCGGGGGTGTCGGCGAGCAGGCGCGCGTACGAACCGAGGACCTTCCGGACGTAACCGGTGGGCACCTCGCGCTCCTCGTCGATCAGCGCCTGGACCGCGTTGGGGCCGATGTTGTAGGCGGCGAGCGCCGTGGCGAGGTCGCCGAACCGGGCGCGCAGCCGCGCCAGGTAGTAGACGCCCATGGTGACGTTCGCCACGGGGTCGTGAAGGGTCCGATGCCCGTCCCAGCGGAGCCGCAGGCGGGCGGCCAGCTCCTCGCCCACGAAGGGCCGGATCTGCATGAGCCCCCGTGCTCCCACGAAGGAGATGGCGCCGTTGCGGTAGGTGCTCTCGGTCTCGATGACGGCCAGCGTGAGGAGCGGGTCGATCCCCCACCGCATCGACTCGTCGTAGATGGCGGCGGCGACCCGGCGTTCGGTATGCGGCTCGAGGCCGGTCGCGAACCCGTCGAGGGTCCGCGCGAGGCGGGCGATCATGGCCGCCCGCTCGGCCCTGGCCGCCGCCCGTCTCGACGGCGGCGGCTCCGCGTCGGGCGCCGCATAGTCAGGTGCGTGGACCGCCTGGCGCGGGGCGCGAGCGCTTCGCGGCTCGAGGTCGGGGCTCTGGACGGCGTGGTCAGGACCCTGGGCGACTCGGCGCAGGCCGGGGGTACCCGACCGCCCCGGCATGAGCAGGGCGTCGGCGCCCACGGACGCCAGGGCCGGCACCGGCACCGTGTACGACCCGGCCTCGAGCGCGCTGCGCTCGGCCAGGGCCACCCCGGCCAGGACCGCCAGGCTGCCGGCACCCGCCGCGGCCAGCAGCCGCCTCGCGGTCGTGCGCCCCGAACGTGTCGTCATCGTGTTCCCCTCGTCCATGCCTCGTGAGGCCACGGCGACAGGGTAGCAGCAACTCGTGTACCAGCAAGCCCCCTCTGCCTGCACGGCCGAGCACTGCCCGACGGGCGCGGCGTAAGCCGGCGCACACCGGAGGTTCGCGGGCGGCGGGTGGGCGACCGCGCGAGGCGCGTGGCGATTTCGGGCCTGCCCCCACGACTGCCGGGTGCCGAGGTGAGGAACCGCCGTTCCACTTCTAGGCACGCGGCTAACCCGTCAGGCAAAGCAGGGGCCCTTCTTCCCGCTCGAACGGG
>DASVDK010000256.1:0-5871 GCA_036381125.1 Thermodesulfobacteriota bacterium | reverse complement strand
CCTCGAGCCGCTCGAGCCCCACTCCGCCGGCCTGCGCGCGTTCGTCGCCGTCGACGGCCGCGGCGCCGCCATCATCACGTTCGCCGACCGCATCCGCCCCGGCCTCGCCGACCTCTTCCGCGAGCTCGACCGCCTCGGGATCCGCCGCAAGATCATCCTCTCCGGCGACCACGAGCACAACACTCGCGCCGTCGCCGACGCGCTCGGCATCGACGAGTTCCGCGGCGACCTCCGCCCCGAGGACAAGGTCGCCGTCGTCGAGGACCTCGTCCGCCAGGGCGAGCGCGTCGTCATGCTCGGCGACGGCATCAACGACGCCCCCGCCCTCAGCGCCGCCACCGTCGGCATCGCGCTCGCCGGCCACGGCGGCGGCATCAGCGCCGAGGCCGCCGACCTCGTCATCCTCGGAGACGACCCCGCCGGGGTCGCCGCCGCCATCCGCATCAGCCGCAAGGCGTTCCGCATCGCGCGCCAGAGCATCGGCGTCGGCCTCGGCCTCAGCGGCGCCGCCATGCTCCTCGCCGCGCTCGGCCACATCGAGCCCGCCGTCGGCGCGCTGCTCCAGGAGGCGATCGACGTCGCCGTCATCCTCAACGCGCTCCGCGCCGCCCGCTAGCCGCCTCGCACCAACCCGAAGCGCCGCGCGCCTTTGCGGTGTACATCCACGCCATTACATTGTACCGTCGGCTCCGCCGACGCCGGCCGCTGGCTCGGCGCCGCACCTCGCCATCCCCACCCCCTCGAGCGTGCGATGACGCACTCGCAGCCCACGGAGCCCGCGCCTCCGCCTGCCGCCGGCGCGCTCGCCGCGAGCGAAGCGTTCCGGATCGCCTTCGAGCACGCCGCCATCGGCATGGCCGTCGCCGGCACCGACGGCCGCTGGCTGCGCGTGAACGCCGCGCTCTGCGAGCTCCTCGGCTACACCGCCGACGAGCTGCTCGGGCGCCGCCCGCAGGATGTCGCGCACCCCGACGACGTGGCCGGCGAGCTGGAGGACGTGCGCCGCCTGATCGCCGGCGAGCGGTCGGCCGCGCAGGCCGAGATGCGCTGCATCCGCAAGGATGGCCGCGTCGTCTGGATCCAGCGCACCGCATCCGTGGCGCGCGACGACGCCGGCGAGCCGCTCTACCTCATCACGCAGATGCAGGAGATCGCCGAGCGCGGCCCCGCGCAGGCGGCGCTCGCCGCCTCCGAGGAGCGCTTCCGCGCGCTCATCGAGAGTTCCTCGGAGATCGTCACGATTCTCGCGGCCGACGGCACCGCGCTCTACACCAGCCCGGCGGTCGAGCGCGTCCTCGGCTACTCGCCCGAGGAGCGCCTCGGGCGCAACGCCCTGGAGCTGATCCACCCCGACGACCTGCCCTACGTCCGCCGCGCCTTCGACGAGATCCTCGAGAGCCCCGGCGCCGCCCGCACGGTCGAGTTTCGCTGCCGCCACAAGGACGGCTCCTGGCGCGCCCTCGCCTCCCACGCCACGAACCGGCTCCTGCACCCGTCCGTCGGCGGCATCGTCGTCAACACCCGCGACCTCACCGAGAGCCGCGCGCTCGAGGCGCAGCTCCGCCAATCCCAGAAGATGGAGGCCGTCGGCCGCCTCGCCGGCGGCGTCGCCCACGACTTCAACAACCTGCTCACCGGCATCAAGGGCTACGTCGCGTTCCTCCTCGCCGACCTCCCTGAGGGCGACGCCCGCCGCGCCGACGTCCGTGAGATCGAGAAGGCCGCCGACCGCGCCGCCAGCCTCACCCGCCAGCTCCTCGCCTTCAGCCGCAAGCAGGTGCTCCAGCCCCGCATCATCGACCTGAACGCCACGATCCTCGATCTCCGCCGCATGCTCCAGCGCCTCATCGGCGAGGACGTCGAGGTCGTCCTCCACCTCGATCCCGACCTCGGCTCCATCGAGGCCGATCCCGGCCAGATCGAGCAGGTCCTGATGAACCTCGCCATCAACGGCCGCGACGCCATGCCCACCGGCGGCCGCCTCGCCATCTCCACGAGCGAGGTCGAGCTCGACGACGCCGAGGCCCGCCACGTCGGCGTGCCCCGCCCCGGGCGGTACGTCCTCCTCGCCGTCGCCGACACCGGCGCCGGCATCCCGCCCGACGCGATCCCGTTCGTCTTCGAGCCCTTCTTCACCACGAAGGAGCCCGGCAAGGGCACCGGCCTCGGCCTCAGCACCGTCTACGGCATCGTCACCCAGAGCGGCGGCGGCGTCACCGTCGACAGCCGCCCCGGCCACGGCGCCACGTTCCGCATCTACCTCCCGCGCATCGCCGCGCCCACGCCCGAGGCCACCGCGCCGGGGCCCGCCGGACCGCCCGCCGGCGCCGGCACCATCCTCCTCGTCGAGGACGACGTCGCCGTGCGACGCCTCGCGCGCCGCATCCTCGACGGCGCCGGCTACCGCGTCATCGAGGCCGCCGGCGGCGCCGAGGCCATCCGCCTCGCCTTCGACGACGCCACGCCGCCGATCGACCTCCTCCTGACCGACCTGGTCATGCCGCAGATGAGCGGCGTCGAGCTGGCCCGGAGACTCACCCGCCGCCAGCCCGACCTCAAGCTCCTCTTCATGTCCGGCTACGCCGCGGACACCCTCGAGCGCCAGGGCGCGCTCGGCCCCGATGCGCCCTTCCTCGAGAAGCCGTTCACTCCGGCCGCCCTCACCCGCGCCGTGCGCGAGGCGCTCGACGGCCGCTGGCGCGGCGATTCACCCCTGGAGTTCCATTCATGACCCAGCGCCTCCTCATCGTCGACGACGAGGCCATCGTCCGCTCCGCCTTCGAGCGCTACCTCTCCGCCTCCGACTACGTCACCGCCAGCGTCGAGAGCGCCGAGAGCGCCCTCGCCCGCATCGCCGACTTCCGCCCCGACGTCGTCCTCACCGACATCCGCATGGCGGGGATGGACGGCCTCGAGCTCACCGAGATCCTCCGCGAGCGCGATCCCGACATCGACGTCATCGTCGTCACCGGCGCCGAGGACATGCAGCTCGCCATCCGCGCCATCCGCGCCGGCGCCTACGACTACCTCGTCAAGCCCGTCGACTTCGACCACCTCGGCACCGTCGTCGCCCGCTGCGTCCGCGACCGCGCCGCCGAGCGCCGCGCCCGCCGCGCCGCCCCCGTCCCCGCCCCCGACGACGTCGGACTCGTCGGCCGCGCCCCCTCCATGGTCGACGTCTACAAGCTCATCGGCGCCGTCGCCGGCACCCGCGCCCCCGTCCTCATCCAGGGCGAAACCGGCACCGGCAAGGAGCTCGTCGCCCGCGCCATCCACGCCAACTCCGCCGAGAGCGCCGAGCCGTTCCTCGCCGTCAACTGCACCGCGCTCCCCGAGACGCTCCTCGAGTCCGAGCTGTTCGGCCACGTCCGCGGCAGCTTCACCGGCGCCGTCGCCGACCGGAAGGGACACTTCGAGCTCGCCGGCTCCGGCACCATCTTCCTCGACGAGATCGGCGACATCTCCCCAGCCTTCCAGGCCAAGCTCCTCCGCATCCTCCAGGAGCGCACCTTCATCCCCGTCGGCGCCGAGCACGTCCGCCGCACCGAGGCCCGCGTCATCGCCGCCACCCACCGCGACCTCGCTCGCCTCGTCCGCGACGGCCTCTTCCGCGACGACCTCTACTTCCGCCTCAAGGTCGTCGAGATCCACCTCCCCCCGCTCCGCGACCGCCGCGCCGACATCCCGCTCCTCGTCGACCACCTCCTCCGCCGCATCTCCGTCACCGTCGGCAAGGAGATCCGCTACGTCCCCGACGAGGTCATGGCCCGCCTCGTCGCCTACGACTGGCCCGGCAACGTCCGCGAGCTCGAGAACGTCCTCTCCCGCTCCGCCATCCTCGCCCGCGGCTCCGCGCTCGCCCTCGAGCACCTCCCCCCGGAGGTCGCCACCGCCACTCCGAACCGCACCCCCGCCCGCCCCGGCGACGCCCTCGCCGACGTCATCGCCGCCCACGTCCACGACGTCCTCGCCCGCACCAACGGCAACAAGCGCCAGACCGCCCGCATCCTCGGCATCTCCCGCTCCCGCCTCGACCGCCTCCTCGCCTCCGCCGCCGCCGTGGCCCCGAAACAGGACGGCAACGGCCCCGTTCCGTGACCACAGGCGCGCCGCGCGCGACCGCGAGTGGCGGCGGATCTGAAACCAAATCAACGAGTTCCGGAGAAACCGGCACCTGGCCCGCGGCGTGCGAATCTGCACCGCCCCGGCGCGGACCACGTCCGCGCCCCGCCGCCGCACGACGCATCCACGGAGCCATCCGATGAGCCGACGCCGGCCCGCAGCCTCGAGTGGGGCCCCGCCCTGGGCCTCGGCCGGGGCGTACCTGTCCCTCGCCGTTCCGGTCCTGGTGGACCTGCTCGGCGTGGGGGGTGTGCGCGCCGCGCTGCTGTGGCTGGTCGCGCTGGCGCCGGTGCTCGTGCGGGCGCGGCGCGGTGGGGCGGTCGGGGCGCTCCAGGCGCTCGGCGTCGTCGCGGCGCTGTTCGCGGGGGTGCGGGTCGCCTGGGCGCTCCAGGGTGGGGCGCCGGCGGGCGCGCCGGCGATGCCGGTGTTCGCGGCGGTGCTGGTCCTCGGGCTCGGGATCGCGTGGCTCGCCGAGGGGCTGCACCGGGAGCGCGCGCTGGCCGGCGAGAGCGATGCGGACGTGACGCTCGTCGTGGATGCGGCCGGGCGGCTGCGCCAGGTGTCGCCGTCGTTCGAGCCGGTGTTCGGCTACGCGCCGGCGGACGTGCTCGGCCGCCCACTCGCCGAGTTCGTGCGCGAGGAGGATGCGGCGGCGCTGCTCGCGGTGGGCGACGTCGCGGCGGAGCGCGCCGATCGGTCGCTGGAGCTGTGGTTCCGCCATCGCGACGGTGGCTGGCGCGAGCTCGAGGCGCGGGCCCGCGACCGGCTCGACGACCGCTGGGTCGCCGGGATCGTGCTGTACTGCCGCGACGCGACGGAGCGGCGCCGGGCGGAGCAGCAGGCGCTGCTCCAGCAGCGGATGGACGCGTCGGGGCGGCTGGCGGCGGGGGCGGCGCACGACTTCAACAACCTGCTCACGGGGCTGATCGGCCACGCCCGGCTGCTGCTCGGCAAGTTCGAGCCGGATGACCCGCGTCGGGGCGACGCCGAGCAGATCCAGCTCGCGGTGGAGCGCGCCGCCCAGCTCGTGCACCGGCTCCAGGCGTTCAGCCGCCAGCAGGTGCTCCGCCCCGAGGTGCTCGACCTGAACGCCGTCGTCTGGGGCCTCGACATGGCGCTCCGCTCCGCGGTCGGCGAGCGCGTCGAGGTCGCCACGCACCTGGTCGCGGCGCTCGGCCGGGTCAAGGCGGACCCGCGCCAGCTCGAGGAGGTGCTCCTCGAGCTCGCCGTGAACGCGCGCGATGCCATGCCCGACGGCGGCACGCTCGAGATCCGCACCGCCGACGTCGAGATCGACGCGGAGTTCGCCCGCCGCTTCGCCTACCCGGTGCAGACCGGCTCGTACGTGCTCCTCTCGGTCAGCGACACGGGCGACGGCATCGCGCCGGACGTCCTCCCGCACATCTTCGAGCCGTTCTACACGACGAAGGGGCCGGGGAAGGGGACCGGTCTCGGGCTCAGCTCCGTCTACGGCATCGTCAAGCAGTCCGGCGGCTACATCTGGGCGGAGAGCACGGTCGGGAAGGGGACCACGTTCCGCCTCTACCTCCCGCGCGTCGAGGAGGAGCCCGCCGAGGCGCCGCCGCTCCCGGTCCTCGAGCCGCCGGCCGCGCGCAACGCGACCGTCCTCGTCGTCGAGGACGACGAGATGGTCCGCACCGTCGTGCGCCGCACGCTCCTCGAGCACGGCTACGGCATCCTCGAGGCGCCGAACGGGCCCGACGCGCTCTGGATCGCCGAGGACTACCC
>DASVDK010000255.1:0-2593 GCA_036381125.1 Thermodesulfobacteriota bacterium | reverse complement strand
TCTCGCCGCGAACAAGGGGTAGACGCGCCCCCCGGCGCGCCGTAGACTCTGGCCGACTTTTCGGCGACGGAGGCGAGAGCGAACGCGGATGCCCGGTCAGGATGCGAGGGACGACCTCGCGGAGCTGTACGATCCCGAGGCGCTGAGGCGCCTCGGTCACGCGCTGGTCGACCAGCTCGCCGACCGCCTCGCCGCCGCGCAGCGGGGCGAAGGGCCGGTCCTCCCCTGGCGCGCCCCCGCCGAGCAGGCGGCGAGCTTCGCCGAGCCGCCCCCCGAACGCCCGGAGGCGCCCGAGGCGGCCGTGCCGGTCGCCGTCGCGCGGTACCTCGACGGCACGATCAGCGTCCACCACCCGAAGTACATCGGGCATCAGGTGTCGGTCGTGCCCCCCGTCGCGGCGCTGGCCGACCTGGTCTCGACCGTGAGCGGCAACGAGGCCTGCATCTACGAGCTGGGGCCAGCCGGAACGGCCATCGAGCTGGCGATCACGCGCTGGTGCCTCGAGCAGGCCGCCTTTCCGGCCGGCGCCGACGGCCTCATCACGTCGGGCGGCACCCTCGGCAACCTCACCGCCCTGCTCGCCGCGCGGGGGGCCGTTGCTCCCTCCATCGCCTGGCGCGAGGGCGTGGCGGCGGCGCCGCGGCTGGCGATCCTCGCCTCGGAGCACGTGCACTACTGCATCACGCGCGCGGCCGGCATCCTCGGCCTGGGCGAGAGCGCCGTCGTGCCGGTGCCGACCGACGCCGCCTGCCGCATCGACCTCAACGGACTCGCCGGCGCCTACCGGCGCACGGTGCGCGAGGGGCGCCGCGTCATGGCGGTCGTGGCCACGGCCGGCGTCACCGCCACCGGCGCCTACGATCCGCTGCGGGAGATCGGCGAGTTCTGCCGGGAGCGGGGCCTCTGGTTCCACGTCGACGGCGCGCACGGCGCCTCGGCCCTGGTGTCGCCCGCGCACCGCGCGCGGCTCGACGGCGTGGAGCTGGCCGACTCGCTCGTGTGGGACTTCCACAAGATGCTGTTCATGCCGGCGCTGGCCACCGCGGTCCTCTTCCGGGACGGCCGGCGCGCCCACACGGTCTTCGAGCAGGACGCCTCGTACCTCTACCACGCCGAGGCGGCCGACGCCCGCTTCGACCTCGGCCACCGCACGTTCGAGACCACCAAGCGGGTGCTCGCGCTCCCGCTCTGGCTCGCCCTGCAGACCCACGGCGTGGCGCGCGTCATCGCGCCGCTCGAGCGCACCTACGCGCTGGCCCAGTGGCTTGCCGAGCGGCTCTCCCGCGAGCCCGACCTCGAGGTCCCGGTGGCGCCCGAGTCCAACATCGTCTGCTTCCGCGTGCGGCGCCCCGGCCTCTCCGGCTCGGCCCTCGACGCCTTCCAGGAGTCGGTGCGCCGCCGCCTCGCCCGATCGGGCGACTACTACCTCTCGCAGGCGCGCCTGCCGGGCGGGCTGCACCTCCGGGCGGCGCTCATGAATCCCGTGACCACCGAGGCCGACCTCGAGGGGCTTCCCGCCGCGGTGCGCAAGGCGGCGGCCGACGTGGCCGCCGAGGAGGCCCGGACGAAGGGGGCGGCCGCGGTCCGGTAGCCGGCGCGGTTGGGCGCGCGCCGCGCGGCGCCGCCCCGGCGCGGGGGAGGACGAGCATGGAGGAACGGGAGAAGGTCCGGATCAACCTGGGCAACTACGTCGAGCTGATGCGGCTGCCCGGCATCGGCCGGGAGCAGGCGAACGCCATCATCAGGTGGCGGGCGGCGCACGGACCGATTGCCGACGAGGTGCAGCTCGGCCGGGTCCTCGGCTTCTCGCTCCCCCCCGAGGCGGTGGCGGAGATGGACTTCTCGCCGGCCGAGCCGACCGCGCCGGAAGCGCCCGGGGCCTGACGTCCGATCAACCGTGCCCCGGCCACCGGCGCGGCACGCCGAGGTCGGCCAGGCGCGCGAGCGACAGCTCGGCGAGGCGTCGCGCGATCAGGTCGGCGTCGCCCGACGCGTCGACGATCCGCACCTCGGTCACGCTCGGGTCGAGGCGATCGGGCATGCTGCGGAAGAGCGCCGCGACGCGCTCGAGGTAGTCGGCCCGCTCGAACGCCAGGTCGAGCCCACCGGGGCGCCCGGCCCGGATCCGGTCGAGCGCCTGCGCGACCGGGAGCATGAGGATCAGCGCCAGGTCGGGCGGCGGCGCGAAGCTCTCGTTGGCCTGCTGGATGAAGCCCGGGTCGATCCCGAGCGCCCCCTGGTAGGCGATCGTGGAGAGGTAGTACCGGTCGAGGAGCACGACCCGGCCGGCCGCGAGCGCCGGGGCGATCACCCGACTCACGTGCTCGCGGCGGTCGTCGAGAAAGAGGCGCACCTCCTCCTCGGCGCTCGCCGCCCGGCGTCCCTCCCGGGCGATCTCGCGGATGCGGCGCCCGTGCGGGCCGTCGGTCGGCTCGCGCGAGGCGGTCACCGCGTAGCCCTCGGCCGCGAGTCGCTCGGCGAGCCGCGCGTGCTGCGTCGACTTCCCCGCGCCGTCGATCCCCTCGATCACGATCAGCGCGCCGCGGCCCGGCGGCGCGGCCTCGGCGTCTCGCGTGTCGGTCCCGGCGTGGAC
>DASVDK010000254.1:0-5183 GCA_036381125.1 Thermodesulfobacteriota bacterium | reverse complement strand
GTCCACGCGCACTACGGGAAGAGCCACGTGCTCCAGGGCGTCGACCTCACGGTCGGCGACGGCGAGGCGGTGGCGCTCCTCGGGCGCAACGGCGTCGGCAAGACGACGACGCTCAGGGCGATCATGGGGCTCACGCGGGCGACCGGCGGCAGCATCGCCTTCGACGGCGCCAGGATCGACCGCATGCCGCCGCACACCATCCCCCGGCAGGGGATCGGCTACGTCCCGCAGGGCCGCCGCATCTTCCCGACCCTCACGGTCTACGAGAACATGTGCCTGGGCCTGCCGCGCAACCCCGTCGACGGCGAGCTCGACGGGGTCTTCGAGCGCTTCCCGGTCCTCCGCACCCGACTCCGGCAACTGGGCGGCACGCTGTCCGGCGGCGAGCAGCAGATGCTCGCCATCGCCCGCTGCCTCGTCATGCGGCCGAAGCTGATCCTCCTCGACGAGCCCACCGAGGGGATCATGCCCAAGCTCGTCGCCGCCATCCGTGAGGACATCCGGGCGATCAACCGCTCCGGCGTGTCGATCCTCCTGGTCGAGCAGAACATCCGGACCGCGCTCGCCGTGTGCGAGCGCGTCTACATCATGGAGAAGGGCGTCATCTGCTATCAGGGAGCGGCCCGGGACCTCCGGGAGCGTCCCGAGATCATTCACCGCTTCCTGGGGGTCGCGCTCTAGGGAGGCGCCGAGACCCGGGCGCCTGGAAGGGGGAAGCCATGTCCACCACGCGTCGGACGTTCCTCGCACGTGCCGTTGCCGGCGGCGTCGCCGCGCAGGGCGCGAGCCTCACCATCGCGAAGGGCCTCTTCGCCGCCAGGTCCTCCGGCGACCCGATCGTCATCGGGCACCAGGTGGACCTCACGGGCGGCTTC
Source organism: Thermodesulfobacteriota bacterium (assembly GCA_036381125.1). GTDB lineage: Bacteria > DASVDK01 > DASVDK01 > DASVDK01 > DASVDK01 > DASVDK01. The sequence continues at coordinate 4,308 of DASVDK010000254.1, read as the reverse complement.
TCCTCCTGGGGCTACTGGTGCGACAAGGCTGCCAGGATCGCGATCGACCACATCAACGCCAACGGCGGCATCGCCGGGCGCGAGGTGCGGTACGTCGCCGAGGACACCGAGTCGAACCCGCCGACCGGCGCGCGGAAGTTCCGCTCGCTGGTGCAGCGCAGCAAGGCCGACTTCGTCATCGGGACCGTCCACTCGGGCGTCGGCCTCGCCACCGTGCCGATCGCCCGCGAGCTGAGGACGATCTACATCCCGCAGGCGATGGCCGAGGAGATGACCGGCGAGAAGGGCAACCGCTACGTCTTCAGGGTCGGCAGCGACACCTACTCGCAGGCGGCGGCCGGGGCGGCCTGGGCCAACAACAACCTCGGGAAGGTCTGGACCTTCATCTTCGCGGACTACGGGTGGGGGTGGAGCCACTACAACGAGCACAAGAAGGTCCTCGACAGGCTCGGCGCGAAGATCCACGAGCCGATCGCCGTCCCGCTCGACGCGAAGGACCTCCTCCCGTACCTCGCCAAGGTGCCGCCGGACACCGAGGAGCTCTACTCGATCTTCTTCGGGCCCCAGTCGGTCGCGCTCTACACCCAGAGCAAGTCGATGGGCCTCGACCAGCGGATGAAGCGCTACTCGGTCATCTGCACGCACGAGGCGATCTCCCCCAAGGACCTGGCCGGCGCCTCCGAGGGCATCTACCTGCTCGAGTACCACCCGCGGATGCTCAAGTACAAGGACACGCCGTACCACCGGAAGGTGCGCGAGCTCCTTCGCGTGGACCCGATCGACGGCAGGGAGGAGGGCAGCAACCGGATCATCGCCGGCAGCCACTACTGGGCCGTCTGGGAGAGCGTCTTCTTCATCAAGAAGGCGGTCGAGAAGAGCGGGTGGAAGTCGAGGAAGGACACGCTCGACTTCATCGAGGCGCTCGAGGGGATGCAGGTGAAGGAGTCCTTCGAGCACCCGCAGGGCGACAAGTACATCCGGCCCCAGGACCACAAGGCGGTGATCGACTTCGCCATGAGCCGGATCGAGAACGGCGAGCTGCACGTGAAGCACCGGATCCCGGCCTCCGAGGTGGAGAAGGCCTTCCCGCCGCGCGTGGACTTCACGAAGGAGAGGATCTAGCCGGTCGGGCCCGCCGGGACGGTCGGCCCGCGCGGGCCGGCCGCCCCGGGACCTCCTGGGAGATCGCCATGGTCACGTATCCCGCCTATACGGTCGCCGCCGCGCACGTGGCGCCGGTCTTCCTCGACCTCGACGCCACGATCGCGAAGACCTGCGCGCTGATCGAGGAGGCCGCACGCCACGGCGCGCGGCTCGTCGTCTTCCCCGAGACCTACGTGCCGGCCTTCCCGGTCTGGGCGGCGCTGCGCGCGCCGATCCACAACCACGACCTCTTCCGGCGGCTGGCGGCTCAGTCGATGCTGGTGAACGGCCCCGAGATGGCGCGCGTCTGCGCGACGGCGCGCCGGTGCGGCGTCTTCGTGTCGCTCGGGTTCAACGAGCGCACCGAGGCCAGCGTCGGCTGCCTCTGGAACTCGAACGTGCTCATCGGCGAGGACGGCGCCATCCTCAACCACCACCGGAAGCTCGTGCCGACCTTCTTCGAGAAGCTCGTCTGGGCCAACGGCGACGGCGCGGGGCTCGTCGTGTCGGACACCGCCATCGGCCGGATCGGCGTGCTGATCTGCGGGGAGAACACGAACCCGCTCGCGCGCTTCACGCTCATGGCCCAGGGCGAGCAGGTCCACGTCTCCACCTACCCGCCGGTCTGGCCGACGCGCGATCCGAAGGAGGCCGGCAACTACGACCTCGCCACGGCGATCCGGATCCGGGCCGGCGCACACGCGTTCGAGGCCAAGGCGTTCACCGTCGTCGCCTCGGGCTTCATGGACCGCCCCATGCGCGACGCCCTGGCCGCGCTCGACCGCGACGCGGGCCGGATCGTGGACGGCAGCCCGCGCGGGGTCTCGATGGTGCTGGGACCGACCGGCGAGACGATCGGCGAGGTCCTCAGCGACGCCGAGGGCCTCCTCTACGCCGACATCGACGTCGCCGCGTGCGTCGAGCCCAAGCAGTTCCACGACGTCGTCGGGTACTACAACCGCTTCGACGTCTTCAAGCTGACCGTCGACCGGTCGGCGAACCGGCCGATCACGTTCGAGATCGACGGGCGCGAGGGCGGGGCGCCCGCCCGATCCGCGGCCGCCCAGGCGCCGGCGTCGAACGACCTCCTGGAGGTGTCGGGATGAGGTGGGCCAGGTTGCGCGACGCCTCGCTCGTTGCCGGGACGACGCTCCTCGTGCTGGCCCTCCCGCCGGTCGTCTACGGAGCCCTCGCCTACCGGAAGTTCGGCGTGCTCCGGGTGAGCTGGTACGCGCCGTACGAGGAGTTGCTCGCCGCCATCAGGAGCGGCAACCCCTTCGAGATCGGCCGGGCGCCGCTCGTCGCCGTCAACATGACGAGCGGCGAGCTGATCGCCAGCATGTTCACGCTGTCGGTCTGGCAGCTCACGGTCTCGGTCGCGCTCGGCGTGCTGATGGGGCTCAACCTCGTCGCCTATCTGGGGCTGCGGGCCGCCTGCCCGATCGGCCGGCTGGCAGGTCCGGCGACGACGGCCGGCTCCGGCCTCCTCGCCACCGTGGCGGCGAGCGGCACCGGGCTCCTCGGCTGCTGCGGTCCCGGCATGTCCGGCGGCGTCCTCGCCCTCATGGGCATGAGCGCGGGGACGGCGCACGTGCTCTCGCACGCCTCGCCGCCCGTCCAGGTCGCGCTCGTCGGACTCGCCGCCGTCGGCCTCGTCCGCCTGCGCCGGGCGAGGCGGGCTCTGGCGGCCGGGCGCCCGCGCGCGCTCAACGGATCGCCTCTCGGATCAGCTCGCTGATCAGGCCCGACCGGCTCGTGCCGCGCCGGGCGGCCTCGGCATCGGCCGCGCGCAACAGGTGCTCGTCCACGGTGATGTTCACGCGGACCGCGCGCGAGGGCAACTCCGGCGTGACGAAGAGAAAGGCGAGACGCTCGCCCGGCTCCGCCTCGGCGAACGCCTTGTCGGCCGGCGTAGGCTCGGGGATCGCCTCGCCGTCCTCCAGCATGCCCTTGATGTGCAGGCTCAGAGCCTCCTGGGCCATGGCAGCCGCCTCCTCCATGGTCCGGCCGGCCGTGACGACGCCGGGGAAGTCGGGGAACTCGACTCCGTAGTGCGACCGACGCGCCTTGCGCACGATGGCGACGTATCGGCGTTGCATGGCTACTTCCTCACCAGTGCGATGCTCGCCTGTTTCTCGATGCTCCGGACTGTTCCAATGGGCAGGTCCCGCCTGGGATGAGGCACCGTAACGTGGCCGGGCTTCGTCGGATGCTTGAACTGCACGTGGCTACCCACGCGTGCGACCTCGTACCAGCCATCGGCCCTCAGTTCCTTCAGGATGTCCCGACTGCTGACCGGCACCGGCCTCCCCGCGATGTGTATATTATACACATATCCTCGAGGCCTGTCACTTCGTCGCGGTGGAGCGACGCCCCTCAGATCGTGATCGTCCGGAACCGGAGGATGACGACGGCGAGGATGACGATGGTGAGGCTGCCGAGGACCGGGTTGCCGTAGGCGCTGACCAGCACCTGCGCGCCGCCCAGGACGAGGGCCGCGAGGGCGAGGTTGCCGATCGAGACGCCGGCCACGAGGACCAGCATGAAGGCGTTGATGAGCCAGGGGACGCCGAGGTTCGGGTGGACGCTCATGAGCGGCGTGAGCAGCGCGCCGGCGAGGCTCGCGAGCCCGGCCCCGAGGCAGAAGGTGACGAAGCGGACGAGGCGGGTGTTGATGCCGAGCGCCTGCGCCAGCTCCTCGTTCATGATGACGGCCCGCGCCACGACGCCGATCCGGGTCCGCTGGAGGACGAGCCAGACCGCCACGCCCACCGCCGCGGCGATCGCGAGGAGCACGAGCCGGTACTGCGAGTAGGTCGCCCCGCCGACCGTGACGGCCCGGGTGATCGGGCTCTCGGCGAACTGGATCTCCCGGCCGAAGTAGAGGGTGATCGCCTGGACGACGATGATGTTGAGGCCCCAGGTGGCGAGGATCGTGTCGAGCGGCCTCGCGTAGAGCGCCCTGAGGACCCGCCACTCGACCAGCGCCGCCACCGCCACGCCGAGGACCACCGCGAGGAGGAGCGCCGTCCAGGGGTTCCACCCGAGGCGGGTCGTCACCACCGCGGCGTAGGCGCCGAGGGCGAGGAACGCCCCGTGCGCGAGGTTGATGATCTTGAGGACGCCGTAGACGACGAGGAGGCCGACCGCCACGACGTAGAGCAC
>DASVDK010000253.1:0-17303 GCA_036381125.1 Thermodesulfobacteriota bacterium | reverse complement strand
TCGCGGTAGGGACCCGACTCGCCGAAGCCACTGATCGAGCAATAGATGAGTCCGGGGTTCGCCGCCTTCAGGCTCTCGTAGTCGAGACCGTATTGGGCCAGGACGCCGGGCCTGAAGTTGTTGATCATGATGTCGCTGCGGCGCGCGAGCTCCGCGACGACCTCTCGGCCTCGAGGCGTCTTGATGTCCACGCCGACGCTGTACTTGTTGCGGTTGACGGCCAGGAAGTAGTGACTGATCCCGTTGATGAACGGCGGGGTCCCGCGCGTGGTGTCGCCTCGGCCCGGCTTCTCGATCTTGTACACCGTCGCGCCGAGGTCCGCGAGGATCATCGCCCCGAAGGGCCCGGCGAGCACGTGCGTCAGGTCGACGACGCGCAGCCCCTCGAACGGCAGTGGGCGCGTCCCGCTCATCGGCGCGCCTCGCCGGCGGGGGCCGGTCCGAGATGCTCCGCGACGACGTCGGCGACGGTCGTGAGCGAGTCGGCCACCCGGACACCGGCCACCTCCAGCGCGCGCACCTTGGGGAGGAAGCCCTCGCGGCCTCGGAACATCATCGCGCCGGCATGGCCCAGCTTCTTGCCGGTAGGGGCCGTGGCGCCCACGATCAGCGCCACGACCGGCTTGCGGATCTCCCCGGAAGCGACCAGCCGTGCGAGCTCGTACTCCTCGGTGCCGCCGACCTCGCCGAGGACAAGGATGAGGCGCGTGTCTGGATCGGCCTCGAACATCCGTACGACGTCGGCGAGGCCTGTACCCTTCACGGGGTCCCCGCCGATCCCGACGACCGTCGACTGCCCGAGGCCCCGCCTCGTGAGCCGCAGGCTCACCTCGTACGACAGGGACCCGCTCTTCGAGACCACGCCGACCGGGCCCGGCGCGTAGCACTGCGTCGGCATGAAGCCGACCTTGGCGCGACCGGGCGACATGAGGCCGGGGCTGTTGGGTCCGACGAGCCGCATGCCCGTCCGCGGCAGCAGCGCCATGAGCCGGATCATGTCGTGAATCGGGACGGGGTCGGCAAGCCAAACGGCGAGCTCCACGCCCGACAGGGCCGTCTCGGTGATCGCAGCGAGGCCCCCCGGCAGCCCGGGCACGAGTACGAGCGCGGTGTTGGCGCCGGTGGATCGAACCGCGTCGTCGACGAAATCGAAGACGGGCACCCCTTCCACGATCTCCCCGCCGTGCCCCGGGGAGACGCCGGCGACGACCTGCGTCCCGTAGGACCGCATGTCCTTCGCCATGCTCCGTCCGCGCCGTCCGGTGATGCCCTGGATGACGACCCGCGTGCTTCGATCGACGAGGATGCTCATACGCTCACCGCCGCCGCCCGAACGGCGCTCGCCACCGCCTCCTCGAGCGAGTCGAACCACGGCAGGCCGTTCGCACGGAGGATCTCCTTCGCGAGGTCGCTGTTCGTGCCTTCGAGCCGGATGAAGAAAGGCTTCGGCAGTTCGCCCGCCCGGCGCCTCGCGGCCAGGAGATCGACGAAGATGCTTGCCACCTGGTCGACCTGCGTCCCGCCCCCGACGATGTTCACCAGTACCGACCGCGTACGCGGGTCGCCGAAGAGCGTGTCGAGGGCGTGTCCGTAGCCGGCACTCGTCGCGTTCTGGCTGCAGTCGAGGAAGCAGCGCGGCCGGCCGCCCTGCTTGCCGATGAGGTCCATGACGGCCATCGTCATGCCGGCCCCGCCGCTGATGAGGCCGACCTCGCCGTCGAGCGCGACGTACTCGATGCCGTGCTCGATCCGCAGCTCGTCGCTCGGATCGTCGATCGCCTCCTCGCGATATCGATCGCCGAGTTCGGGATGTCGCGCGAGCGCGTTGTCGTCGACGACGATCTTCGCATCGAGCGCGACAAACCCCGCGTCCACCGACCAACCGAGCGGGTTGATCTCGAGCAGGCGCATGTCCCATTGCGTGAAGAGGTCGTTCACGCTCGCCAGGAGCCGGCCGAGATCGGGCGCGACCGTGCCGGGCAGGCCGTAGTCCGCGAGGACACGCCGCACGTGGAAGGGCGTCACGCCAGTGCTCACCGGCACCAGCAGCCGCGCGAGGGCCGATGCCGCCTCGATGTCGACGCCTCCCGAGCGGGAGAAGAGGAGCGTACTGCCGCCAATCTCCGGATCGACCATCTCCGCCAGGTAGACTTCCCGCATGCCGGGGATCCATCGCTCGACGAGACACGCGACCGGCTCCGTCGCCCGGCCCTCGTCCCGAGTGGCGGACCGCTGTACCGACGCGAATGCTTCCTCGACGGACGCCAGGGTCTCGCAGCGGCGCACCAACCCAGCCTTGCCTCGTCCCCATTGCTTGAGCTGGGCCTTGACCGCGACCGGCAGCCCGATCGTCCTGGCGGCCTCCCGAGCCTCGGTCCCGGATCGGCACAGATGCCCCTCGGGGACCGACACGCCGCCGGCCTTCAGGTACCTCTTGGCGACCGCCTCTCGTAGCTGCACGACCACCTCCTTGCGATGGTCCGCGAGCGCCGCTCAATACATGTCGGCGAAGTTCGGCGCCCGCTTCTCGATGAAGGCCCGGACCCCTTCGGTCCGGTCGCCGTGCCCGATAGTGGTCTCGTACGCCGCGAGCGCGATGTCGATGGCGTGGTCCAGGGGGAGGTCGAGGCCGAGCCGCACCGCTCGCCGCGCCGCGTACACCGCTTGGGGCGAGTTGGCCGCGATCTTGCGCGCGATGCCGAGCGTGGTGTCGAGGAGCCGGTCCAGGGGCACGACACGGTTGACGAGGCCGATCCGCATCGCCTCGTCGGCCGGGATGAGGTCTCCCGTCAGGAGGAGCTCCATCGCGATACCGCGTGGAACGAACCTCGGGAGGAGCTGGGTACCGCCAACCCCGGGAATGATCCCCCGCTTCACTTCGGGCAGCCCAAACATCGCGTTTTCCGAAGCGATCACGAAGTCGGTCGACAGCGCGAGCTCGCACCCTCCGCCAATCGCGTAGCCGTTCACGGCGGCGATGACGGGACGGCGCGAGTTGCGGATCCGGCGGTGTGTCTCCTCGAATATGCGGTGCTGGAGCGTCCACGCCTTCTCGGTCATGCCGTGCCGCTCCTTGAGGTCGCCGCCGGCGCAGAAAGCCTGAGACCCGGCGCCGGTCAGGACGACGGCGCGGACCCGCTCCTCGTTCTGGATGGCCGCGATCGCTTCGCCGAGCTCGATCCCGAGCTGCGTGTCGAAGGCGTTGCGGACTCTCGGGCGATTAAGCGTGAGCACGACGATCCGCCCGTCGTCCACGGCCTCTCGGAGCAGCACGGTCATAGCGGCACCTCGGCGCTCGTACGGCCCGGTCACGCCGGAACGGGATGACGGACGCTGCTTGGCCCGGCCTTCATCACCTGTCCGGGTAGCGGGCGGCCGATGGTCGCCTCGAGCTCCCTCGCAACGCACAGGAGCCGCTCGAGGTCGATCCCAGTCTCGATCCCCATCCCCTCGAGCATGTGGACGAGATCCTCGGTGACGATGTTCCCCGTCGCCCCGGGAGCAAACGGGCATCCGCCCATCCCGGCCAGCGAGGCGTCGAAGTGCACGACGCCTTCCCCCAACGCCGCGAGGACGTTCGCCAGGCCCATGCCCCGAGTGTTGTGAAAGTGGCAGTGGATCTCGGCTCCAGGCAGCGCCGAGCGGACGGCCGCCACGACCTCGGCGACCTCTCGCGGGTTCGCCATGCCCGTAGTATCGGCGAGCGTGATGCCCCCCGCCCCAGATGACAGGAGCCTCCCGGCGATGGAGATGACGCGGTCGACCGGGACCAGCCCCTCGAACGGGCAGCCAAACGCCACCGAGATGCCGCCATGCGCCCGAACGCCGGCCGTGGTGGCCATGCGAATGGCCGCGTCGAGCCCCTGTAACGACTGTTCGATCGACATGCCGAGGTTCGCGCGGTTGTGGCTCTCGCTCGCGGACACCACGACGTTGATCTGGTCTGCTCGGGCGGCGATGGCCCGCTCCACGCCGCGCTGGTTCGGCACGAGCACCTGGTAGCTCGTGCCGGGTCGCCGCTCGATCCTCGCCATGACCTCCTCCGCGTCACGCATCTGCGGGACGCGCTTGGGGTTGACAAAGGAGGTCACCTCGATGGCGGGCAGTCCCGCCTCGGCGAGCCGGTCGACGACCCGGACCTTCACGTCGGTGGGGATGAACGCCTTCTCGATCTGGAATCCGTCCCGAGGGCCGACATCCGTGACCCACACGCGCTTCGGCAAGTGCATCGCGCCCCCCGCGTGGCTCACCGCACGACCGGCAATTCGAGGTCGAGGCCCGATCCGTCCAGTACGGGCTTCAGCCTGATGTCCCTCGCCGGCAGCATGACCGTCGCGAGCCCAGGCGTCGTGACCTCGCCCCGCTGGTTCTCGCCCCAGATGTCGAGGTCGACCAGTGCGTAGCCGTCCTTCACGTACTTCCGCGAGACGCGTCCCTTGCACCAGGTCGTATCGCCGAAGATATTGAACCGGCGCCATTCCGAGCGCAGCCGCTTGAGGAACGCCGCGTCGCCCATCCAGTTCGTCACCAGCGTGCACATCCAGGCGTGCCTCTGCGGCCCGTAGTCGTACGTGCCAGGCGCACCGACGGCCTTCGCCGTGGACTCCCGGTGATGGCCGATGCCCGTATACTCGACGCCACCTCCCGCCTCGGGATTCCGGAAGTAGTGGCCCGGATGCCGTGCGGCCGACTGCAGGAGTACGCCGTGCGTGTGCCCGCGGCCAGAGGCCACGAGGAAGCCCATCGTGTCCATGAGGGACAGGGGGCCGCGGGCGATCGGCGTCAGCTCCTCGCCTTCGTGCACGTCCTCCCAGTACCGGGTCTCCCGGCCGCGGATGGTCTTCGGCTCGTTGAGCACGGCCGCATCGATCCGCTCGATCTCTTCCGCCGTGTACTCGTAAGCCTTGACGTCCTTGTACTTGCCAGCTTCACGGGCGGCCTTTCGCTCGTGTCGCGCGCACCAGCCCAGCACGCGGGCGAGAAGCTGATCGTGCTGGTTGATGAAGCTCGCCTCGACGTACTGCATGACCATGCGGCCCGAGAACTTGCTCGGCTTCTCCTCGACGCCGACGATCCGCTCGATGCAGCTGATGCGGTCTCCGGGCCGGATGTTGCGGAACATCTCCCAGTCGTTCCCGGCGCCGAAGCCGTGCACACCCGGGAGGCCCCACCTCGTCCGGCCTATCCAGCCGTAGGCCATCGGGAACATCGGATGTGCGATCTGACTACCGTACCGAGTCGCGCGGCCGTACTCGGCCTCGCGGTACAGCGGGTTCATGTCGCCGATCCCATTGCACCAGTTGCGAAGCGTGTCGGGGGTCGCGTCCTGCAGGTATGGACCTTCTGGCCGAAGGATCGTTCCGATCATCTCCCGCGCCCGGGCGATGCCCTCGTCGGTGATCACGCCCTCCTGCGGCCGGTCACCGATGGCCGGCGTTCGCTGCTCGATTGCTGCCATTCCGTCCCCCTTGTTCCAGGTGCCGACGACGACTCACCGCTTGCGACCGCGCACCCGCCCATCCTCGTACCCGAGAAGGCGCGAGAGGCGCGACACGGCGTCGCGCAGCCGAGGCGCGAAGCGCGCCATGACCTCCGGGTTCCAGCGCTCCATCGGACCCGAGACGGTCAGCATGGCCACCGGCCGCCCGTCGGACGACAGGATCGCCGCCGCCATACCGAGCATGCCGGGGATGTGCGTCGCAGTCCTCGAGATCGCCACACCGCTGCGGCGGACCTCGGCGACGCGTTCCCTGAGCTGAGCCGCCGTGATGCCGCGCAGCGGCCTCACCTTCACCAGTCGATCCAGTTCGTCGTCGGGCATATGCGCCAGGTAGACGAGCCCCGTGGCCCCGACGGTGAGCGGCCAGGTCTCGCCGGGCGCGTGCGTCCGTCGCAGGCCCAAACGGCTCGCGACCTCCGCGATGCAGACGCGGTCGGGCCAGACTGGCACGTAGAGCCCGACGGTCTCCGAGGATTCGTCGCGCAGCTCCGTCATGATCGGCATGGCGTAGGCCTGCAGCAGGCTCTCGAGCTGCGAGGTACGCAGCCTGGACACGACGCGACTGCCGGGCAGGTAGAGACCCGTGCGAGGGTCCACGGACACGTAGTCCAGCTCCGCCAGCGTCGCCAGCATGCGTGACACGGTCGCCTTGTGCAGCCCCGTCCCGGCCGACAGCTCCGTCACGCTGACGGGACGTCCTGCGTCGATGACCGCGAAGAGGATCTCCAGCCCGCGCGTCAACGTGCGCCCGCTGTTCACGGGCCCGGTCGGTTGTCTCATTCTATGAGACTGAAGTCTCATGGAATGACATGCTATCCGCTCGCGAACGTTGTGTCAATCCCGTAACCCGGGGGGCGTCGGCCGCGTCGGATCTGCGCAGCCTGGCCGCCTTCGCTCAGGCCATTCGGGGCGCAGCGGGCGACTCGCTCCAGCTCGTGGACTCGCACACCCGCGAGGGTCCAGAGCTCGAGCTCCAATGGGTATCAGCGATTCGGAGGGGTCGAATGCGTGTTCCAGGGTACGGCTCCGCCGAAGCCTCCGAGGCGCCTCGTTCTCGCCGAGCTGGCCATTGCCGCCCCCGACCTGCCCGAACGGGATTTCCGCTCGCCCCGATCCCCTCGGATGCCAGGCAAGCCGCGTCCTCGATCGTTCGTGACCGGGCCTCCTAAGTGCGCTATTTTGGGGCTGTCGGGCCCTACCCGGGCCCGGCGCCCTGACTCGCACGGCCAACCACAAGGAGGCCCTGGTGAGCACAGCCCGCGTCATCCCCTTCTCCCTGGAGGACAAGTACCGGCTCGAGGAGGGGACCATCTACCTCAACGGCACGCAGGCGTTCGTGCGCCTGCTGATCGACCAGCACCGCGCCGACCGGCGGCGCGGCCTCAGGACCGCCGCCTTCGTCTCGGGCTACCGCGGCTCGCCGCTGGCCGGCCTCGACACCACCATCGAGCGCGCCGGCGCCATCCTGCGCGAGCACGACATCGTCTTCTCGAACGGGCTCAACGAGGAGCTGGCGGCGACGGCCATCTTCGGCAGCCAGATGGCGCACCTCTTCCCGGGCGCGAAGTACGACGGCGTCTACGGGATGTGGTACGGCAAGGGCCCGGGCGTCGACCGCTCGGGCGACATCTTCAAGCACGCGAACCTCGCCGGCGTAGGCCCGCACGGCGGGGTGCTGGCGCTAGCGGGCGACGACCCGCACTCCAAGTCCTCCACCATCCCGTCCGCCAGCGAGCCCACCTTCTACGACGCCCAGTTCCCGGTCATCTACCCCGGCAGCATCCAGGAGGTCCTCGACCTCGGCCTGCACGGCTACGCCCTGTCGCGCTACTCGGGGCTCTGGGTGGGCGTCAAGTGCGTGACGAACGTCTGCGACGAGGCCGCCACGGCCGAGGTGTCCCCCGATCGCGTGCGGCCGGTGCTGCCCGACTTCCGGCCGGGTGGACAGCCGTTCGCGGCGCAGGTGGACCCGCGGCTCATGACGCCGCACTCGCTCGACCTCGAGCGGACGCGCGAGACGCGGCTCGTGGCGGCCCGGCTCTACGCGGCGGTGAACCGGCTGAACCGCATCGTCGTGCGCGGCGAGCACGACCGGATCGGCATCGTGGCCGCCGGCAAGACCTGGTACGACGTGCAGCAGGCGCTGCGCGACCTCGGCCTCGACGAGGCGGCCCTGCGGGAGGCCGGCATCCGGCTCCTCAAGTTCGGGATGCTCTACCCGCTCGAGCGGGAAGTCGTGAAGGAGTTCGCCCGCGGGCTGCGCGAGATCGTCGTGGTCGAGGAGAAGCGGCCCTTCCTCGAGCTGTTCATCCGCGACATCCTCTACCACACGGCCGACCGGCCGAACGTCGTCGGCAAGGCCGACGAGGAGGGACGGCCGCTCGTCCCGGCGTACGGGGAGCTGGAGCCGGAGTTCGTGACGCGGCTCCTCGCACGCCGCCTCGCCGGCCTCGCGCTGCCGGAGTCGGCGCGCGCCCGCATCGCCACGCTCGAGGCGATCGAGCGGCGCGCGCTGCCGCTCACGGTCGCCCGGACGCCGTACTTCTGCTCGGGCTGCCCGCACAACACGTCCACGCAGGTGCCCGAGGGCTCCGCGGCCGGCGGCGGCATCGGCTGCCACACCATGGCGATGTTCCTCCCGGACCGGCACACGGTGGGCGTGACCCCCATGGGCGGCGAAGGGGTGCAGTGGGTCGGGATGGCGCCCTTCACCACGATGACCCACATGTTCCAGAACATCGGCGACGGGACCCTCTTCCACTCGGGCTACCTCGCCATCAAGCAGGCCGTGGCGTCCGGCGCCAACATCACCTACAAGGTCCTCTACAACAACGCCGTGGCCATGACCGGCGGCCAGCAGGCGGCCGGTCAGGTGCCGATCCCGGCGCTGACGCGCCAGCTCGAGGCCGAGGGGGTCACGGCGATCGCCCTGGTCTCCGACGACCCGGAGAAGTGGAAGGCGGCGCCGCTGGCGAAGCTCACGACCGTCCACCATCGGGACGAGCTGCTCGAGGTGCAGGCCCGGCTGCGCGACACGCCGGGCACGACCGTCCTCGTCTACGACCAGCAGTGCGCGGCCGAGAAGCGCCGGCTGCGCAAGCGCGGCAAGCAGGCCGAGCCGGCGATGCGGGTCTTCATCAACGAGGCGGTCTGCGAGGGGTGCGGCGACTGCGGCGTCAAGTCGAACTGCCTCTCGGTGCAGCCGGTCGACACGGCGTTCGGCCGCAAGACGCGCATCCACCAGTCGTCGTGCAACAAGGACTACTCCTGCCTCAAGGGCGACTGCCCGTCGTTCCTCACGGTGGAGCCGGTCGGCGCGCCGACGCCCCTGCCGGCCGCGAAGCCGAAGCGTCCGATCCCGAAGGTGGAGGTGCCGCTGCCCGAGCCGGCCTACAAGGCGCCCTTCCGCGAGGGGTACGCCATCTACATGATGGGGATCGGCGGCACGGGCGTCGTCACGGTGAACGCGCTGCTCGGCACGGCCGCCCTGCTCGACGGCCGGCGCGTGCGCGGCCTCGACCAGACCGGCCTCTCGCAGAAGGGCGGGCCGGTGGTGTCGAGCCTCAAGCTCTTCGACCGCGAGTCGCCCGACGTCGCCAACCGCGTGGGGGCGGGCGAGGCCGACCTCTACCTCGGGTTCGATCTCCTGGGCGCCGCGAGCCCGAAGAACCTCGAGCGGGCCCACCCCGATCGGACGTCGGCGGTCGTGAGCGTGAGCCGGGTGGCGACCGGCGAGATGGTGGCGAACGTGGCCACCCACTTCCCGGACCCGTTCGTCCTCACCCGCACGATCGAGCGGCACACGCGCGAGGGGCGCAACGTCTACCTCGACGCCGAGGCGATCGCCGAGGGGCTCTTCGCGGACCACATGGCGTCCAACCTGGTGACGCTCGGCGCCGCCTACCAGGCGGGCTACATCCCGCTCTCGGCCGACTCGATCGAGCGGGCCATCGAGCTGAACGGCGTCGCGGTCGAGATGAACCGGCAGGCGTTCCGCTGGGGCCGCCGGTACGTCGCCGACCGCGCGGCGGTCGACGCCGCCCTGCGGGCCGCCTCCGGGCAGCCGGCGCCGGAGGTCGCGTCGCGGGGCAACGGGCACGCGGCCTCGCCGGCCGACCGGCTCTCGACCCGCGAGCGGGCGGCGGCCGATCGGCTCCTCGCGGCGTCGGGGGCGACGGGCGAGCTTCTGCGACTCCTCGAGACGCGGATCCCCGAGCTGGTCGCATACCAGAACGCCCGCTACGCGGAGCGATACGTCGACGCGGTCGCGCGCGTCGCGCGAGAGGAGCAGACGCTGCGCCCCGGCTCCACGGCCCTCGCCGAGGCGTTCGCCCGGAACCTCTTCAAGCTCATGGCGTACAAGGACGAGTACGAGGTGGCGCGCCTGCTCCTGCGCGACGAGCCGACGGCCGAGATCCGGCGGTACTTCCCCGAGGGGGCGCGGGTCTCGTACAACCTCCACCCGCCGCTCCTGCGCGCCATGGGGCTTCGGCGCAAGCTCAGGCTCGGGCCCTGGTTCCGGCCGGCGCTGGCGATGCTCCGCGGCCTCAAGGGCCTGCGCGGCACGCCGCTCGACCCCTTCGGCCGCACCGAGGTGCGGCGCGTCGAGCGCGCCCTGCCGGAGGAGTACCGCGGGCTCGTGGCGAAGGCGCTCGCGGCGCGCGACTACGACACGGCCGTCGCCCTGGCGGAGCTGCCGGACATGGTCCGGGGCTACGAGCAGATCAAGCTGCGGAGCGTCGCCGCGTTCCGCGCGAAGGCGGCCGAGCTCGCCGCGCGCCTCGGCGCCGCGACGCCGCCCACGCAGACGCCTCCGCCGGTCGGCGCGGGGGCGGGGTGAGGACACTCCTCTCGGTCGAGTCGCTCGCCAAGGCGTTCGGTGGCGTGCACGCCGTCGAGGCGTGCACGCTCGGCGTCCGGGAGGGGGCCATCACCGGCCTCATCGGCCCCAACGGCGCCGGCAAGACGACGCTCTTCAACCTGATCGCCGGCGTCCACACGCCAGACGCCGGCCGCATCGTCTTCGACGGCGCCGACATCACCGGCGAGAAGCCTCACCGGGTCTTCCGCCGGGGCCTCTGCCGCACCTTCCAGATCCCTCGCGAGTTCAAGGACCTCACCGTTCTCGAGAACCTGATGGTGGTCCCGGGGGAGCAGCTCGGCGAGCGGCTCTGGGCGCCCTGGCTGCGCGGCCGCGCGGTCCGCGAGGAGGAGGCGCGCCTGCGCGCCAGGGCCGACGACGTCCTCGCGTTCCTCGGCCTCGCCGGCGTCCGGGACCAGCTCGCCTCGACCCTCTCGGGCGGCCAGAAGAAGCTCCTCGAGCTCGGGCGGATCATGATGGCCGAGCCGAAGCTCCTCCTCCTCGACGAGCCGGGGGCCGGCGTGAACCCCACGCTCATGGGGGAGCTGGCCGGCTACATCCGCCGGCTGGCCACCGAGCGGGGCGTCACGGTGCTCCTCATCGAGCACGACATGGACCTCGTCATGAGCCTCTGCGACCCGGTCATCGTCATGAGCGAGGGGCGCACGCTCGCCGAGGGGACGCCGGAGCACGTCCGGCGCGACCCCCGCGTGCTCGAGGCCTACCTCGGCCGGAAGCATGCTCGAGGTTAGCGGCGTCCGCGCCGGCTACGGCGGCATGGAGATCCTCCACGGCGTGGACGTCCGCGTCGGCGAGGGCGAGATCGTCACCCTCGTCGGTCCCAACGGCGCCGGCAAGTCCACCCTGATGAAGACCGTCTTCGGGCTCCTCCGGCCGACCGGCGGAGAGATCCGCTTCCGGGGCGAGCCGATCGGCGCCCTCAAGCCCGAGGCGATCGTCCGGCGCGGCATCTCCTACGTGCCGCAGGTCGAGAACGTCTTCCCCTCGCTCACGGTCGAGGAGAACCTCGAGATCGGCGCGGTCGCGCGGCAGGGCGGCGTGCGCGAGCGGCTCGAGCAGGTGGCGGCGCTCTTTCCCAACCTGGCCGCCAAACGGCGCCTGAAGGTCGGCGCGCTCTCGGGCGGTGAGCGCCAGATGGTCGCCATGGGGCGCGCGCTCATGCTCGACCCGGCCCTCCTCCTCCTCGACGAGCCGTCGGCCGGGCTCTCGCCGCTCATGGTCGAGACGGTCTTCGCGAAGATCGTCGAGATCAACCGGGCCGGGGTCGCGATCCTGCTCGTCGAGCAGAACGCCCGCGAGGCCCTCGCCCTGTCGCACCGCGGCTACGTGCTCGCCGGCGGCCGCAACCGCCTCGAGGGGCCGGGCTCCACGCTGCTCGCCGACGAGGAGGTGGGCCGGCTCTACCTCGGAGGGACGCGAGGCGTCATGTGATATAATGTTGTTTTAACTTGACCGGGAGGTGGCCATGAGGCTCGACAGGCGCCGGTTCCTCACCACCGCGGGGGTCGGCGGCACCGCCCTGCTCGCCGGCAACCTCGGCTTCCCGCGCGCGGCCGTGGCCCAGGGCTCGGGGCCGATCAGGATCGGCACGCTGAGCCCGCTGACCGGCGCCGGCTCCGTGTACGGCACCATCCTCGCGAACACGTACAGGATCGTCGCCGACGACATCAACACGCAGGGCGGCATCGGCGGCCGGCCGATCCAGCTCCTCGTCGAGGACGGCCAGACCAACCCCGACGCGGCGGTCCGCGCCGCCAAGAAGCTCATCGAGGTCGACCGCGTCAACGTCCTCCTCGGCACCTGGTCGTCGGCGGTCACGCTCGCGGTCGCGCCGCTCACGGCGGCGGCGAAGATCCCGCACTTCAACGTGTCCAGCTCCTCGGCCGTGACCACCTTCCAGGACGACGACTTCCTCTACCGGACCTACACCTCCCAGGTCCTGGTGAGCAGCATCTACACGACCGCCGCGCAGAAGCTCGGCTTCAAGAGCGCGGCGCTCGTCCTCCTCAACAACCCCTACGGCATCACCCTCGGCGACACCTTCGCCGAGCGCTTCCAGAAGGCCGGCGGGAAGATCACCGGACGCGTCGTCTACAACCCGAACCAGGCGAGCTACCGCTCCGAGGTGCAGGAGGCGCTCGCCGGCAAGCCGGACGTGATCGTCTTCGGCGGCTACACGGCCGACGGCATCCTGGTCTTCAAGGAGTGGTTCCAGCTCGGCCTCGGCGGCACCTGGATGGGGCCCGGCTTCGCCTTCAACCAGCAGTTCATCCAGGGCATCGGCCGGGAGGCGGCCGAGGGGATCATCGTCGTCGAGGCCGTCCCGACCCTCGGCTCCCCTGCCCTCGCCCACCTGACGAAGCTCTACCGGGCGGCCTACAAGACCGACCCGGAGTTCTTCGCCGCCATGGCGTACGACCACATGCTCGTCGTCTCGCTCGCCGCGCTCTCCGCGAAGAGCGGCGACGGCACCGCCATCCGCGACAACATCCGGAAGGTCTCGAACCCTCCCGGCAAGACGGTGGGCACCTGGGCCGAGGCGGCCCCGCTGGTCCAGAAGGGGGAGGCGATCAACTACGAGGGTGCCTCCGGCTCCTGCGACTTCGACGCGGCGGGCGACGTCTACACCGACTTCGGCATCCACCGCATCAAGTCCGGGAAGTGGGTCCTCGAGCAGACGATCAAGGCCGCGGAGATCAAGGCGGCGTAGCCACGCCCGCCGGCGGGGGCGGCCCTCGGGGCGCCCCCGCCCCCCGGCTTCCATGCTCGCCGACCTCGTCCACCTCAGCGTCACCGGCCTCCTGATCGGGAGCCTGCTGGCCCTCGGGGCCGTCGGGCTCTCGCTCACCTTCGGCGTGGCGCGCTTCGCCAACGTGGCGCACCCCGACTTCATGATGCTCGGGGCCTACGCCACCTTCGCGTTGAACGTCCTCGCCGGCTGGCCCTTCGGGTTGGCCGCCGTCGCCGGCGTCGGGCTGGCGCTCCTCGTCGGCGTCCCGATCGCCCGCGTGGCGTACGACAAGCTGCCGGTCACGAGCACGGTGCAGCTCCTCATCATCTCCATCGGCGTGTCGTTCGTGCTGCGGCACCTCGTGCTGCTCCTCTTCGGCAGCGAGCTCTTCCAGTACGCCGTGCCGCTCCAGCGGGCGAAGGTCTTCGGGCCGGTGCGCCTCACGCCGAACCAGATGGCGACCATCCTGACCGCGCTCGTCCTGGCCCTGGCGCTCCACCTGCTCCTCTCCCGCACGAAGCTCGGCCGCATCCTGCGGGCGATGGCCGACAACCCGGTCCTCTGCCAGATCGCCGGGGTCGACGTGGAGCGCGCGCGGATCGCCATGTGGGTGATCGCGGTGCTCTCAGCGGCCGTCGGCGGCGTGCTCCTCGGCCTCAACCTCGTCATCCAGCCGAACATGGGCTGGGATCTCATCATCCCGATCTTCGCCTCGGCCATCCTCGGCGGCATCGGCAACCCGTACGGCGCCCTCGGCGGCGCGGCCGTCATCGGCCTGGCGCAGGAGTGGTCGACCCTCGTCATCCCGTCGGTCTACAAGGAGGCGGTGGCCTTCACCGTCATGGCGCTCTGCCTCCTCTTCCGGCCGCGCGGCATCTGGGGCGCGAAGTGACCGAGTACCTGATCGCGCTGGCGACGCTGATCGGCATCCAGACGCTCCTCGCCCTGGGGCTCAACCTCCACTACGGGATCACCGGCCTGGTCAACTTCGGCCACGTCGCCTTCTACGCGATCGGCGCCTACTCGTCGGCGATCCTGAGCGTCACCCTCGGCTGGCCGCCCGTCGCGGGGCTCCTGGTCGGCGTCTGTCTCGCCATCGCGGCGAGCCTCCTCATCGGCACCGCCACGCTCAGGCTGCGCGAGGACTACTTCGCCATCCTCACCCTCGGCTTCTCGGAGCTGGTTCGCCTCTTCCTCACGAACGCGCGCGGGCTCACCCGGGGGGTCCTCGGCATCTCCGACATCCCGCGCCTCGCCTCGATCGGCGGCGTCCCGTCGAGCCACCTCTACCTGCTCCTCGTCGTCGCCACCGTGGCGGCCGCCTACGCGATCTGCGAGGTGCTGACCCGCAGCCCCCTCGGCCGCACGCTGCGCGCCGTCCGCGACGACGACGTCGCCGCCGCCTCGCTCGGCAAGGACGTGCTCGCCTTCCGCCTCACGGCGCTCGCCGTGGGCGCGGCCATCGCCGCGGTCGCGGGGACCCTCTCGGCCCACTACATCAGCTACGTGTCGCCCGACCAGTTCACGCCGGAGATCACCTTCTACGCCTGGATGGCGATGATCATCGGCCGGCCCGGCTCGATGCGCGGCGCGCTCCTCGGCACGGCCATCCTCTACACGGTCCTCGAAGGGACGCGGTTCGCGAAGGACGTCGCCCCCGGCCTCGGCGCGCCCCAGGTGGCCGCGATCCGGCAGGTGGTGATCGGTCTCGGCCTCATCGTGCTCACCGTCTGGTTCCGCCGCGTCGGCGCCCGACGCGCGGTCTGATCCAGGGAGGAGAAGATGGCAAGCAGGCTCTTCGATCTCACCGGCAAGGTCGCCGTCGTCACCGGCTCGGGGCGCGGCCTCGGCAAGGCCATCGCGCTCGGCCTCGCGCGAGAGGGGGCCGACCTCGTCCTCTGCTCGCGCACCGCCTCGCAGGTCGAGGCCGCGGCCAGGGAGGTCCGCGACATCGGACGCACGGCGCTGCCGCTCACCGTGGACACGTCGAAGAAGGCCGACGTGGACGCGATGGTCGCCAGGGCGACGGCCGAGTTCGGGAGGATCGACGTCCTCGTGAACAACGCCGGCATCGACATCATCAAGCCGGCCGTCGACTACGCCGAGGCCGAGTGGGACCAGATCCTCGACGTCAACCTCAAGGGCTACTTCCTCTGCGCGCAGGCGGTCGGCCGGGTGATGATCGCGCAGCGGAAGGGCAGCATCCTCATGAACTCGTCCATCGCCGGCTCCGTCGGCATCAAGGGGCTCGTCCCCTACGCCTCGAGCAAGGGGGGCGTGAACCAGCTCGTCCGGACGCTCGCCGTCGAGTGGGCCGAGCACAACGTGCGGGTGAACGCCTTCGCGCCCGCCTACTTCCGCAACGTCATGCAGGGGGTCGAGAACGTCCACAACGAGGCCAAGGAGCGGCACATCCGCGAGTGGACGCCGCTCGGCCGGCGCGGCGAGGCCGAGGAGCTGGTCGGCCCCTGCGTCTTCCTCGCGTCCGACGCGTCGTCGTACGTCACCGGCAGCATCCTCATGGTCGACGGCGGCTGGACGGCGGCCTAGCGGCCGCGGCCGTCTCTGCGGGCCGTCAGGCCCCCCGGAGTCACTATGAACATCGTCGACTACATGGCGAAGTACGACTTCCGCAAGCTCGTCTTCTGCCAGAACAGGGATGTCGGCCTCAAGGCGATCATCGCCATCCACTCGACCGCCCTCGGCCCCGCGACCGGCGGCCTCAGGATGTGGACCTACGACTCCGAGGAGGACGCCATCATGGACGCCCTCCGCCTCGGCCGCGGCATGACCTACAAGTACGCCGCGGCCGGCATCAACCTCGGGGGCGGCAAGGCGGTCATCATCGGCGACCCGAAGCGCGAGAAGACCGAGGCGCTCATCCGGGCGATGGGCCGCTGCATCCAGAGCCTCGCCGGCGAGTACCAGACCGGCGAGGACGTCGGCACGACGCTCGACGACATGGAGACGCTCTACAAGGAGACCGACCACGTCGTCACGCTCCCCGAGTACTGCGGCGGCGCCGGCGACATCGCCCCGGCCACCGCCTTCGGCGTCCAGCAGGCCATGAAGGCGGCGGCGCACGAGGCGTGGGGAAGCGAGTCCCTGCAGGGACGGACCGTCGCCCTCCAGGGGCTCGGCGCCGTCGGCTGGAACGCGCTGGTCGGCCTCGTCAAGGAGGGGGCGACCGTCGTCGTCGCCGACATCGACGAGGCGAAGGTCGAGCGGGCGAAGCGGGAGTACGGCGTGAAGGCGGTCGCGCCCGACGAGATCTACGACGTCGCCTGCGACATCTACGCCCCGTACGCCCTCGGCGCGACCCTCGACGACCGGACCATCCCGCGCCTCCGGTGCCGGATCGTCTGCGGCAGCGCCAACAACCAGCTCGCCGAGGAGCGGCACGGGGAGATGCTCCAGCAGCGGGGCATCCTCTACTGCCCCGACTACGTCGCCAACTCCGGCGGCACCATCTTCGACACCGACCGGCTGCAGAAGGGGGGCTTCAGCCGCGAGCGGGCCTGGAAGAACGTCTCCCGGATCAAGGAGCGGACGTACGAGCTGTTCGCCATCGCGAAGCGCGAGGGGATCACGCCCGAGAAGGCCGCCGACCGGATCGCCGAGCGCCGGCTCGCCATGGCCAGGGACCTGCGGATGATCTGATGCGCCGTCGGCGCGGCAGCCCGGCCGTCTCCAGCCGCCCTCTTCGACGAGTCGCCGGAGGCCAACCGGCTGGTTGCGCGGCACGACCACGCCACGACGGACAACGGGTACGGACAACGGGCCGCTGCGGGTGCTGCCGGGAACCGATCGGCCGCGCCGAGACGTGTCCTGCACATCGAGGACGCGGCGTCGACGGACGTGCTCGATGCGGAGCGCCGGCGGGCACGGAGTCGCGGGCTTGCTACGATCGCAACGTCGCCGTACCCGGGGAACGCCGTCCACCTCAGGAGGACCGTACGATGGCGAGACTGTTTGCGCTGACGATCGACTGCGCGTCTCCGAGCGCTCTCGCGCCATTCTGGTGCGAGGCGCTCGGCTATGGCGTGCGTGACGTGCTCGGCGAGTTCGTGGTGCTCGCCCCTCCGGACGACGCGGACAGGCCGATCGTGTTCCTGCAACGCGTGCCCGAGCCCAAGGTCGCAAAGAACCGCGGGCACGTCGACCTCCGCGCCAACGACCCCGTCGCGGAG
>DASVDK010000252.1:0-6394 GCA_036381125.1 Thermodesulfobacteriota bacterium | reverse complement strand
CCTCGAGGTGCCGGACGCGGACCTCGCGGACCTCGCGGCGCGCTATCCGGTCGAGGACCTGACCGACCACTTCACGCTCGAGATCGGCGGCAGGGCGGTGGACACGAGCCGGCCGCGCGTCGACCGGGCGGGACGGGCACGGGCCCATCCGGACCTGCCGCGCGGTCGGCCGCTCGGCCGCGGGCCGCACCACTACGTCGTCCAGTTCATCGGGCCGATCAAGGCGCCCTGGCTCGACGCGGTGCGGCGGGCCGGCGGCGAGCCGCGCGAGCCGTTCGGGGACTTCGCGTACGTCGTCCGGGCGAGCGACGCGGCGCTCAGGCGGATCGCGGCGCTGCGCGAGGTGCGGTGGGTCGCCCACCTGCCGTACCGCGCCCGCATCGAGCCGGGCGCCTGGGAGGCGGCCGGCCGGCGCCGGGGCGAGGTGGGGGGCGCGCTGCCGCGCACGCGCGTCCTGCCGGGCGTGTACGCGATGGAGTTCTTCGGGCCGGACGACCTCGCGCGGGCCGCGGGCGCCGTCCGCAGGGCGGGCGCCCGGGTGCTCGACCAGGACCGCAAGGCGAGGCTCCTGATCGTGGAGGTCGAGGGGAGCGCGGCCGAGCGGCGCCGCACGCTCGAGCGCCTGGCCGCGGTCCACGGCGTCCGCCGGATACGGGAGCGGGCGCTGCGCCGGCCGTCCAACGACGTGGCGGCCGGCATCATGGGGACGGCCGCGGCGCTCGCCGCCGGCAACCCGGGCCACCGGGGCCTGGGGCTCTCGGGCAAGGGGGAGGTGGTCGCCGTGTGCGACACCGGCCTCGACAGCGGCGACCCCAGGCGGATCCACGGCGACTTCGCGCGACGGGTGAAGGCCATCACGAGCTACCCGATCACGGCCGACTTTGCCTCCTACGTGAACAACGTGGGCGCCGACGACGGCCCGGCGGACCTCGACAGCGGCCACGGCACGCACGTCGCCGGCTCCGTGGTCGGCAGCGGCGCCGGCAGCGTCGGCCTCGCCGGCCTGGCGGGTCCCATCCGAGGCCTCGCGTACGAGGCGCGGCTCGTCTTCCAGGCGGTCGAGCAGGCCATGGACTGGAAGGACCCGGACGACGCGGTGCGCTACGGGCGCTACCTCCTGGCCGGCCTCCCGCTCGACCTCGGGGCGCTCTTCGAGGAGGCGTTCCGAAAGGGGGCCCGCGTCCACACGAACTCGTGGGGCGGCGGCGAGCCGGGGGCCTACGACGCGGCGTGCGAGCAGGTCGACCGGTTCGTCTTCGAGCACCCGGAGTTCTGCATCCTCTTCGCGGCCGGAAACGACGGCACCGACCGGGACGGCGACGGGCGGATCAACCTCCGGAGCGTCACGTCGCCCGGGACCGCGAAGAACTGCATCACGGTCGGCGCCTCGGAGAACCGGCGCCTCGAGTTCGACCGGCAGACCTACGGGCGCTGGTGGCCGCAGGACTACCCGGTGCCGCCGTTCTGGACCGACCCGATGGCCGACGACCCCGACCAGGTGGCGGCCTTCTCGAGCCGCGGCCCGACGCGGGACCACCGCATCAAGCCCGACCTGGTCGCGCCCGGGACGTTCGTCCTCTCGACGCGCTCCACGCGGATCGCGCCGAACAACATGGGGTGGGGGGCCTTCCCGCCCTCGCGCCTCTACTTCCACATGGGCGGCACGAGCATGGCCACGCCACTGGTGGCCGGCGCCGCGGTGCTCGTCCGGGAGTTTCTGCGCACCCGCCGACGGATCGCCCGGCCCTCGGCCGCGCTCGTGAAGGCGGCGCTCGTGGCCGGGGCAACACGCCTGCCGGGCTACTCGGCGGCCGCCGACCTGTTCGACCCGCACCAGGGGTTCGGCCGGGTGAACCTCGACGCCATCCTCGCGCCCCCCGCTCCCGTCTCGGCCCGCTTCGTCGACGTGGCTGCCGGGCTCGGGACCGGGGAGTCGCGCGGCATGACCGTCGAGGTGCGCGCCGGCGGGGCGCCGCTCCGGGTGGTGCTCGCCTACAGCGACTTCCCCGGCGCGACCCTGGTGAACAACCTGAACCTGGTCGTGCGCGCCCCCTCGGGCGCCTTCCGCGTGGGGAACCAGGCCGCGGGCCGGCCGCCCGAGTTCGACACGCGCAACAACGTCGAGGTGGTGCGGGTAACGGCGCCCGAGCCGGGCCGCTGGACGATCGAGGTCGTCGGCTCGAACGTGCCGGAGGGCCCGCAGCCCTACGCGCTGGTCGTCCTCGGGGACCTCGGCGCCGATTGACACCGCCCGCCGCGGCGGGTACCCTCTTCTGGTTCGAAATCTCCTCACCGGATGCGGACTTGACGACATCGGCCACGCGCAAGACGGACCTCAAGTCGCTGGCGCTCCACGAGCTGCAGGACTTCCTGCGGCCGCTCGACAAGGCGGCCTACCGGGCGAGCCAGCTCGTCAAGTGGATCTACGCCCACGGCGTGACCGACTTCGACCGGATGACGAACCTCTCCAGGCGCTTCCGCGAGCAGCTCGCCGAGGTGGCCTACGTCTCGACGCTCGAGCCGTCCGTCACGCAGGTGTCCGAGGACGGCACGGTCAAGTTCGCCTTCAGGGTCCCCGGCGGGACGATCGAGAGCGTGGTCATCCCGGACGAGGGGCGCCAGACGCTCTGCCTGTCGACGCAGGTCGGCTGCGCGCTCGCCTGCGCCTTCTGCTACACGGGAAGCCTCGGCCTCACGCGGCACCTCACGACCGCCGAGATCGTGAACCAGATCTGCGCGGCCAACGACTGGCTCGTGGCGAACGGCCGGCCGAAGCTCACCAACCTCGTCTACATGGGGATGGGGGAGCCGCTCCACAACTACGAGCACACGGTGAGGTCGATCAGGATCGCCACGCTGAACGACGGCCTGCAGTTCTCGCACCGCAAGATCACCGTGTCGACCTCGGGCCTGCTGCCAGAGATGGAACGCCTCGCGCGCGACACGCAGGTCCACCTGGCGGTCTCGCTCCACGCCACGACCGACGCGACGCGCACCCGGCTCATGCCGATCAACCGGCGCTACCCGCTCGACGCGCTCCTCGACACCTGCCGGCGGCTGCCGCTCGGGAGCCGCCAGCGGATCACCTTCGAGTACACGCTCATCGCCGACGTCAACGACTCCGAGGCCGACGCCCGAAGGCTCGCGGCCCTCTTGCGCGGGATCCCGTCCAAAGTGAACCTCATCGCCATGAACGAGCATCCGGCTTCGCCCTTCAAGGCGCCCGAGTACGCGCGGGTGCGCCGCTTCCAGGACATCCTCCAGGCGGCCGGGTACACGGCCTTCCTCCGCACGCGGCGCGGCGACGACATCGCGGCCGCCTGCGGGCAGCTCGGCGAGCGCGCGCCCGAGGGCCTCGAGCTCGACTCGCCCCTCGTCGGCCTGGCGGCCCGGGCGTGACCGCACCGGTTATCGGCGTCATCGGCGGCAGCGGCCTCTACGACCTCGAGGGGCTCGAGGGGCGGGAGGAGATCCGGCTCGACACCCCCTTCGGGCCGCCGTCGGACGCCTTCATCGCCGGCACGTACCTGGGCGTGCGGCTCCTCTTCCTCCCGCGCCACGGCCGCGGCCACCGGCTCATGCCGTCCGAGCTGCCGTTCCGGGCCAACATCTGGGGGATGCGCAAGCTCGGCGCCACGCACGTCATCTCGGCGTCGGCCGTGGGGTCGATGCGGGAGGACATTCACCCGGGCGACGTCGTCGTCGTCGACCAGTTCTTCGACCGGACCAGGGACCGGCCGGCGACCTTCTTCGGCAAGGGCCTCGTCGGGCACGTCGGCTTCGCCGACCCGGTCTGCCCGGTCCTGGCCGGCGCCCTCTACGACGGCGCCGTGGCCGCGGGCGGCGTGAGGGTCCACCGGGGCGGGACCTACATCTGCATCGAGGGCCCGCAGTTCTCGACCAGGGCCGAGTCGCGGATCTTCCGGCAGTGGGGCGTGGACGTCATCGGCATGACGAACCTCCCCGAGGCCAGGCTCGCGCGCGAGGCGGAGCTCTGCTACGCCACGATGGCGCTCGTGACCGACTACGACTGCTGGCACGAGGAGGAGGAGGACGTCACCGTCGAGGCGGTGATCGCCGTCCTCATGAAGAACGTGGCGGCCGCCAAGCGGATCATCGCCGAGACGGTGCCGCGCGTGCCGGGCCGGCGCGACTGCGCGTGCCCGACGGCGCTCAAGAACGCCGTCATGACGCAGCGCCACCTGATCCCGTTCGAGACGCGGCGAGACCTCGCGCTCTTCCTCGACCCGTACCTCGGAGGGCAGTGAGCGATGTCGTCCGCGTCGCCCATCCTCGTGGTGGGCTCGGTCGCCTTCGACTCGGTCGAGACCCCCTTCGGCAAGGCCAACGAGGTGCTCGGCGGCTCGGCCATCTACTTCTCGACCTCGGCGTCGTACTTCGCGCCGGTGCGGGTCGTGGGGGTGGTGGGGGACGACTTCCCGCCCGACGCGCTGGCCTTCCTCGACGGCCGGCCGGTGGACCTGTCCGGGCTCGTGCGCAAGCCGGGCCGGACCTTCCGGTGGACCGGGAGCTACGGGTTCGACCTCAACGAGGCCAGGACGCTCGACACGCAGCTCAACGTCTTCGCCGAGTTCAAGCCGGAGCTGCCGGAGGGGTTTCGCGACAGCCCTTACGTCTTCCTCGGCAACATCGACCCGGAACTGCAGGCGGACGTGCTCGACCAGGTTCGGTCGCCGAGGCTCGTTGCCGCCGACACGATGAACTTCTGGATCTCGGGCAAGCTCGACGCCCTCAGGCGGGTCCTCGCCAGGGTCGACCTGCTGCTGATCAACGAGGCGGAGGCCCGCCAGCTCGCCGGCGAGGCGAACCTCGTGAAGGCCGCCCGGGCCATCCGTGGCATGGGCCCGAGGATCCTGATCGTCAAGCGAGGCGAGTACGGCGCCCTCATGTTCCACGGCGAGGGGGTCTTCGCGGCGCCAGGCTACCTGCTCGAGGCGGTCTTCGACCCGACCGGGGCGGGGGACACCTTCGCCGGGGGCGTCCTCGGCTTCGTCGCCAGGGAGGGGCGCCTCGACGAGCCGACCCTGCGCAGGGCCATCGTGGCCGGCGGCGTGATGGCCTCCTTCAACGTCGAGGCGTTCAGCCTCGACCGGCTGAAGGCCCTCGCGCCGGGCGACATCAGCGCCCGCTACGAAGCCTTCCGGCGGCTCTGCGCGTTCGAGGAGCTGGCGTAGGGGCTGCGGGTCGGCCGCGGCCCGTGGCACACGCGTGGGGTCGGACCCCGACGTTTTCCCGTCCCTCGGGCTACCTCGCAGGCTGATCCGCAAAGGGCTCTAGCGGCGGCCGGAGAGGACGCGGCGGACCGCGTTCTTGAGCTCGGTCGTGTCGGCCGACTTGACGACGTACGCGTCCGAGGCGATCGAGGCGTAGTTCTTCTTGAACGACCCGTAGGCGGTGCACATGATGACGGGCAGGTTCCGGTACCGGGCCTTGAACTCCCGCAGGGCGGTGAGGCCGTCCTGGCCCGGCATCTTGATGTCGAGCGTCACCAGGTCGGGCCGGGCCGACTCCACCAGCGCGAGCCCCTCCGCCGCCGTGGCCGCCGTGAGCACCTCGTGCCCCTCCTGCTGCAGCTCCTCCTGGTAGAGGAGCCGGATCGACTCGTCGTCGTCCACCACGAGTATCCTGGCCATGCGCTCCCCTCCGACACCGGGGCAGTCGTCCATTGACAGCCGCGACGCCCCTGTGATATCGTCCGCGCCTCGAACCGCGTAGACGCTTGAATTTACTGAGAAACCTGGTCTGACGTCGACACGGGCCGGTGGGCCGCCGCGGCGTCCGACAGGTGCGAGGCCCCATGTTCGAGATCGACAGCGAGCGGCAGTCCCTCCCGCTTTCGCCCGACAAGGTCCTCGCCCTCGTGGCCTCGCTCAATGCGCCCATGGTCGTGGCGGCCGACATGCCGGTCGAACCGACCCGAGCCTACATCTGCGCCTACCGCGACGGGTTCGACGAGGTCAGCTTCTCCATCTACCTCCATTGCGTCGAGAGCAACAAGGGGGCCTTTTACCGGTACGACGGAGGGCGCGTCCCGCAGGCGCGCTTCGACGAGGTCATGGGCGAGGCGATGGCCTTTGCCGAGAGCCTCGGCTTCATGATGGACGACCTCGGCTTCCGCGACCTGGACCCCGCGCGCCGCGACGAGTTGATGCGCGAGACGCCGATGTTCCTCGAGCCGGGCGCCCGCGTGGCGGCGACGCCCGCGGCCGAGCCCGCGGAACCGGCGGCTCCCGTCGTGGTCGACGAGTCGGCCGATGCGGGGCTGGTCGGCGCGACGCCGATCTCGCCCATCCCGGAGGCTGCTGCGCCGCCGGCCGCGACGACCGCCCCGCCCCCCCCGCCTGCTGCGACGCCCCCCCCGCCCGCGGCCGAG
>DASVDK010000251.1:0-12381 GCA_036381125.1 Thermodesulfobacteriota bacterium | reverse complement strand
TGCCGCCCTCGGGTCAGGCGCGGGGGCCGGCCTCGGCCGGCCCCCGCGACGCAAGTGCGTCGGCCCTACCTGGTCCAGGTGTTCCAGAAGGGCATCGTGTAGATCTCCTGCACGCCCTCGAGCTTCGGCGACGCGAGCGCGTAGCCGAAGAAGTCGCCCACCTTGACGATGGGCACCTCGCTCCAGATGAGCGCCTGGATGTTCCTCCAGATCTCCGCGCGGCTGGCGTGGTCCGTGGCGGCCCCGAACCGTGCGAGGAGCCGGTCCTTCTCCTCGTTCTTCCACCAGCCGGGCCAGAACTCGAAGAGCCAGAGCTGGTAGAGGGGCGGCGCCGGCGACATGGAGTTGAACGTCACGAAGATCTCGTACTGATCCGGCTTCTGGCGCCGCTCGACGAGCGTCGCCCACTCGACCACCTGGAGGTCCACGTTGAAGCCGGCCGCGCGCGCCTGCTGCGCCGCCACGAGGCTGATCTTGTAGAGGAAGTCGTACTGCCGGCTCGTGACGATCCGGACCGGCTTGCCGGCGTACCCCGCCTCCTCGAGGAGCCGCTTCGCGCGGGCCGGCGCCTTCTGGTTGTACGGCTCGGTTCCGGCCGTCGTGTACCAGTCGGTGATCTCCTTCGGGTAGATGCTGCCGTTGACCGCGTAGAGCGCCTTGTCGCCGAAGCCGGCCGCCATGAGCTGGTCCATGTCGAGCGCGGCGAGGAACGCCCGCCTGAGCCGCACGTCGGCGAAGAGCCCCTGCGCCTTGTTCATCGCGAAGAACGGCCACCCGAAGGGGCGGATCAAGAGCGAGCGGACCCGCTGGTCGTCCTTGAGGGTCTGGTACATGTCGGGGTTGATGTCGAGCGCCACGTCGTACTGCCCCGACTGCACGCCGGCCACGCGCACCGACACGTCCGGGACGGGGATGAAGCGGATCGTGTCGTGGTAGGCGACCCGCTTGCCGGCGAAGCCGCTCGCCGGCTCGCTGCGAGCGGCGTAGCCGTCGAACCGGGCCAGCTCGATGTGCCGGTCGGGAAGCCACTCCACGAAGCGATACGGCCCGGTGCCGACGTACTCCTTGAGCGGCTGGCTGCCGAACTTCTGCACCAGCTCCGACGGGTACATGGGCGCCGCGTCGGCGGCGAGCATGTAGATCAGGACCGACGAGGGCGCCTTGAGCTTCACCTCGACCGTCTGCGGGTCGACCGCCGTGATCGACTCGAGGTTCGGCGCCAGGAGCGACTTGGCCGTGCTCTCGAGCTGCACCCAGCGCTGGAGCGAGGCGACCACGTCGGCCGCGTCGAAGGTCGAGCCGTCGTGGAACCTGACGCCGCGGCGGAGCCTGATCGTGTAGACCTTGCCGTCGGCGCTCGTCGTGTAGCCCTCGGCGAGCATCGGCACCGGGCGCCAGTTGGCGTCGAAGGTGAAGAGGTTCTCGTAGACGTGCTTGCCGATGTGCTGCGCCAGGATGCCGTAGGGCAGCATCGTATCGAGCCCCGGCGGCTCGCCGATGGTGGCCACGCGCAGCGTCCCTCCCGGCTTCCCCTCCTGTGCGGCCGCCCGGTGCGGGCCGGCGACGGACAGGCTCAGGGCGAGCACGAGCGCTCCGATCGCGATCCTCCGCATGCGACACCTCCTCCGTGACCAGGGGTTCACGTACGCTTCCCGCGACCGGCGACCGCGATCTCCGACACCACCCGACCGTCCCGCACGCCGTAGAGCACGTCCGCGAGGTTCACGGCGGTGCAGATGTGGTTCGGGACGATCGCCAGCCGATCGCCGATTCGCAGATCCGAGGCCGCCCCCGCGACCCGCAGCATGCCGTGCTCCTCGGTGAGCCTGGCCAGCACGAGTCCCGACCGCCCCTTGACGATCCCGTAGCCGTGCTCGTCGCCCCCCGCCGGCCGATCCGAGCTGAACGTCTTGCTCCCCGCGTCCACGACCGCGCGATCCGGCGCCGGCCTCGACACGACGGTGGTGACGACGAACGCGGCGCAGGTCTCGAGCGACGCCGACCACCGGCGCACGGTGTTGGCGTCGTTGAAGACGTACGTCCCGGGGCGGATCTCGGTGACGCCCGGCGTGTCGAGGTCGAAGCGCGCCGAGAGGGTCGAGCCGGGGCTCGCGTCGACCACCCCGATCCCCGCGGCGCGGAGGGCCTCGGCCGTCTCGACCAGCGCGCGGGCCTGCGCCCGGGACGCCGCCTCGAGCGCCGCCTCGCTCTCGGCCGCGCCGACGTGGCCGCCGTGGGTCGTCACCGCGACGATCTCGACCCCCGGCAGGCGCGCCATCGCCCGCGCCAGCTCGACCGCCTCCCGGCCCGGCAGGACCCCGACCCTGCGCAGGCCGGTGTCGATCTCCAGGTAGATCGGCACGCGGCGGCCGATCCGGCGGCCGACCGCGGACACCCCTTCGGCCGCCTCGACCGAGTCGAGCGAGACCTTCACGTCGGCCGCGGCGGCGAGCGCCGCGAGCCGCTCGAGCTTGCGCTCGCCGACGATCGGGTAGGCGACGAGGATGTCGCGGATCCCGGCCGCGACCATGACCTCGGCCTCGCCGAGCTTGGCCACGGTGATGCCGCTCGCCCCGAGCTCGAGCTGCCGCCTCGCGATCCAGGGCGCCTTGTGCGTCTTGGTGTGGGGCCTGAGCCGCACCCCCCGGCGCCGGGCCTCGGCCGCCATGCGCTCGAGGTTCGCCTCCATGACGTCGAGGTCGACGACCAGGGCCGGCGTGTCGAGGTCGGGGAAGAGCGCGGACATCGTCTATCGACCGGGCTTGGCGCCCGCGTCGGGACCGACGTAGGCCACGACGTCGACCTCGACCAGGATCCCGAGGAGTTGGCTGCCGACCGTCGTCCGGACCGGCCGCGGCTCGGGGAAGTAGCGCTCGTAGACCGCGTTGAACCGCGAGAAGTGGGACAGGTCGGCCAGATGGCATGTGGCCTTGACGACGTCGGCCATCGACGCGCCGGCCGCCTCGAGGACGGCCTTCACGTTGTCGAGCGTGCAGGCCGTCTGCTCCTCGATGGTCGTCCCCTTCACCTTTCCGGACTCGGGGTCGATCGGCCCCTGACCGGACACGTAGACGAAGTCGCCCGCGCGCAGGCCCTGGGAGTAGGGCCCCATCGGCGCCGGCGCCTTGCGCGTGGTGATCTGGCTCTTCGGCATGTCGTCGCTCCCTCCGCCGTCCTGGGCTGCGTCTGCAAAGCCTCGTGGCATCGCTCTGGCAGGGGCCCCGAGCCGCTCTGCCTCGTCCGCGGCCTCCTCACACCCGCCGGCCGTCGTCCGGCGCGGCCCGGCTGCTCCCGCTACCGGCCTTTGTAGTCAGGCCCTAGAGCACGCCGTAGCGACGGAAGGCCTCGGTCACCGGCATCCCGCCGCGCAGCGCATCGCGGACCCTGTTCTCCTCGGACGCCTTCCGGAGGGCTCGCCGGACCGCGTCGGCCTCCAGCTCCTGCGGCACGACGACCACGCCGTCGCGGTCGCCGAAGACCAGGTCCCCCGGCCGCACGCGGACGCCTCCCGCCTCGATCGTGACGCCGTGCGCGATCACCTCGCAGCGGCCCTTCGAGTCGGCCGGCGAGAACCCGGTGCAGAAGACCGGGAACCCCATCGCCTCGATCCGACGCGCGTCCCGCGTGAAGCCGTCGAGCACCGCGCCGCGGCCGCCGCGGCTGGCGACGGCCGTCGACAGCAGCTCGCCCCAGAGGGCCGCCCGCGTCGACCCGTTGGTCGTGACGACCACGACCGCACCCGGCTCGAGCGCGTCGAGCCCCTCCATGAGGCGCCGGTAGGGCTCCGCCGGCGGCTCGTACACGTCGACCGCGAGCATCGTCGCCGCGCGCCCCACGGCGACGGCGCGGTCGGAGAGCGGGCGGATCGTGTGCCGCATGACGCTCGCCCGGACGCCGAGGTCGTCGAGGATGTCGGCCAGCAGCGCCGAGCCGAGGCGCGCGGCGAGAACGTCGTAGTACGCCGCGCTACCCGGGGCGGCGCCGATGTCGTCCGTCATCTCGCGATCCCTCCGCCGGGATAGGCGGCCTCCGCCTCGAACGGGTAGAGCGGGCGCCGCCGCCGCTCGTACCGGAAGCGGCTCAGGTCGGCGCTCGTCACCCCGGGCGTGTCGACCAGGATGATCTCGGCCGCGATGGGCGCGTAGGCCGGCCGGGGCGACACCACCCCCTTCGCCACGACCACCCGCCTGGTCTCGGGTCTGATGCCGAGCGCGTACATCTGCTCGCGGCTCGTGTTCCCGACGCGCCGGCTCGTGAGGACGAGCGTGTGGTCCTCGAGCGTCTCGAGCACCGCCGTCGGCCCGGCGTCGAAGAAGCGGGCGCCGCCGTGCGTCGGCGTGGGGTCCTCGTAGCGGCCGTCGGAGAGCAGCCGCACCCGCCCCTCGACCTCGACCGGCTCGCCGTGCCGGTCGTCGGTCTTCGCCCCGACGCGCAGCCGGACCGTGGCCCCGACGCCGGCCGCCGCGCAGGCGGCGACGGCCTCGGGATCGTAGAGCGTCTGCAGGAGGCCCCGGACCCCGAGACGCCTCGCCGTCGCGAGGAGGACCGTGGAGTCGGCCGGGCTGCCGCCGCCGATGTTGTCGCCGACGTCCATGAGCACGACCGGACCCCGCGGGGCCGCGGCCGCCCGGCGGAGCGCCTCCTCGGGCGACGCGATGGCACCGGTCATCTCGGCGCGCCGCGCCCAGGCGCGCCCGGCGAGCCAGCGGGCAGCCTCCCGGGCCGCCTCCGGGTCGCCGTCGGCCACCGCGAGGACCGACATCCCCATCTCCGGGACGTCGGCGTACGGGTAGCCTTCCGCGATGCTCGCCGACAGAAGGCCCGCGCGGTCGATGACCGACTCGACGTCGCGCACCAGGCTCCGCATCGGCTCCTCGTCCGTGCACTGCCGCACGATGTTGACGACGAGGGGCGGCGTCTCGAGCGCCTGCACCGGGTGCACCTCGCCGCGCGCGGTCCGGACGATGATCTCGGCGCACTCGAAGGCCCGCGGCCGCGGGTCGAGGTGCGGGTTGGTCCGGTAGACGACCGTCGCCGTCACGTTCTCGATCATGCGCCGGGAGATGTTGGCGTGCATGTCGAGGGCCAGGCCGATCGGCACCGCCGGGCCGACGACCTCGCGGACGCGCGCGGCGATCTCGCCGTCGGCGTCGGGGTAGCCCTCGGCCACGGCCGCGCCGTGCTGCGCCAGCAGGACGCCGTCCCAGGGCCCGCCGGAGGCGAGCCGATCGAGCATCTCGCCGACGATCCGGTCGAACGCATCGGCGGTGATCGTGCCCGAGGGCTCGGTGGTCGTGTAGAGCAGGGGGACGCAGTCGGCGCCGTGGCGCTCGGCCGCGTCGAAGAAGCCGGCGAGCGTGGCGTGGGAGTCGCGGTAGGCCCGGACGACCTCGCCGCCGCGCAGGATCCCCGCGCGGGCGAAGTCCTCGCAGGTCGTCGCGGTCGGCGCGAAGGTGTTCGTCTCGTGGTGCAGGCCGAGCACGGCGAGCCGCATCCGCGTCCTCATCGCTCAGGAGACCGAGGCTCCGCCGCGGCCGCGGTAGCCCATCCGCTCCGCGATCTCCGACGCCGCGTCGACCAGCCGCCGGCCGATCCGGCGGATCGTCGCGTCGCGCAGGCGCGAGGCGGGGCCCGCCACGCTGACGGTCGCCACCGGCCGACCGCGAACGTCCAGGATCGGCGCGCCGACGCAGCGCACGCCGGCCTCGTTCTCCTCGTCGTCCACCGCGTACCCCTGCTTCCGGAAGGCGGCGAGCTGCCGCTCGAGCGACGGCCACGCGGTGACGCTGCGCGGGGTCCGTCGCTCGAAACGCCCCTCCGGGAGGAGCCGCCTCGCCTCGTCGGCCGGCAGCCAGGCGAGGATCGCCTTGCCGAGTGCGGTGCTGTGCAGCGGGTGGCGGCTGCCGACGCGCGCGGCCATGCGAAGTCCGTGGCTCCTCTCGAGGATGTCGAGGTACAGCACCTGCCCCTCGCTGAGGATCCCGAGGTTGACCGTCTCGTCGAACTCCGCGTGGAGCGCCGCGAGCACGGGCCTCGCCCCCTGCACGAGGTCG
Source organism: Thermodesulfobacteriota bacterium (assembly GCA_036381125.1). GTDB lineage: Bacteria > DASVDK01 > DASVDK01 > DASVDK01 > DASVDK01 > DASVDK01. Next base: position 6,328 of record DASVDK010000251.1, on the reverse strand, counting down.
TGCCCGGAGACCAGCCCGCACGCGACGGCGAGCAGCCGCGGTCCGGGCCGGTACTTGCGGCTCACCGGATCCTTCGCGACGTAGCCGCGGCGCTCGAGCGTGGCGAGGATGCGGAACACCGACGCCTTGCTCGCGCCGGTCCGATCGCTGAGCTCGCTCACGCCGAGCGTGGCGCCGTCGACGAGCGACTCGACGATGGCGAGGGCCTTGCCGAGCACCGCCACGTCGTACGCGGCGCGCCGCGCCTTTGTTTCACTATGCGAAACATGCGCTTGCAACGTGGAAAAACTCTATCGCCCGGGCGGACGCTCGTCAAACCGGCGTTCTGGCGGCCCGCCGCCGACCGGCGGCTACATCTCCAGGACGGCGGCCCCCTGCACCTCGCCGCGCGCGAGGCGGACGAGCGCCTCGCGGGCCCGGTCGAAGGGGACCCGCTCGACGGCGGTGCGCACGGGGATCTCGGCCGCGAGGCGGAGGAACTCGCGGGCGTCCTCCCGCGTGTTGGCCGTGACGCTGCGGAGCACGCGCTCGAGGAAGAGGTCGCGGTCGTAGTCGAGCGACGGGATCGGCGTCATGTGGATGCCGGCGATGGCCACGGTGCCGCCGCGGTCGAGCGCGCGCAGCGCGTGCGGCACGACGGCGCCGGCCGGCGCGAACACGACGGCGGCGTCGAGCGGCGCGGGAGGCGTCTCGTCCGACCGCCCCGCCCAGGCGGCCCCGAGGGAGCGGGCAAGGGCCGCGTGCTCGCCCGACCTCGTGAAGACGAAGGTCTCGCAGCCCCAGTGGGACGCCACCTGGACGGCGAGGTGCGCGGCGGCGCCGAAGCCGTAGAGGCCGAGCCGCCCGCCGGGTCGGATCCCCGAGAGCCTGAGCGCCCGGAAGCCGATCACGCCGGCGCAGAGCAGGGGGGCCGCATCGACCGGGGCGAGGGCGGCCGGCAGCGGCAGCGCGAAGGCGGCCGGCACGGTGGCGTAGTCCGCGTAGCCGCCGTCCGCGTGGAAGCCGGTGAAGCGGGCGTCCGGGCAGAGGTTCTCGCGGCCCGAGCGGCAGAACCGGCAGCGGCCGCACGTCCAGCGCAGCCACGGGATCCCGACGCGGTCGCCGGCGGCGAGCCCGCTGCCGGCCGGCGCCTCGACGACCTCCCCCACCGCCTGGTGGCCGGGGACGAGCGGGAGCGCGGGCAGATCGAGGTCGCCCTCGACCGCGTGCAGGTCGGTCCGGCAGACGCCGCAGGCGAGGACCCGAACGAGCGCCTCGCCGGGGGCCGGACGCGGCACGTCGCGGTCGACCCGCCTCACGACCGCCCCCCCGTCGATGGGCCCCGTACGCTCGACGACCCACGCGCGCATGACGAGAGTGTGCCACGCGGGGGCGGAGCGCGCGAGCGGCGCTCCGCCCCGTACGGCGTCTACCTGCGGTTGCCGAAGAGTCGGAGGAGGAAGAGGAAGAGGTTGACGAAGTCGAGGTAGAGCGCGAGCGCCCCCTGGATGGCGATGGACTGCGTCGCCGCCGCGTCGGGGTCGACCGTTGCGCCGATCGTCTTGAGCTTCTGGGTGTCGTAGGCCGTCAGGCCGACGAAGATGCCGACGCCGATGTAGGTGGTGACCCAGGTGATCATCGGGCTCATGAGGAACCAGTTCACGACGCTCGCGATGATGAGCCCGACCAATCCCATGAAGAGGAAGCTGCCGAGCCCCGAGAGGTCGCGCCTGGTCACGAACCCGAAGACGCTCGTCACCCCGAAGGTGCCGGCCGTGACGAAGAACGTCGAGGCGATCGACTCCGACGTGTAGCGGACGAAGACGGAGGAGAGGAGCACCCCCATGAGACCGGCGTAGAGGACGAAGAGCGCCCCGGTCTGGCCCGGCGACAGGCTCGCAGCCGCCCGGCCGATGAAGAAGACGAGGCCGAGCGTGGCGAGGAAGAGGCCGAGCATCACGAACGGCGTGCCGTAGACGAGGCGCAGCGCGGCCTCCGACCCGGCCACCCAGTAGGCGACCAGCCCGGTGAGGCCGAGCCCGACGGCCATCCACTGGTAGACGCGCCAGAGGAACGCCCGCTGGGCCGCCTCGACCACGTACGGCGCCCGGAGGACCTGCTCGCCCATCCCCGGTCCGCGTCCGAACTCGCTAGACATGTACCCTCCTGGGCGGACCAGCAGGTCCGCACCCGGGTCCGGCCCGGTCCCCGCGGTATACGTCAAACCATCGGCCCGGTCAAGCACGGCCGGTCGCGGGTCCACGCGAGCAGGCCGCCGTCTCGTCCCGCCGGCCGAGCCGCTACACTCTGCCCGTGCTCTCGCGCCGCACCGCCATCCCCCTCGCGCCGAACGCGCTTGCCCGCCTCCTCGAGGCGAAGCGGGCGGCCGGGGCGCGCGTGCTCGACCTGACCGCGTCGAACCCGACGCGATGCGGGCTCCCCTACCCCGGCGAGGCGATCCTCGCCGCGCTTGCCCGCCCCGAGGCGCTGGTCTACACGCCCGACCCGCGGGGCGCGCGGCCGGCGCGGGAGGCGGTCGCCCGCTACTACGCCGCGCGGGGCGCCGCGGTGGACCCGGCGCGGGTCGTCCTCACGGCCAGCACGAGCGAGGCCTATTCGTTCCTCTTCACCGTCCTCTGCGACCCCGGCGACACCCTGCTCGTCCCGGCGCCGAGCTACCCGCTCCTCGACCACCTCGCCGCGCTCTCGCCCGTGCGGACGGTCCCCTATCCGGTCCGCTTCGACGGGGACGAGTGGCGCATCGACCTCGACGCGCTGGCGGCGACGGCGCGCGACGAGGCGCGCGCGCGGGCCGTGGTGGTGGTGAGCCCCAACAACCCGACCGGCTCCTTCCTGACCCGGCGCGAGGCGGCCGCCATCGCCTCGCTCTGCGCGTCGCGCGGCCTTGCCCTGATCACGGACGAGGTCTTCGCCGACTTCGCGTACGGACCCGACCCGGAGCGGGCCGGGACGGTCGCGGGAGGGCTCCGGGACCTTCCGTCCGGCGACGCGCCGCTCGCCTTCGCGCTGAACGGCCTCTCGAAGGTGGCCGGGCTGCCGCAGCTCAAGCTCGGCTGGCTCGTCGCCTCGGGCCCCGCCGCGCGTGTGGCCGCGGCCCTCGAGCGGCTCGACCTGGTGGCGGACACGTTCCTCTCGGTCTCGACGCCGGTCCAGGCCGCGCTGCCGGCCCTCCTCGACCTCGCGCCGCGGATCCGGGGGGCGATCCTCGACCGCGTCTCGACGAACCGCGCGCGGCTCGCCGCCCGGCTCGGTCCAGGCTCGCCCTGCCGGCTCCTGCCGGCCGAGGGGGGGTGGTACGCGATCCTGCAGGTCCCCCGCGGGGAAGGCGAGGAGGCGCTCGCGCTCTCGCTCCTCGACCGGGACGACGTGCTCGTCCACCCCGGCTACTTCTTCGACTTCCCCTCCGAGGCGTACCTGGTGGTGAGCCTCCTCCCGGAGGCCGAGGTCTTCGAGGAGGCCACCCGACGCCTCCTCGCCCGCGTATCCACCTGACCTCGCGTGGGGTCAGGCCTTTCCATTTTCCAGGGGGTCAGGCCTTTCCGTTTTCCAAGGGGTCAGGCCTTTCCATTTTCCACCGAGGCGGAGAATCGCCTCGCGGCCTGACCCGTCTCAGCGGACGGTCGTGAGGCCGGTGGCCTCGGTCTGCTTTGCGGTCTCTCGCAACACGGGGGCGAGCACGGGCCAGAGGTGGTCGGCGATGATTCGCTGGCCCTCCGCCGTGGGATGGATGCCGTCCGCCTGGTTGAGGCGGGCGACGCCCCCCACCCCCTCGAGCAGGAAGGGGACGAGCGGCACGTCGTACTGGCGCGCCAGCTCGGGGTAGATGGCCTCGAACTCGCTTCGGTACTGCGGGCCGTAGTTGACGGGGAGCTTCATCCCGGCGAGCACCACCCGGGCCCCTGCGGACTTGCCTCGCTCGATGATCTGTGCGAGGTTGCGCCGGGTCTCGGCCACCGGCACCCCCCGCAGGCCGTCGTTGGCCCCGAGGGCGACGACGAGGACGCCGACCCGTTGGCGAAAGATCCAGTCGAGCCGCGAGAGCCCGCCCGCGGTGGTGTCGCCCGACACCCCGGCGTTCACCACCGGCAGGTCGAGCCCCTCCTCGCGCATGCGCGCCTCGAGGAGGGCGGGAAAGGCCTGCTCCTCGGCAAGCCCGTAACCGGCCGTTAGACTGTCGCCGAGGAAGACGACGGCGGGGAGGTCCGGCCGAGGCGAGGGGGCGGCGACCGCCTCGGCGGTCTGCGGCTCCGGGGGCTGACTCGGCGGCGAGCAGGCGGCGGCCAGGAGCGGCGCGACGAGCGCCACGGCGGCCCGGGTCACGGTGGACGCGAGGCGCCGGCGGTATGAGAGGACGAACAGCGACGACATGGCGGGCAGCATGATCCGGCTCTCGGGAATTCGCAAGCGCCTGCGCTCGGGCGACGGGATGGTGGAGATCCTCCGCGGCATCGACCTCGAGGTCGGCCGGGGCGAGTCGGTGGCGGTCGTCGGCCCGTCCGGCAGCGGCAAGTCCACGCTGCTCGGGCTCATCGCGGGCCTCGACGCGCCGAGCGAGGGGCGGGTCACCCTGGGCGACGTCGACCTCGCGAGCCTCGACGAGGACGGCCGCGCCCGCCTGCGGGGCGAGCGGATCGGCTTCGTCTTCCAGTCCTTCCACCTGATGCCGACCCTCACCGCGCTCGAGAACGTCATGGTGCCGCTCGAGCTCGCCGGCGCGGCGGCGAAGGAGGCGACCGCCCGGCGGCTCCTCGAGCGGGTCGGCCTCGGCCGGCGCGCCGGGCACTACCCGGCCCAGCTCTCGGGCGGCGAGCAGCAGCGCGTGGCGCTGGCCCGCGCGCTCGCCCGCGACCCGGAAGTGGTCCTGGCCGACGAGCCGACCGGCAACCTCGACGCGGCGACCGGTCGCCAGGTGATCGACCTGCTGCTCGAGCTGCACCGCGAGCGCGGCACGACGCTCGTCCTCGTCACGCACGACCCCGAGCTGGCGTCCCGCAGCGGCCGCGTCGTCGAGTTGCGCGAGGGCCTCATCGTCGCCGACCGGGTCCGCGCGAGTGCCGGAGCGCCCGCGTGAGGGCCCCCGCGAGCCGCTGGCGCTTTGCCGCGGTCACGGCGCTGCGCAGCCTGCGCGGCGCCAGGCGGCGGCTCCTCTTCGTCGTCGCCTGCATCGCCGCGGGGGTCGCCTCGCTCGTCGCGGTGGAGTCCTTCTCCGCCCTGCTCGACCGCGCCGTCCGCAGCGAGGCGCGGCGGCTGCTCGCCGCCGATCTCGAGGTCTCCGCCCGCCGGCCGCTCGAGCCGGACGAGCAGGCGGCGCTCGGCCGCGCGATCGGGCCGGGCGCGGCGACCGTGCAGGTCGTCGAGCTGGTCACGATGGCGTCGGCCGCGGACCGGCCCGACCCGGCGGCCCCCCCGGCGACCCGGCTCGTCGAGCTCAGGGCGATCGGTCCCGGCTACCCCTTCTACGGCAGCCTCGTCACCGAGCCGCGCGACGCCGTCGACCGGCTCGCGACCGGGCCCGCGGCGGTCGTCCATCCCGAACTCCTCGGGCAGCTCGGCCTGCGGGTGGGCGACAGCCTGACGCTCGGCCGGGCGCGCTTCACGGTGGCCGGGGTCATCGTGGACGAGCCGGACCGCTCGGTGGCCGCCTTCTCGGCCGGTCCCAGGGTGGTCATCGCCCTCTCCGAGCTGTCGGCCACGGAGCTGGTCCAGACCGGCAGCCGCGTCCGCTACCGGACCCTCGTGAAGCTGCCGGGCGAGGTCGGCACCGCGGCCCACGTGCGGCGGCTCGCCCGGATCGTGGCGCGCGACATCCCCGACCCCGCGGTGCGGGTGGCGACCTTCGAGGAGGCGCAGCCGGCCCTGCGCCGGTTCCTCGACCGGCTCGGCGACTACCTCGGGCTCCTGTCGCTGGCGACGGTCGTCCTGGCCGGCGTCGGCGTCGGCAGTCAGGTGGCGGCGCACGTGAGCCGGCAGCTCGACGCCGTCGCCGTGCTGCGCTGCCTCGGCGCCACGGGGCGCGAGATCGTGGCGGTGTTCGTCGTGCAGGCCGTCGTCCTCGGCGTCGCGGGCGGTCTCGTCGGCGCCGCCGTCGGCACCCTCGCGCAGCTCGCGCTCCCCTCGCTCCTCGCGGAGTTTCTCCCGATCGCCATCCCGTTCACCGTCTCGGTCCCCGCGCTGCTGCGCGGGGTGCTCCTCGGCGTGCTGATGGCGGTCCTCTTCGCCTGGCTGCCGCTCCTGCGGCTGGCCCGCATCCCGGCCCTGCGCGTCCTGCGCCGCGGCCTCGAGGCGCCCGAGCGCCGGCTCGAGCCGAGGCGGGTCGTCGCCGTGACGG
>DASVDK010000250.1:0-3208 GCA_036381125.1 Thermodesulfobacteriota bacterium | reverse complement strand
GGCGGCGGCGCTCGTCGCCGCCACGCCCGGCCTCGCGCGCCTCGTGTCGCGCCGCGTGGGGCTGCCGGCGCTCGTCGCGCTCGTCCCGGTCGGGATGGGCGGCCTCGACGCCACCGGCCGGCTCGGCGTGCCGGCGCCGCTCCAGGCGGCGGCCGCCGCGGCGGCCCTGGCCGCGGCGGCGCTCCTCTTGCGGGCGGAGCGATAGGAGGACCCGTGCGAGACCGTCCGGCGCTCTCCGTCGTGATCCCGGTCCTCGACGAGGCGGACAACGTCGGGCCGCTCCACCGGCGCCTGCGCGAGGCGCTCGAGCCGATGGGGGTGCCGTTCGAGATCCTCTTCGTCGACGACGGCAGCCGCGACGGCACGCCCGAGCGGCTGGCCGCCCTGCGGGCGGCGGACCCGGCCGTCGTGGTCGTCCGCTTCCGCCGGAACTTCGGGCAGACGGCCGCCATGGCCGCCGGCTTCCGGCTCGCGCGGGGGCGGATCATCGTGAGCCTCGACGGCGACCTGCAGAACGACCCCGCCGACATCCCCCGGCTCGTGGCGAAGCTCGACGAGGGGTACGACGTGGTGCAGGGGTGGCGCCGCAACCGCCAGGACCGCTTCCTCTCGCGACGGCTCCCCTCGATCGTCGCCAACCGCCTCATCGCCCGGCTGTCGGGGGTGTCGGTGCACGACAACGGCTGCTCCCTCAAGGCCTATCGCGCCGAGGTCATCAAGCGGGTGGCGCTCTACGCCGAGATGCACCGCTTCATCCCAGCCATGGCGACGCTGGCCGGCGCGCGGATCGCGGAGGTCCCGGTGCGCCATCACGCGCGCCGCTTCGGCCGCAGCAAGTACGGCATCGGCCGGGCGTGGCGCGTCTGCCTCGACCTCTTCCTCGTCGCGATGCTGACCCGCTTCGCCGCGAGGCCCGGGCTCTGGTTCGGCCTCTGGAGCCTCGCGGCGGCCGCCGCCGGCCTCGCCTGCGTGGGGGCGCTGCTCCTGCCGCTCGACTCGGGCATCGTGCTCCCCTCGCTGGCGTTCCTCGCGTTCTGCCTCGCGGGGCACCTCCTCGCCATGGGGGCCATGGGGACGGTGCTGGTCGAGACCGGCAGCTTCCGGCCCGACCCGGTCGCGCCCGGCGTCGGCCCGAGGACCGTCCGCCTCCCCATTGCCACGAAAGGCGTGCCATGAGCCGGGCCATCCACCTGTCCGTCGACCTGCCGCCGCCCGACCCCTCCGTCCGCACGGCGGCGCCCGCCGTGAGCGTCGTCGTGCCGGTGGCCGAGCGGTGCGACGATCTCGTCGAGGTCTACCGGGCGCACGCCGAGGTGCTCGCGCGCCGCGGCGAGCCGTTCGAGTTCCTCTTCGTCGTGGACCAGGGCTTCGAGACGGCCGCCGCGCCGCTCGGCGCGCTCGTCGCCGCGGGTGAGCCGGTCCGCGTCGTGGTGCTGCCGCGGCGGTGCGGCGAGGCCGCGGCGCTGAGCATCGGCTTCCGCGAGGCGAGGGGGGCCGCGGTGGTGACGGTGCCGGCGTACTTCCAGACCGACCCCGGCGGCGTCGACACGGTACTCGAGGCGCTCTCGCGCGGCCACGACCTCGTCGTCGCGCGCCGCTGGCCGCGCACCGACGCCTGGGTGAACCGCCTCCAGAGCCGGGCGTTCCACGCGATCACGCGCCGCGCCACCGGCGCGACCCTGCGCGACGTGAGCTGCGGCCTGCGGGCGATCCGCCGGGAGGTCGCCCTCGAGGTGAGGCCCTACGGCGATCTCCACCGCTTCCTGCCGCTGCTCGCCTCCCAGCGCGGCTTCGACGTGGCCGAGGTCGACGTGCCGCAGCACGCGGCCGACCGAAAGGCGAGGCTCAGGCAGCCGGGCGTCTACCTGCGCCGGCTCCTCGACCTCGTCACGCTCCTCGTCCTGGTCAAGTTCGTCCGCAAGCCGCTGCGCTTCTTCGGCCTGATCGGCGCGGCGCTCTTCGGCGCCGGCTTCCTCGTCTGCGCGGCGCTGGCGGTGTACAAGTTCGCGGCCGACGCCGCGCTGGTCGACCGGCCGCTGCTGATCCTGGGGGTCCTCCTGATGGTCCTCGGCGTGCAGGTCGGCTCGATCGGCCTCCTCGGCGAGATCGTCATCTTCACGCACTCGCGCCGCATCCGCGACTACGCGATCCGCGAGGTGCAGCGCTAGGGGGCAGACCGGTGCGCCGCGACCTCTCGGCGCTCGACGGCCGGCCGTTCGACCTCGTGGTCGTGGGCGGCGGCATCCACGGCGCCGCCGTGGCGCGCGACGCGGCCCTGCGCGGGCTTGCCGTCTCGCTCCTCGAGCGGGACGACTTCGGCGCCGGGACCTCCGGCAACAGCCTCGGCATCGTGCACGGCGGCCTTCGCGACCTCAAGGCCGCCGACGTGGCGCGCCTGCGCCTCATGGCGGCGGAGCGTCGCGCCTGGCTCACGATCGCGCCCCACCTCGTGCGGCCGCTGCCGGTGCTCGTGCCGTTCGGCGGGCGACGGCGTCCCGGCCGGGCGGCGCTCGCCGCCGCGTTGCCGCTCCACGACCTCCTCACGGCCGACCGCAACCGGGGGGTCGCCGCCGACCGGCACGTCCCGCGGGGCCGCCTCCTCGGCCGCGCCGAGACCCTGGGGCGCGCCCCCTGGCTTGCCCCCGACGTCGAAGGCGCCGCGCTCGTCCACGACGCCCGCATGCTCGACCCGGACCGCCTGACGCTCGCGGTCGTCCGCGGCGCCGTCGAGGCGGGCGCCGTCGTGGCCAACCGCGTCGAGGCGACCGGCCTGCGGCTTGCGCGGGGGCGGGTGGCCGGCGTGACGGCGCGCGACCGCCTCTCGGGGAGGGACCTCGACGTGCGCGCTCGCGTCGTCGTCAACGCCGCGGGGCCGTGGGCCGACTGGGCCGGCGTGCGGGTCGCCGGGCCGCTCGCCCTCGCGATGAACGTCGTCCTGCGCCGGCCGGGCCTGGCGGGCGAGACGGCCGTGGCGCTGCCGGGCGACGGGACCCGGCTCTACTTCCTCGCCCCCTGGGGGGACGGCGCCGTCTCGCTCGGCACCGGCTACTGGCCGCACGGGCCGGCTCCGGCGTCGGTCGCGCCCGACGCCGAGACGGTGCGGAGCCTCCTCGCGCAGCTCGGCCGCTCGCTCGGCGAGCCGCTGGCGGAGGACGACGTGACCCGCGTCCTCGCCGGGCTCCTGCCGTGCCGGCCCGGCACGGCGGAG
>DASVDK010000249.1:0-4115 GCA_036381125.1 Thermodesulfobacteriota bacterium | reverse complement strand
CCGTCCGTGTCGGCCAGGACGACGCCCTGCCGGTCGGTGACCACGACGCGCAGCACCTGTCCGCCGGTGGCGTAGAGCGCGGCCGCCGTCTCGAGCGGGCCGCCGCGCAGCGACTCGAGCGCGCCCGTGCCGGCCGGGAAGGCGAGCGCGACGTTGTACTGGAGCGACTGGAGGACCGCCTCGCCGAAGCGGACCTGCTGGTCGAGCGCGATCCGCTCGATGACCTTCATGACGACGAGGCCGACCAGCAGGAGGGCCGCGACCAGCACGATCGCGATGCTGGCGACGATCTCGGTCCGGAGCCCGAAGCGCCAGCGCGCGGGGGGCGCCGCCGGCCGCGCCGACCCGCCCGCCGCCGTCGCCGGGGCGGCCGCGGCTCGCGCGGCACCGGGACTCGACGCGCGCCCCTCTGCCTCCATGCGCCGCTCCCCCGCCGGCCTCGAGAAGCCGCGCGGATTATCTTCGACCGGCCGGCGCCCTGTCAACCGGCAAGCCATGCCAGGAGCGCGATCCACCAGCCCGGCAGAAGGAGCGTCACCGCCGCGCCGAGGGCGAGGAACGGCCCGAACGGGATCGCCAGGGCGAGGTCCTTGCGCCCCTTCGCCACGGTGAGCGCGATCCCGACCACCGCGCCGACCAGCGACGCCAGGAGGACCGTCGGCACGAGCGCCTCCCAGCCGAGGACCGCGCCGATCATGGCGAGGAGCTTCACGTCGCCGAGCCCCATCCCCTCCTGGTCCCGGATCCACTCGTACGTGGCCGCCACGAGGTAGAGCCCGCCGGCGCCGGCGAGCGCCCCCACGAGCGCCGCCGACGGCGAGCTGACGAGGCCCGACCAGGGCGAGACGAGGAGGCCGAGGAACGTCCCCGGCAGGCTGATCGCGTCGGGGATCTCGCGGATCCTGAGGTCGATCCCGCTCACGGCGACGAGCGCCGCCAGGAAGGCGAAGGCGACGAGCGCGTCCAGCGTGACCCCGAAGGCCAGGACCGCGGCCGCGGCGAGGAGGCCGGTGCCGGCCTCGACGAGCGGGTACTGGACCGACAGGCGGACGCCGCAGGCGCGGCAGCGCCCCCGCAGCCAGAGCCAGGCGAGCACCGGGACGTTGTCGTACCAGCGCACCGGCGTCCCGCAGCGGCCGCAGGCCGAGCCGGGACGGACGATCGACCGCCCCTCCGGGAGCCGGATGATCACGACGTTCAGGAAGGAGCCGACCACGCTCCCCACGATCGCCGCGAGCACGACGGCGAAGAGGTCCGGCGCCGCGTCGGTCACGCCGCCCCCCGTTCGCGCGCCACGAGCCGCTCGTAGAGCGCCTCGTGGCGGCGCGTCATCGCGCCGACGTCGAACGCGGCGGCGGCCGAGCGGGCCGCCTCGCCCATCGCCCGGCGACGGTCGGGGTTCCGCAAGAGGTCGATCACCCGGTCGGCGAGCGCCTCCACGTCGCCCGGCGGGACGAGGTGTCCGGTGACGCCCTCGCGCACCGCCTCGGGCGCGCCGTTCACGTTGGTCGCCACGACCGGCCGCCCCGCGGCCATCGCCTGCGGGAAGACCAGCGGCAGCCCCTCCCAGCGGGACGTGAGGACCAGCACGTCGAGCGCGGCGAGGATGTCCGGCACGTCGCGGCGCCAGCCGAGGAGCCTGAGGTCGCCGTCGAGCCCGGCCGCCCGCGCCGCCGCCTCCACGGCCGCGCGCCGCTCGCCGTCGCCCGCGATGAGGAACCGGGTCCCGGGCACGGCGGCGCGCACGCGCGCCGCCACGGCGACGAAGTCCTCCGGCGCCTTCTGCGGCTTGAGGCAGGCCACCATCCCCACCACCCCGCTTCCGGCCGGCAGGCCGAGCGCCGCCCGGGCGCGCTCTCGCGCCTCGGGCGGCCGACTGAACGCCGCCACGTCGATCCCGCCGGGGATCACCTCGCACCGCTCGGGCCGGAAGAGGCCCAGCGCGATCCCGGTGCGGCGGTTCTCCTCGGCCACCGCGACCAGCGCGTCGGCCCAACGGGACGCGACGCGCTCGATCGCCTGGTAGAGGCGGCGCACCGCCGGCGGCTGCCCGGCGTGGAAGGCGTACCCGTGGATCGTGTGCACCACGTGCCGCACGCCCGCCAGGCGCGCCGCGAGCCGGCCGAGCACGCCGGCCTTCGACGAGTGGGTGTGCACGACGAGCGGGCCGCGCGCCGTCCGCCGCTCGCGGCGGAGGAGCCGGACGAGCGCCGCGAGCGCCGCGGCGTCGGCGGCCGGCGACACCTCGCGGACGAGCGGCCGTACCGCCTCGAAGCGGACGTCCGGGAGCCGACGCGCCTCCGCCACCAGCTCCCCCTCCGCGCCGCTCACGAGCACCACCTCGAACCGGCGGCGATCGAGCCGCCGGCAGAGCTCGAGGCAGAGCTGCTGGGCGCCGCCCAGCTCGAGCTTCGTGATGACCTGCACCACCCGGATCATCGACGCGCCGCGGCAGGACCGCCCGCGGCCGCGACGGCCGCCGCCTCGCGGCCGTGCCGGATGGCGTCCTCCATCGACGAGTACTCCCAGGCGCCGTAACGGCCGGTCGAGACGACCCCGTGGGCCGACAGGAACTCCAGGAGCGCCGGAAGGTGCCGGCGCCGGTGCTCGTCGAAGACGACGTAGCCGTACTCGATGTGGAGCGTGCGGCCGGTGAGCCGGCGGTACGGCCCACGGACGAGGCCGGCCGCCTCGGCCGCCGCGAGCGCGGCCTCTTCGAAGTCGGCCCCCGGCGCGCGGCCGCGCCGGTAGGACGCCTCGAAGGAGAGGGCGACGGCGCCCGGAGGCACGATGCCGCGCGACAGGTTCGACGGGATCCCCATGCGATAGAAGGGGAACGCCGGCTCCGGGAAGTAGATCCAGTGCGCGTCGGGCACCGACGCCCCCTCGAGCCCGACGTTCGCGTTGCAGACCGAGACGTAGTCGAGCCGGCTCGCCGCGTCGCGCAGCGCGTCGGGCACCGGCGCCGCCATCGCGATCAGCTCGGGCAGCGGGATCGTCGAGACCAGCGTCCGGTAGCCGGCCGTCTCGCCGTCCGCGAACCGCACCGTGCGCCGGACCAGGTCGACGGCGACGGCGCGCTTGCCGAGTTCCGGCGGCCGGACGTGCGGCAGGAAGGCCCTCGGCAGCAGCCGGATGCCGTCGGCGCGCGGGTAGAGGAACTGCGGGTTGTAGCCGAAGGCGGTCTCGCTGCGGCCGAGCGCGCCCGCGAGCACGTCGCGCAGCGCCGGCTTCGGGATCGACCAGGCCACCCAGTCGGTCGTCACCTCGCGCAGGTCGCGCTGCCAGAGCTTCTCGTTGTAGGGGAACATGAAGTGCCGCGCGATGCCGGCGCCGAACGTCCGCAGGACCCAGTCGTGGAACGAAGGCGAGGCATCGGCCGCCCGGGCCGAGCCGGCTACCGGCGCCGTCGCGCCCGCCTCGGCTCGAGAGGCGCCCGCCCGGGCTCGCCCGCCCGCCCCCGCCTTCCCGTATCGCGCCTCCTCGATGAGGGTCTGGACGAACCCCTCGACGCACTCCCGGACCACGTCGGCCGGCAGGCCGTACGTGTTCGCCTGGAAGGGATAGGGCGTCAGCACGCCCTTCGAGAAGACGAACGCGCGCCGCGCGTGCCGCTCGAAGCCGTCCGGGACGAGCCGCGCGACGAGCGCCCTGATCCCGTCGTCGCGCAGGTGGAGGAGGTGGCCCGTGAAGTCGAAGACGAAGCCGTCCGCGTCCACGGAGCGGGCGAGCCCGCCCGGCTCCGCGTCCCGCTCGACGAGCCGGTAGGGCGGGGCGCCTCCCGGGCGGTCACCGAGGTGATAGGCGGTGGAGAGGCCGGTGAGCCCGGCGCCGAGGACGAGGATCATGGGCGGGGGCGATATACCGGTTTTCGGGCCGGGTGTCAAAGGCTTTCGATTTGACAAGCCCGCTCGGATACGTAGAATACGCCGGCCTTTCGGGCCGGCGACGGCCCGGCCGCCGCCACCACCTGGGACACGACGCGTGAGGCCTGTCCTCGAGCACTTCGCCGAACTCTACCGCCACCGGGCGCTCGTCGCGAGCCTCGTCTGGCGCGACGTCAAGGCCCGGTACCGCGGCTCGGTGCTCGGGTACGCCTGGACGCTCCTCAACCC
>DASVDK010000248.1:0-10370 GCA_036381125.1 Thermodesulfobacteriota bacterium | reverse complement strand
GCGGCCATGACCTCGTCGAGCAAGAGCACCCGCGGCTCCGTGCAGAGCGCCCGTGCCAGCTCGACGCGCGAGCGCTCGGGGAACGAGAGGTCCGCGGCGCGCTTGCCGGCGATGCCGCCGAGCCCGACCCGCGCGAGGACCCGTTCGGCCAGCGCGCGCGCCTCCCCGAGGCCGCGGCGCAGGAGCCCGCCGGTCAGGACGTTGTCGAGCACGCTCATCTCGCCGAAGAGCGCGACGTTCTGGAACGTCTTGGTCATCCCGGCGGCGGCCACCCGATGCGGCGGCCATCCGGTGACGTCGCGGCCGTCGAGGCTGATGCGTCCCGCCGAGGGGCGCACGAGGCCGACCAGCAGGTTGAAGAGCGTCGTCTTGCCGGCGCCGTTGGGGCCGATGAGGCCGAGGATCTCCCCCCGCCGCAGGTCGAAGGTGACCCGCCTGACGGCCTCGAGCCCGCCGAAGCGACGCGACAGGTCCGTGACCCGCAGGACGACCTCGCTCACGGCCGCCCCTCGCGCCGCGCGAGCCGCGCGGCTCGCCCCCCGAGGGCGACGAGCCCCCTCGGCTCGAGGAGGATCACCGCGATGAGGAGGAGGCTGTAGAAGAGCTGCGACACGCCGGCCGCCTGGTTGGTGAAGAACGCGTTGGCGAACTCCTCGACCGGGATCAGGAACGCCGCCCCGGCGATCGGCCCCCAGACCGAGCCGAGGCCGCCGACGATCGCGACGAGCGCCATACGCACCGAGACGGTCGCCAGACCGAAGATCGTGTCGGGGTCGAAGAAGTAGTTGAGCTGGGCGTAGAGGGTCCCGAGGAGCGCCGTGATGAAGGCCGACACGAGCATCGCCGCGAGCTTGGCCCGGTAGGTGTCGACGCCGATCACCTCGGCCGCCTCCGGGTTCTCCTTGAGCGCGCGCAGGCGGTAGCCGAGCCGCCCCGCCTTGACCCGCCAGAAGACCAGGCTCACCCCGACCAGCGCGGCCAGCATGATGTAGTAGTACGGCACGCTGCTCGTGAACTGGAACATGGCCGCGTCGTCGCCGAGGAACGGCACCGAGATGCCGACCGGACCGCCGGTCACCTCGGACCAGCTGTTCGCCACCACCCGCATCACCTCCCCGAAGGCGAGCGTCGCCAGCGCGAAGTAGTGGCCCCGCAGCCGGAAGGTGGGGATGCTCAGCGCCACGGCGGCGGCCGCGGCGATCGCGCCGCCGACGAGCATGCCGATCCAGGGCGTGAGCCCGTGGTCGCGCAGGAGGATCGTCGAGGTGTACGCGCCGATGCCGAAGAACGCCGCGTGGCCGAGCGACACCTGGTTGGCGAGCCCGCCGAGGAGGTTCCAGGCCTGCCCCATCGCCGCGAAGAGGAAGACCAGCGTGAGGACCCGCATCGGGTACCCGAGCGGGTCGAGCGCCAGCGGCGCCGCGAACGCCAGCCCCACCACGGCGACGGCGGGGAGCGACCGGAGCGGCCGCTTCACCGTCCCGCCCCGAGGAGCCCCGTCGGCCTGACGGCGAGCACCGCGATGAAGACGAGGAAGAGCACGAGGTTCTGCAGGTGGATCGGGAAGAGCAGCGCCGACACCGACTGGATCACCCCGACGACCAGCCCGCCGATCATCGCCCCCGGGATGCTCCCGAGCCCTCCGAGGACGACGACCGTGAACATCAGGACGACGAACTGCCCGCCCACGGTCGGGAAGACGGTCATGTAGGGCAGGATGACCGCGCCGCCGAAGGCGGTGAGCCCGGTGCCGAGCCCGAAGGCGATCCAGTACATCCGGGTGACGTCGATCCCCACCAGCCTGGCCGCCGTCGGGTTCTGCGCCGTGGCGCGCATCGCCCGACCCACGTCGGTGCGCCGCAGGAAGAGCGAGAGCGCCGCGCCCGACGCCACCGACATCAGGAACGCGGCGAGGTACGGGACGCTGACGAAGATGCCCCCGATGCGGAGCGCCGACGTCTGGTACGGCGTCTGGACCGACCGGAACTCCGACCCGAAGGCGAGCAGGGCGGTGTTCTCGAGGGCGAGGAGCAGCCCGACCGTC
Source organism: Thermodesulfobacteriota bacterium (assembly GCA_036381125.1). Classification (GTDB taxonomy): domain Bacteria; phylum DASVDK01; class DASVDK01; order DASVDK01; family DASVDK01; genus DASVDK01. The sequence continues at coordinate 8,326 of DASVDK010000248.1, read as the reverse complement.
AGGAAGATCTGCGAGACCTGCGGCGCCCGGAGGATCGGCATGATCAGGGTTCGCTGCAGGACCGCCCCCAGCACGAACACCACGACGAGCGCGATCAGGGAGCCGAAGAGGGGGTCGATGCCCCAGGCCGCCCAGGCATGGTAGGCGATGTACATGCCGAGCATCAGGAACGCCGCGTGGGCGAAGTTGACGATCTCCATGACGCCGAAGACGAGCGTCAGCCCGATCGACGTCACGGCGTAGACCCCGCCGATCAGCGCCCCGTTGACGACGGCCTGGAGGAGGTCCATCCCCCCTTCAGCTCCGCCAGGCCGGCTTCGCCCTGGCGACCTGCTCGGGGTACACCGTCACCAGCTCGGCCCCCCGCCACTGGACCATGATCGGGTAGGTCTCGGTGTTGAGCCCCGTCCGGTCGAACGCCACGCAGCCGCCGGGCAGCGCCTTGACGATGCCGTCGCAGACCCGGCCGGCGGCGAGCGCCTCGCGGACCGCCTCGGGCCGGGCCGACTTCGCCGCCTCGATCGCGCGCGCGAGCAGGTGCATCGTCGCCGCGTGCTCGATCGCCTCGTGCACCATGAAGTAGCCGTATCGCTCCCGGAAGGCCCGCGTCTCCTCCGGCGCGAGGTCGTAGTTCGACGTGTTGACCGAGAGGACGCCCTCCGCGTACTCCCCGAGCGCCCGGTGGAAGTCGGGGATGACGTAGCCGGCCGCGCCGCCGATGGCGGGGATGTCGAGCCGCTGCTGCCGCATGGTCCGGATGATGAGGATGGAGTCGTTCAGGTACGAGACCGGGAAGACCGCCCTGGCCCCCGAGGCGCGCAGCTTGCCGATCAGCGGGGTCACGTCGGTGATCCCGAGCGGGTAGGCCTCGTCCATCACGACCTCGATCCCCGCCTCCTTCGCCGCGGCCCGAAGCCCCGTGGCCTGGGAGGTGCCGTAGGCGGTGTCCTCGTACATGATGGCGACGCGATCGAGCGTCTCGCCGGCCGCCTTCGCGATCCCGAGCGTGTACTCGAACTGCGCCTTGCCGATCACCGACGCCTTCGAGACGACCTGGAAGACGTACTTGAAGCCGCGGCCGGTGATCTGGTCGGAGAACGACATGGTCAGGAGCGGGATGCGCCGCCGCTCGGTGACCTCCGAGACCGCGAGGGTCAGGGAGGAGGCGAACGCGCCGAGGACGGCCACGACGCTGTTGCGACTGATCAGGCGCTGGGCCACGGTGGCGGCGGTGGCGGGGTTGGAGGTGGCGTCGGCCACGACGAGGTTGATCGTCGCGCCCTCGAGCGCCCGGATGCCGCCCCCGGCGTTGATCCGGTCGGCGACGAGCTCGATGCCGTTGCGGGCGTTGATGCCGAACTGGGCGTTGGCGCCCGACAGCGGCAGAAGGACTCCGACGTTGATCGCCGGCGCGGCCGCGCGGGCCGCCGCGGCCCGGCCGCCGCCGAGCGTCACGCCTGCCGCCGCCGCGAGCGAGCGGCTCACGAGGTCCCGCCGGGTGAGGCCCCGGGTCCGGGCGTTCGCGCGACCGTCGTTGCCGTATCGATCCATGTCTCTCCCCCCCATGCTCGTGCGCCGCGAGTCGCCTCGCGGCGTCATCGCCCGCCGAGCGCCTCGCTGATGCGGCGCGCGGCGTCGCACATCCGGCCGACGAGCACGTCGCGGCGCTCGCGCGCACGCGCCCTGAGCGCGGAGATGTGCACGGCGCCGATCACCTCGCCCGCGTGGTTGCGGATCGGCGCGGCGAGGCCGTAGACGCCCTCGACGTTCTCCTCCTCGCTGATCGAGTACCCCTGCTGCCGGATCCGCTCGAGCTCCCGGACCAGGCGCGCGGGGTCGGTGATCGTCGCCGGCGTCATGGCCGGCAGTCCCCGCTCGGCGATCACCGCGTCGAGCAGCTCCGGCGTCCCGAAGGCCAGGAGCAGCTTCCCGACGGCGGTGGAGTGGAGGTAACGGGGTGAGCCGAGGCGGAGATTGAGCCCGATCGACTGGCTCCCCTCGACGCGGTCGACGTAGATGAACTGCGTCCCGGTCCGGATGCCGAGGTAGCTGTCCTCGCCGGTCAGCGCCGAGAGCGCCTCCAGGTGGGGCCGCGCGACGCGAACGAGCTGCAGGCCGCCGACGACACGGTAGGCGAGCTGCACCAGCACCGGCCCGGCGCAGTAGCGGCGCGTCCGCGGATCGAGCGTGGTGACCCCGCGGTCGACCAGGTAGCGGAGGAGCACCGAGACCGTGCTCCTCGGCAGCCCGAGGCGGCGGCTGATGTCGGAGCCGGTGAGGCCGGCCTCCTCGAGCGTCAGGATCTCGAGGAGGTCGATCAGCCGGCCGTACCCCCGCCCCGCTGTCTGCCTGCGGATGCCCGGCCGCACTCCCAACCGCCGTTTGTCCGATGCGGGCGCCAGCCTTCCTCGCCTCCGCGTGGTGTTCAGCATTGTGAACACCATGACCACATACTGAAACGATATCGACGCGTGGCGCGGTGTGTCAAACGGTTTTATGCGAAGGGGGTGCGACGGACGACGAAGGAGGCCGAAGGGCGCGTGGCGGTCGGCGGGCGCTGCGGCGTTCCCCTTACGCCTCGCCCTTCGGGTTCACCGCCGGCTCGACGCGGATCGCGTACTTGCTCATGCGGCTCCTGAGGGTGTTGCGGCTGATGCCGAGGAGTCGGGCCGCCTGCACCTGGTTGCCGGCGGTACGCTCGAGCGCCTTGGTGATGAGGACCCGCTCGACGGCCGGCATGAGCTTCTCGCGACCGCGCGTGGCGACGGCGCGCGCGAGCGCGCGCTCGAGGAGCGCCTCCCACCCGATCGACTCGAGCGGCTCGGCGGCGGCCGCGGGCGGCGTCTCGGCCGGCGCGGGCTCGGGCGCCTGCGCGCCGGGGTCGACGCCGAGGCGGAGGTCCTCGGCGGTGAGGAGCGGCCCCTTGGCGAGGAGGACCGCCCGCTTGAGCGTGTTCTCCAGCTCCCGCACGTTGCCGGGCCAGGGGTAGGCCTCGACCGCGCGGAGTGCCGCCGGGTCGAGGCCGCGCACCGGACGGCCCAGCTCCTTCTGGAACCGGTCGAGGAAGTACGCGACGAGGACCGGGATGTCCTCGCGGCGCTCCCTGAGCGGCGGCACCTCGATGGTGATGACGTTCAGCCGGTAGAAGAGGTCCTCGCGGAACTGCCCGGCCCGGAGCATCGCGTGGAGGTCGCGGTTGGTGGCGCAGAGGACGCGCACGTCGACCCGGCGCGTGTCGCCGCCGCCGAGCGGCGTGACCTCGCCCTCCTGGAGCACCCGGAGGAGCTTCGCCTGCGTCTGCGCCTTCAGCTCGCCGATCTCGTCGAGGAAGATCGTGCCGCCGTCGGCCTGCTCGAAGCGGCCGGCGTGGCGCGCCTGCGCGCCGGTGAAGGCGCCCCGCTCGTAGCCGAACAGCTCGCTCTCGAGGAGCGTGTCGGGGATGGCGGCGCAGTTGACGACGACGAAGGGGCGCAGCGCGCGTCGGCTGTTGCGGTAGATCGCCCGCGCCACCAGCTCCTTGCCGGTGCCGCTCTCCCCCCGGATGAGGACCGTGATGTCCTTCTCGGCCACGCGGCCGATCTGCTTGTAGACCTCCTGCATGGCGGTCGAGACGCCGATGATGGCGTCGGCCGACGACGCGTCCGGCACGGCCGCGGGCGGCCCGGCGGCGACGCCGCGGCGCTGGGCGCGGGCGGTGGCGAGCGCCTCGTCGATGACCCGCTGCATCCGGGGGATGTCGAAGGGCTTGAGGAGGTACTCGAAGGCGCCGAGCTTCATCGCCTCGATGGCGGTCTGCATCGTGCCGTAGGCCGTCATGATGACGATGGGCAGGCGCGGGTAGCGCTCGCGCATCGTCTGCAGCGTGGCGAGCCCGGTCATCCCGCCCATCCGGACGTCCATGATCACGAGGTCCGGCGGCCCGTCGGCGAGCTTCGCGAGCGCCTCCTCGCCCGAGAGCGCCGAGACCACGGTGGTGCCCTCCGGGAGGATCTTCCGGAAGGCGTAGTGGATCTGCTCCTCGTCGTCGACGATCAGGATCTTCATGAGCGCGGTTCTTGCGAATCGTACCGGCGCGTCGCGGCGCGAACGTCGAGCGCCGGCGGCGTCACGCGCAGGACGGCCACGTCGGCGGCTCGGGCCGGCGCGAGCGCGAGCCGCTCGCGCGCGAACGCCTCGACCGCCGCCGCGGGGTAGTCCACCACGACCTCGCGCGGCAGGTCGAGGTCGTCGCGCCGACGCGCACCGTCCGGCGCCGAGACGACCACCGCGAGCCAGCCGCCCTCCCGCTTCGGGAGCGCCTCGAGTGTGCGCCATCCGGCCGCGCCGCGCACCGCGACGTAGACGCCGCGCGGCGCGAGCGATTCGTCCGCGACGATCCGCACCGTCTCGACGAGCCCGTCGCGCTCGATCCGCGCGCGCAACTCCACGGTCCCGGGCCGCCGGTCGATCCAGCTCGTTTCCCTCATCCGCCTCATCCATTCACCGGCAGCTCGAGCGTGAAGGCCGTCCCCTTGCCCGCCACGCGCGCGTTCATCCGCTCACCCGCTCGCGGGCAGCTCGAGCGTGAAGGCCGTCCCCTTGCCCGCCTCGCTCGCCGTCATCCGCGGGGGGCCTCACGGGCCGCACAGCCGGGCGGTCGCCCGAGCCGGGCCCCCCGCACCCCCCTCCCCGCTCGGCGCGGCCGAGCCGCGCCTCGCTTTCGTTGCCACGCGCGCGTTCATCCGCTCACCCGCTCGCGGGCAGCTCGAGCGTGAAGGCCGTCCCCTTGCCGGCCTCGCTCTCGACGCGGACGGTGGCCTTGTGGCCGTCGGCGATGCGGCGGACGATGGCGAGGCCGAGGCCCATGCCGGTCGGCTTGGTCGTGACGAACGGCTCGAAGAGCCGCTGCCGGATCGCCTCCGGGATGCCCGGCCCGTCGTCGGCCACGGTCGCCTCGACCCCCCGCGCGGTCCGCCGGGTCGCCACGGTGAGCCGCCCGCCCGGCGGGAGCACGTCGAAGGCGTTCAGAACGAGGTTCAGGAAGAGCTGCTCGAGCTGGTCGCGGTCGCCGACGATGGGCGGCAGCGACGGCGCCAGGTCGCGCCGCACCCGCAGGCGGCCCGCCGCGACCTTCGGCCTGACCAGCACGAGGAGCCGGCCGAGCAGCTCGTTGAGGTCGAGCGGCGCCATGACCGGCTCCTTCGGCTTCGCCTGATCGAGGAAGCGCGTGGCGAGGCGCTCGAGCCGCGCCACCTCCGTGCGGATCACCTCGACGTCCTCCCGGTGGTCGGTGCCGAGCGAGTGGAGGAGCATGCGGATGATCGTGAGCGGGTTGCGCAGCTCGTGCGCCATCTCGATGGCCAGCTCCTGGAGCGTCGCGGTGCGCTCCATGGTCCGCAGTGCCTGCTCGAGCCTGAGCTGCCCCTCGTGGAGGGTGGCGTTCTCGATCGCCACGGCCGAGAGGTCGGCCAGGGAGCGGAGCAGCGCGACCTCCTCGCTCGTCCACCGGTGACGCGTCCGCTTGTAGGCGTTGATGACGCCGAGCACCCGGTCGCGGGAGACGAGCGGCACGGTGAGCAGCGCCACGAGGCCCTGCCGGCGGGCCAGCTCCGCGCTGGAGTAGCCGTGGACCTCCCGCACGTCCATGGCGGTGACGGCGCGCCTCTGGCGTACGGCTCGTCCGACGTAGGACTGGTCCACGCGGATCGCGCCGCGCGCCGCGTAGGCGCGGCCGCCGCCGTGCACGGCGCGCAGGATCAGCTCCTCCCCGTCCTCGGACAGGAGCATGATGGAGGTGACCTGGGTCTTGAGGAGCCGGGCCGTCGAGGCCGCCACCTGCCTGAGGACGACGTCCAGCTCGAGCGAGCCGGCGACGAGCTGGCCGACGTTGAAGAGGGTCTGCAGCGCGCGGCTGCGGCGCCGCGCGGCGTCGAGGAGTCGCGCGCCCTGCACCACGGCCGCCGACTGCGCGGCGAGCCCCTCGAGGATCCGGACGTCGCCCTCGTCGAAGGCGCCGACCCGCGTGGCGTTCACGTTGATGACGCCGATGACCTCCCGCTTGAGCGTGAGCGGCACCGCCAGCTCGCTGCGGATCGAGCGGTCCACCTCCACGTAGCGGGGGTCGCGCCGGACGTCGGGCACGAGGAGCGAGCGGCCGTGCTGGCCGACCCAGCCGGTGATCCCCTCGCCGAGCCTGAGCGACAGGAGCTTCACGCGCCCGGACGAGGGGTAGCCGCGCGAAGCCTCGAGGTTGAGGAGCCGGCTGTCGGCGTCGCGCAGCAGCAGCGATCCCGACGACGCACCGGTCAGGTCCACCGCGGCCTTGACGAGGAGGTTCAGCACCTCCCGCGGCTCGAGGGTGGACGTGAGGAGCCGCCCGACCTCGGCCAGGGCGGCCACGTCCGGCCCGGCGCGGCGGCCGGCCGACCGCCGGCGGTCGGGGCGCCGCGCATTGCCCGCGCGATCGAGCACGTGTCGAGCCGTCCGGCTAGAGGCCGACCGGGCCGCCGGCGCCGCCGGTCGACCCGCCGCCCCCGTCGCCTCCGCCAGGCTCGTCCCAGAGGAACCGGCCATGCTGACGCTGCGCGGACCGAAAGCCGGTCCGCTTGCGCGCCCTGTCGGCCATGTGGACCCACCGGTCGCAGACGGCCGTCGGCTCCACCGTGCCGCCGAGGAGGGTGCAGGTGACCTGCGGGCGGTCGTCGGCGCCGACCTCGCCGGGGTCGCCTGCCGGGATGCTGAAGTGCTCGCAGTTCCAGCAGCGCCTGAAGCCGGTCCCTGCCCGATAGCCGGCCGCCGCACGGGCGGCCGTCGTCGTCTCCGTCTGCACCATGACCTCCAGTGGGACCATCTTACCAGCGGCCGGGCGTCGCCTCGTCCAGTTGCGCGAGCACGGCGCCCGCGCCGGGCCGCTCGAGGAGCGCCCCCCACGACGCGGCGAACGGCCGTGCCTTCACGGGACCGCCGGAGGGCCAGACCGCCGACCGGTAGGGCTCGAGCGCACCCGCGGGGAGCAGGCGGACCTCGACCGCGCCGAGCCGTCCCGCCCCGCGTGCGTGCGCGTAGCCGCCCGATCGCCGCGCAAGGGCGGCGTCGAGCCGCTCGGCGAGGTCGGCCTCCGGCAGCGGCGAGCGCCCCTCGACGACGAAGCGCAGCCGCGGCCGACCCTCCGCGTCGGGCACCGGGGCCGGCGAGGCCAGCCAGTCGACCACGTCGAGCCCGAGCGTCGCAGCCAGCTCGCCCAGCGCCCCCTGCGCCTCCGCCGGGACGAGGCCTTCCCCTGCCGCCGAGAGGACCTCCCCGGTGCGACCGACGATCGCGACCGCCGGGGGCTGGCCCGGCCGGACCTCGATGACGTCCCCGAGACGGTACTGGACGAGTCCCGCGGACGTGGTCACGAGCACCTCGAAGCGGCTGCCCGGCGCCGCCTCGGCGAGCTCGTGGAGCAGGCGCCGGCGCCCTCCGCCGACCGGCTCGAACACGAACACGATCCGGCCGGCGACGAGCCGGAGCCGACCGTCACCCTTCAGATCGGCCCCGAAGCCCCCCTCGGCTCCTCCGTACACCTCGCGGAAGGCGACGGGACGGCCGACGAGGCGCTCGAGCGCCGCGCGGTGCGGTCCCAGATGGGCGCCGATCCAGGCGATCTCCTCGAGCGTCGGCCAGACGTCGGCGACCGGCCGCCCGACCAGCTCGGACAGCCGACCGAGCAGGGCGACCAGGTCGGCCGGGGCGCCGAAGAGGACGCCGACGCGGGCCCCGCGAGACACGGCCACGAGGCGGTCGAGGCGCGCCTCCCGGGAGTCGACCGCCGCGATGTCCGGGTCGGGCACGGCCGAGGCGGGGCGCACCATGCGGACGGCGTCCTGGACCAGGGCGGCGGCGTAGCCGGCCGGCAGCCCGCCGACTCTGGCGATCTCCGTGGAGGCGGTGACCAGGAGCCACCGCGAAAGCCGGGGCAGCGGCGCCGCGCCGCGGCGAACCTGGCTCAGGACGAGCCGTCGGGCGAAGGCCAGGAGGTCGCGCCGGTGCGCGGCGGTCAGCGGCAGGAGCCTCGCGCCCCCCGTCGTCCCGGTGGTCCGGACGAGCCCAACCGCCCCCTCGGTCCACATGGCGTCCCGTTCGCCGTCGACGATGCGGGCGACGAACGGCTCGACGTCCCCGGGCCCGGTGGGCGGAACGTCGACCAGGTCCGAGAGCGGCATCCTGGGGTCGAGGCGAAGGGATCGGCCCCAGGGCGTCGGGGCGATCCCCCTGAGGAGCCGGGCGAGCGCCCGGCGCTGGGCGGATTCCGTGAACAGCATCGAGCAGGAGGACCGGGGTCAGGGGGCGCGGCTACGCCGCCGCC
>DASVDK010000247.1:0-9358 GCA_036381125.1 Thermodesulfobacteriota bacterium | reverse complement strand
CGTCGACACGCGCCCCGAGCTCGAGATCTTCGCGAACGACGTGAAGTGCACCCACGGGGCCACGCTGGGCCAGCTCGAGGCGGATCAGCTCTTCTACCTCCGCACCCGGGGGATCCCCGAGGCGGCCGCCCGGGGGATCCTCATGCACGCATTCGCGGCCGACGTCGTCGAACGGGTCAGGGTGCCTGCGCTGCGGGAGCTGCTCGACGACGTGATCCTCACCCGGCTGCCGGCCGGGCGCACCAGGGAGTAGCTGCATGCGCGCTCCGAAGCACGCGGTCGAGGCCGCCGCCCCGTACGACGTCCGGCGCCTCAGGGCCGACTTCCCGATCCTCGCCGAGACCGTGCACGGCAGGCCGCTCGTCTACCTCGACAACGCCGCGACGGCCCAGAAGCCGCGCGCGGTCATCGAGGCGGAGCGCCGGTTCTACGAGCAGGACAACGCCAACATCCACCGGGGCGTGCACCTCCTCTCGCAGCGCGCCACCGAGGGGTACGAGGCGGCGCGGGTGAAGGTCCAGCGCTTCCTGAACGCGCGCAGCGAGAAGGAGATCGTCTTCACCCGGAGCGCCACCGAGGGGATCAACCTCGTCGCCGCCGCGTACGGCCGCCGCCACGTCCGGGCGGGCGACGAGATCGTCATCTCCGCCATGGAGCACCACTCCGACATCGTCCCCTGGCAGATGCTCTGCGAGGAGAAGGGGGCCGTCCTGCGGGTGATCCCGATGAACGACGCCGGGGAGCTCCTGCTCGACGAGTACGAGCGGCTCCTCTCGCCGCGGACGCGGATCGTGGCGGTCGCCTACGTGTCGAACGCGCTCGGCACGGTGAACCCGGTCGACCGGATCATCGCCATCGCGCACGCGCAGGGCGTGCCGGTGCTCCTCGACGCGGCGCAGGCGGTGCAGCACCTCGCGGTCGACGTGCAGGCGCTCGACTGCGACTTCCTGGTCTTCTCGAGCCACAAGCTCTACGGCCCGACCGGCGTCGGCGTCCTCTACGGGAAGCAGGCGCTCCTCGAGGCCATGCCGCCCTACCAGGGGGGCGGCGACATGATCCGGAGCGTCACCTTCGAGAAGACCACCTACGCGCCGCTGCCGGCCAGGTTCGAGGCCGGCACGCCGAACATCGCCGGCGGCATCGCGCTCGGCGTCGCCATCGACTACGTCCAGTCGGTGGGGCTCGCGGCCATCGCCAGGCACGAGGCCGACCTCCTCGCCTACGCCACCGAGGCGGTGCAGGAGGTGCCCGGCCTGCGAATCATCGGCACGGCGCGGGAGAAGGCGAGCGTCCTCTCCTTCGTCCTCGACGGGGCGCACCCGCACGACATCGGCACCATCCTCGACCGCGAGGGGATCGCCATCCGGACCGGGCACCACTGCGCCCAGCCGGTGATGCAGCGCTTCGGCATCCCGGCAACCGCCCGCGCGTCGTTCGCCCTCTACAACACGCGCGAGGAGGTCGACGCGCTGGTCGTCGGCCTCGAGAAGGTGCGCAAGGTCTTCGCCTGACCATGGACGACCTGCGCGATCTCTACCAGGAGATCATCCTCGACCACGGCAAGAGGCCGAGGAACTTCTCGAAGCTCGAGGGCCCGCGGGTCGCGGCGGCCGAGGGGTACAACCCCCTCTGCGGCGACCAGATCACGCTCTACCTGGACGTGGAGGGCGACGTCATCCGCGACGCCGGTTTCCAGGGGAGCGGCTGCGCCATCTCGACCGCCTCGGCCTCGATGATGACCGCGGCCGTGAAGGGCAAGACCCGCGGCGAGGTGCAGCGTCTCTTCGCGAGCTTCCACGGATTGGTCACCGGCGAGGGAGAGCCCGACGAGGCGCTCCTCGGCAAGCTCGCGGTCTTCGCCGGCGTGTCCGAGTTCCCCATGCGGGTCAAGTGTGCGAGCCTCCCCTGGCACACGCTGCACGCCGCGCTCGAGGGGAAGTCGGACGGGCCGGTCTCCACGGAGTGACTCCCACATGGCGACCTACGAACGCATCACGCTCTCGCGCGACGTCGAAGCCATCGAGATCCCGGCCGGCACGCCGGTCACGATCCCGGCCGGCACCGGCGTCACGCTGCTCCAGTCGCTCGGTGGCACGTACACCGTGCAGACCGACTTCGGCTACATGGTCCGCATCGACGCGAAGGACGCCGATGCGCTCGGCAAGTCGGCGGCCGCGGCGCGCGCCGACCTGCCGCCGCTTCGGGGCGAGGACCTCGAGGCGGCCGTCTGGGAGCAGCTCGCCACCTGCTACGACCCCGAGATCCCGGTCAACATCGTCGAGCTGGGGCTCGTCTACCGGTGCGACATCAAGCCGGTCGAGGGGGGCAGCCGCGTCGAGATCGACATCACCCTCACCGCGCCCGGCTGCGGCATGGGCCCGGTGCTCGAGAACGACGTCCGGCAGAAGGTCGCGTCGCTGCCGGGCGTGGCCGAGACCGAGGTCAACGTGGTCCTCGAGCCGGCCTGGCACCCGGGGCGGATGTCCGAGGCGGCCCGGCTCGAGCTGGGGATGATGTAGCCCCGCCTACGAGTCGAGGATCGCCACCCCGGCAACCGTGAGGGCGCAGCCCGCGAGGGTGCGCGGCGACGGCCGCTCGCCGAGGACGAGCCAGGCGAGCGGGACGCCGAAGAGCGGGGAGGTGGCGAAGAGGACCGTGGCCGGCCCGACGCCGGCATGGTGCAGCCCCGCGGTGAAGAGCGCGCCGGTGAGGGCCGACAGCAGCGCGACGACCGCCACCCGCCCGCGGTAGCCGGCGAGCGCCCCCAACGCCTTGCGCACCCGCCCCTGGGCCGCCAGCACGCCGAACAGCACCGTCCCCGCCGTCGCGAGGCGCATGCCCTGCGCCGTCACCGGGTCCACGCGGACGAGCGCCGGCTTGAGGAGGACCGACGAGAGCGCCCAGGAGACCATCACCAGGCACGCCAGCCCGACCCCCGCGCGGAAGCGTGCCGGGTCCCCCTCCGCCCGACTCTCCGAGAGCACGATCACCGCGACGCCCGTCACCGTGAGCAGCGCGCCCGCCGCCAGGCCGGGCGTGAGCGGCTCGCCGAGGGCGAGCCAGGCCAGGACGGCCGCGACGATCGGGTAGCTCATGCAGAGCGCCATCGCACGCGCGAGGCCGAGCCGGCGGGTCGCGCCGAAGAACGCCGTGTCCCCGACGGCGTTGCCGGAGAGGAGCGAGAGGCCGACGAGGACGAGGTCGGCCCGGGTGAGGCGCGCGAAGGCGGCGGGGCCCTGAACGGCGAGGGTGGTGAGGAGGAGGAGGGCGCCGGCCGCCGCGAGCCGGACGGCATTGACGCCCAGCGTGGAGGCCCGCGGCGGCATGGCCCGCGCGACGAGCCCGACGCCGGCCCAGGCGAGCGCCGCCCCGAGTGCGTAGAGCATCCCGATCGTCACGGCCGCTCGTCGTACCGCGGGCGCGAGCGCTCCGCCAGCCGCGCTACACTGCCTCCATGACGCCTGCGCGTCGCGCCCACTTCGGCCCCGGTCTCTTCGCCTTCCTCGCCCAGCTCGAGCGCCACAACGACCGCGCCTGGTTCGACGCGCGGCGCGCCCGCTACGAGGCGGAGGTGCGCGAGCCGATGCTCGCCTTCATCGCCGACCTGGGGCCCGGGCTCAAGGGGATCAGCCCGTGCTTCCTCGCCGACCCGCGGCCGGTCGGCGGCTCCATGTTCCGCATCTACCGCGACACCCGCTTCTCGGCCGACAAGTCCCCGTACAAGACGCACGCGGCAGCCCACTTCCCCCATCGCGATGCCGGCAAGGACGTGCACGCCCCGGGCTTCTACCTCCACCTCGAGCCGGGCGCCTCGTTCGCCGGCGGCGGCCTCTGGCGCCCCGACTCGGCGGCGCTCAGGCGGGTGCGCGACGCCATCGTCGCCAGGCCGGCGGCCTGGAGGGCGGTGCGGCGGCGAGTCGGGGAGATCGAGGGCGACCGCCTCTCCCGCGTCCCCCGCGGCTACGACGCCGACCACCCGCTCGCCGACGACCTGATGTTCACGGACTTCTACACGTCGGTCGGCTTCACGGACGACGAGGTGCTCGCCCCCGGATTCCTCGGCCGCTGCATCCGGGCGTTCCGGACGGCGAGCCCCCTGGTGGAGTTCCTGACGAAGGCGGTCGGACTCCGCTGGCGAGCCTGAGCCGCGTCCACCGGTCCTCTCGCCGGCCGGTCCGCGCCTGCGCGAGGAGGCCGGGCGCCGGCGCATCCGGTCGGCGCCCGCTACTTCAGGAGCCCCAGGCCGCGGAGCACCTTCTCGACGCGCGCCTGCTCGGCGTCGAGGTACTCGACGAACCGGTCGCCGGACAGGTACTGGTCGCTCCAGCCGTTCTTCGCGAGCTCGGCCTTCCAGGCGTCCGACTTCACCATGCGGTCGACGAGGTCGAGGTACGCCTGCCGCTGCCGGGGCTCGAGGTCTGGCGGCGCGGAGACGCCGCGCCAGTTGACGAGGGTGACGTCGATCCCCTGCTCGCGCAGCGTCGGGATGTCGAGGCCGGGCACCCGCGCCTCGGCGGTGATGCCGAGCGCTCGGAGCTTGCCCGCCCGCACGTGGCCGATCAGCTCGCTGTACCCGCCGAAGCCGGCGGACACCTGGTTGCCGACGAGCGAGGCGATGGAGTCGCCGCTGCCGCCCGAGAAGGCGACGTAGTTCACCCGGTTGCCGCCGACGCCGACCGCCTCGGCGAGCAGCGCGGCGGCGATGTGGTCGGTGCCGCCCGCCGGGCCGCCGGCGATCGACACGGCGCCCGGATCGGCCTTGAGCGCGGCGGTGAGGTCGGCGAGGGTCCGGAAGCGCGACGCCTCGGGAACGACCACGAGCAGGAACTCGCCGGTGAGCCGGGCGACCGGCGTCACGTCCTTCAGCGTGACGACCGACTTGCTGGTCAGGAACGAGGCCACCATCCCGAACCCGCCGACGATGAGCGCGTCGCCGCGGCCGCGGTCGTTCTTGATGAACTGCGCGAGCCCGATGGCCCCGGCGGCGCCCGGGACGTTGATCACCTGCACCTTGCGGGCGAGCCTTGCCTCCTCGATCGCCTGCTGCATCGCCCGCGCGGTGCGATCGTAGCCGCCCCCCGGAGCCGCGGGGGCGACGATCCGCAACGTGTCGAGCACCCGCGCGGCCGAGGCTTCCGCGGTCGCGACGAGGAGTCCCAGGGCCATGCCGACGCCCCACGCCAGCGCACGGTACCCGCGACCGATCCCCTTCGACATATCCGGCCTCCTCAGTCCAGTACCGGCAGCCGCGCGACCTCCGCGGCGTCCTCGAGGCGCTCGAGCCCGAGCGCCGCGTCGCGCAGCCGAGCCGCCCGTGTCGGCGGCAGGGTGCGCGCGGCCGGCTTCTCGAACGTCTCGGCCACCCGAGATCGAAGCGGTGTCGCGCGATCGGGAGACGGTCGTGCAGACGGTGCCGAGCGGGTCGACGACGAGGAGCTTCGCCCGCTCGACGACGGCCGTCGGGATCGCCTCGTGGCGGAGGCCCGCGACGAACGCCGCCGGGCCGCGCGTGAAGGGTGCTCGAGGCTCGTGTCGTAGCTCACGCGATGATTCGCCCCCGGGATGCTCGTGCCGGCGCCTGGCTCCGCATCGTAGGGGGGGACGGACGGGTGTCAAGGGATGGGTGGTGCTCGAGGGCCGATCAGCGTCCCCCATCGAGCGGCGCGCAGATGCCGAGCGCGGCGACGAATTCGTCCGCCCGCGGCGGCGTTGTCGCCGCTCTCTCCGGCCGGGTCTGTGGGCTGGCGCACAGTCGGACAGGTCGGGTCGCGGCGCCCGGCCTCACGGCGTGAACGGGGCGAAGTCCCGGCTCGACCAGAGCCGATCGAACCTGGCGCGCGCCTCGTCGCGCACGGCCCGGTGACGGACGAGCATCAGGTCGTTCTCGGAGTAGTCCCGGCTCTGGCAGCCGCGTACGCGCGTCGTCGAGCCGTCGCGATAGTTCGAGCTGCCGAACGCGACCCAGGTCGAGCCGACGACCATCTTGAGGTGCATCGACGTCGAGGCGACGTCGGCCTTGATCCGGACGTTGCCCGAGGGCCCGGCCGCCAGGACGGCGCGGAGCGTGCCGCGCATGGCCGGCTCGCGTGCCCGAGCGCCGTCCACGATCAGACGGAGCGGCCGGCCGCTCCGTGCGAAGCGGACGAGCGCGTCGCGCATCGACGAGGAGGACATGGCGTAGATCGCCACGTCGAGGCGGTCGGCCTCGCCGTCGATGGCCGGCGCGAGCTGGGAGGCCTGGCAGTTCTCGTCCCCCGAGAAGCAGAGGTCGTACGTGGCGTCGTCGGGGAGCGGGTTGGGGTCGGGGTCCGGGTCCTCGTAGCAGGAGGCGGTGGGGGCCTCGGCCATCTCCGCCTCGGTCCTGAGCCGCATGCCCCGGGAGAACGGCGCGAAGGTCCCGACCTGCGGGTCGACGTTGTGCCAGGCGCGATCGAATCGCTCGACCATCCGGCCGAGCGCCTCGGGGTCCTGGAGGGCGAAGTGCATCTCCCAGTTCCGGATCCCCCCGACCGGGTGGTAGACGGCGAGAACCAGCCGACCCTGGCCGCGCAGGAGGGTCGTCTTCGAGTGGGTCACCCCCCGGTGGCGCGTGATGCGGATCGGCACGCCGGCCGCGGCGAGCCGGTCGACCTGCGCGTGGAACTTGGCGTTCTCGAGGTACTGCGACCGGTCGATGATCACGCGGACCCGTTTGCCGGCCCGGTGCTTCGCGATGAGCCGGTCGGTGTAGCGCCAGTCCGACCACCGGTACATCATCACGTCGATGCCGGCGTTCTCGGCATCCATGTACTCGAGCAGCTTCGCGAGGCAGTCGGCGCCGGACGGCGGGCCGGTGAAGCAGAGGGCGCGGTGGCCGGCGGCCGCCGGCAGCGGGACGATCGCCAGGGCGACGAGGACGAGGACACCGGCCGCCGGCGCGAGCGTTCGCGGCACGAGGACGTCTCCTTGCGCGTCCTCCCCTACGCGCCCGACCTCCCTTCCGAGGGCAGGGTCCATCGAGCCTAGCGAAGCGAACGCGGGCGCGCGAGCAGGCCGCCCGGCGCCCGAGGGGCTGGCGCCCCTCCGGTCCAGGCCGTCGGCGACGCGCTGCGATCCGCGGCCGCGGAGCGTGTCACGGCGGGCAGCCGGCGGAGGTCCAACTCGGTTCGAACCGGGTTCCACGAGGTGAGCGATGCGGCTCTTCTATCATGGAGGCACGGAAGGCCTGGAAGGCGCCCGGTGCGGCACGTCCCGCTCCGAGCGGCGTCGCCGGGCTCCGGCCGGCGACACGCGGGCCGGCCGGGCATCCCGGGCCGCAGATGGCCGCTCCACGCTCCCTCCGTGCCGCGCGGCATCTGCCCTTGACGCCGAGCCTGCTCGGGGAGAACGTAGGAGCGGGCGCAACGGGCGCTAGCTCGCCCTACCTGAACGGCGAAGTCGAGGGGTCGCGGGCGGAGCAGCCCCCGTTCGGGACCGGGTGCGGGCGCCGAACCGTAACTCCGCGAAAGAAGGGGGCTTTCCGGTGGAACTTCTCGATCGGCTCTTCGAGCTGCGCCGACGGGGTACGACCGTCGGCACGGAGGTCGTGGCCGGCGCGACGACCTTCATGGTGATGGCGTACATCCTCTTCGTGAACCCGATCATCCTCGGCGAGGTCGGGCTGCCGCGGGAGCAGACGGCGGCGGTCACGGCGCTCGCCGCGGGCGTCATGTCGATCGCCATGGGGCTCTACGCCAACATGCCCATCGCCCTGGCGTCGGGCATGGGGCTCAACGCGGCGGTCGCCTTCACGCTCATCGCCGGCCTCAAGCTCTCGGCCGAGCAGGCGATGGCGGTCGTCTTCTGGGAGGGGATCATCATCACGCTCCTGGTCCTCACCCGGGTCCGCATCGCCATCTTCCGCGCCATTCCCATGGCCCTCAAGCGGGCCATCGGCGTCGGCATCGGGCTCTTCATCGCGCTCATCGGCGCCGCCCAGGCCGGGCTCGTGCAGGCGGGACAGGCCCCCGGCGTGCCGATCACCGTGGACCTCGACCTCGGCAAACCGGTTACGATCGTCGCGATCCTCGGCCTTTTCGTCACCTCGGCGCTCCTGGCGCTGCGCGTCAAGGCGGGCATCCTGCTCGGCATCGTGATCACCACCGTGATCGGCACCTTCTTCGGGCTCACGAAGGCGCCCTCGGCCCTCGTGGCGCTGCCCGACTTCTCGCAGGTCGGCAACATCGACTTCGGCGTCATCGTCCAGGCCTCCCTCTGGCCGGCGATCTTCGCCTTCCTGATCGCCGACTTCTTCGACACGATGGGGACGATGGTGTCGGTGGCCGGGGAGGCGAAGCTCCTCAGCCCCACCGGCGAGGTGCCGCGGGGCAACCGGGTCCTCCTGGTCGACTCGCTGGCCGCCGCGTTCGGGGGGCTCCTGCGAGCCTCGTCGGTCACGTCGTACATCGAGAGCGCGGCCGGCGTGGCCGAGGGGGGGCGCACGGGGCTCACCTCGGTCGTCACCGGCCTCATCTTCCTCGCCTGCATCTTCATCGCCCCGCTCGCCGGCATCGTCCCCGCGGCGGCCACCGCGCCGGCCCTCATCGTGGTCGGCTTCTACATGATGACCGTGGTCAGGGACATCCCCTGGGACGACTTCACCGAGGCCTTGCCTGCCTTCGTGACGCTCCTCTTCATCCCGATCACGTTCAGCATCACGCGCGGCATCGGCTACGGGTTCATCGCCTACACGGTGCTCATGCTCCTGTCGGGCAAGGGGGGCCGCGTCCACCCGCTGATGTACGCCGTCTCCGTCGCCTTCGCGATCTCGTTCGGGTGGGTGCGGGTCCTCTGAAGCGGGTGTTACAATCGCCTCACGCGAGGAGCACACGATGACGATCACGCAGGTCCACAGCGACGCCGCCCCGAAGGCGATCGGGCCCTACTCGCAGGCCGTGGTGGCCGGAGGCTTCGTGTTCGCCTCCGGCCAGATCCCGCTCGACCCGGCCACCGGGCAGCTCGTCACCGGCGACATCGCCGCGCAGACGCGGCGCGTGCTGGCGAACCTCGAGGCGGTCCTCGCCGCGGCCGGCACGAGCCTCCAGAAGGTCGTGAAGGCCACGGTCTTCCTGACCGACCTCTCGCACTTCGGCACGGTCAACGCGATCTACGAGGAGGCGCTCGGCGGCGCACGGCCGGCTCGCTCGACGGTGCAGGTGGCAGCCCTGCCGCGCGGGGCCGAGGTCGAGATCGAGGTCGTCGCGGTGGCGTGACGCGGTTCCCCCAATCCCCAGCAGCACAGGAGCGATCGATGGCCGAGGCCTTCAAGAACCTCGTCGGCGGCAAGTGGGTGGACGCCGCCTCGGGCAAGACCTTCGAGGACCGCAACCCGGCGGACCGC
>DASVDK010000246.1:0-11497 GCA_036381125.1 Thermodesulfobacteriota bacterium | reverse complement strand
AGTCGACCGTGATGCCGACCGCGCGGAGTTCTGCCGCGATGGCCCGCCCGACGCGCTCCGCGAGCCCCTCGTCGCCGGCGAGGCCGACGGCGTCGGCGCCCGGGTACTCCGTGAAGGGGGCGCGCAGGCGCGCGACGATCCCCCCCTCCTGATCGGCCGCCACGAGGAGCGGCGGGCGGCCGGCGTCCCGCGCGAGGCGCTGCAGGTCGGCGGTGAGGCGGGCGGCGCCGGCCGGCCCTTCGCCGAGGTTGCGGCGAAAGTAGATGACGCCGGAGACCCCCTCGCGCACCAGCGCCGCCGCGTCGGGCGACGGGGTGGGACCGGGGAAGCCGACCATGAAGAGGCCGGCGGCGTTCGGCGGCATGGTCAGCGCGTCCCTCCGCTCGAGGCGCCGCCGCGCATCGCGTCACGGACGGCGGCGAGGTTGGCCGGCGGCGCCATCGGCGAGACGGTGCAGTCGGGCGCCACGATGACCCCTCGTCCGCCCGCCTCGGCCAGCGTGGCTCGGGCCTGGGCAGCCGCGTCGGCCGGGCTGCCGCGCAGGAGCGTCTCGCGCGCCAGGCCGGCGAGGAAAGGCGTTGTAGTCCGTTCGCGGGCGGCCGTCAAGCTCGGCGGCGTCGAGCGACAGTGCCAGGAGAGGAGGTCCGCCGGGAGCCGCGCCGCCGCGTCGAAGTCGACGTCCCCGCCGTGGACGTGCAGCGCGAGGATCTCGACCTGCGGCCGGATGCGCTCGACGAGCGCCGCATCGAACGGGGCGCCGAAGCGCGCGTAGAGGCGCGGGGGGAACGCCGCCCGCTGGAGCATCTGGTTCGCGAGGAAGAGGCCGCGCGCCCCTGCCGCCAGGGCGAGGCGAACGTAGGCGGCGATCTCCTCGACGAATCGCGCGAGCGCCGCCTCCAGCGCATCCGGCCCCTCCTCGGCCAGCGACACGATCCGGTCGCCGGCCAGCTTGGCGGCCACCGTGAGCGGGGTGAAGACCGTCTCGAGGACCGGATGGGTCTCCCCGACCGCGGCCGCCACCTTCGCGATCGCGGCCCGGCGCACGGCGAGGGCGCCCCCGTCGGCCTCGAGCGGCGGCAGCACCGCCCAGTCGCCTGGCCGATGCACCGGCACCGCGAGCACCTCGGGCGCCGTCCGGTGGTCCCCGTAGTAGCGCCACCGCACGCCGCGGTCCTCGACGAAGTACATCCCCGGCGGGTTCAGCTTGACGAGGTCGTACCCGTACTCGGCGAGGAACGCCAGCTCCGCCGCAGCCAGGCGGTCGGCGTCGTGATCCTCCCCTGGGAAGTGCCGCCAGAGGGCGAAGGCGGGACGGTCCGTGGGACGGCCTGCGAGCACGGCGCGCACGCGCGCGAGCGGCGTCACGCCGGCCTCCGCCAACGGACGGCGCCGAGGAGGAGCGGGGCCGCGAGCGACAGGACGAAGCCGGCCAGGAAGGCGGCCGACCAGGGGCGCCTCACGAAGATGGCCCAGTCGCCGCGGGCGAGGAGGAGCGACTGCCGCAGCGACTGCTCGAAGAGGGGGCCCAGCACGAGACCGACCACGAGGGGAGCCGGCGGGAAGCCCCGCCGCACGAGGAGGAAGCCGGCGACGGAAAAGGCCAGGAGGAGCCAGAGGTCGAAGAGCTGCGTGCGGGTCACGTATGCCCCCGTGAGCGACAGGACGAGGACGATCGGGTAGAGGATACGGTACGGGGTGCGCAGGATGCTCGCGAAGACCGGCACGAGGGGGAGGTTCAGGACGAGCAGCACCACGTTGCCGAGGTAGAGGCTCGCGATGAGGCCCCAGGCCACGTCGGGTCGCTGCTGGAAGAGGAGCGGTCCCGCCTGCACGCCGGTGATCGTCATGGCGCCCAGGAGCATGGCGGCCGAGCCGGAGCCGGGGATCCCGAGCGAGAGGAGCGGGACCAGCGCGCCGCCGGCCGCGGCGTTGTTGGCGGTCTCCGGCGCCGCCACCCCTTCGATCGCCCCCTTCCCCCAGCGGCCGCGGTCGCGGGCCAGGCGCTTCTCCATCGCGTAGGCGAGGAAGGCGGCCGTGACGACGCCGCCGCCCGGCAGGACGCCGATCACGAAGCCGAGGATCGCGGATCGGACCATCGGCCAGGCGGAGCGCCGCAGGTCGTCGGCCGTCGGCAAGAGGCTGCGCAGCCCCCGCGGCGGCGGCGTGAAGGCGCCCTCCTCACCGCGCGCCAGCGTGGAAAGGACCTCGGTCACCGCGAAGAAGGCCAGCATCACGAGCAGGAAGTCGACCCCCTCGTAGAGGTACGGGACGCCGAACGTGAAGCGCTCGACGCCCCCCACCCGATCGGTGCCGACGGTGGCGAGGAGGAGGCCCAGGGCGCCCATCGCGAACGACCGGACGGCGGACTCGCCGCCGGTGAGGCCGATCGTGCCGAGGGCGAGGAGCGTGAGCGCCGTGTACTCCGGCGGGCCGAAGCGGACCGCGACGTCGGCGAGGGGCCGCCCCATCAGCGCGAGCGCCACCGCGCTCACGGTGCCGGCGAAGAAGCTGCCGATGGCGGCGATGCCGAGCGCCGGGCCGGCGCGCCCCTGGCGGGCGAGCGCGTAGCCGTCGAGCGTCGTCGCCACGCTCGCCGCCTCGCCCGGGACGTTCAGGAGGATCGACGTCGTGGAGCCGCCGTACATCGCCCCGTAGTAGATGCCGGCCAGCATGATGAGGGCGCCGGCCGGGTCCATCCCGAACGTGAGCGGCAGGAGGACGGCGATGGTGGCGGTCGGCCCGAGGCCCGGCAGCACCCCCACCAGCGTGCCGGCCAGGCAGCCGGCCAGCGCGAGGAGGACGTTGGCCGGCGTGAAGACCACGCCGAACCCGTAGGCGAGGCTCGTCAGGAGATCCATGCGGGCCAGGCGGCGAGCGGCAGGCCGAGGACGCCGCCGAAGAGCGCGGCGAGGCCGCCGGCGGTCGCGAGGGCCACGGCGAGCGTCACCCGGAGGGGGACCCGCTCCACGAAGCGGAGCAGGGCGACGAGGAGGGCCGCGGTGGCCGCCACGTAGCCGGCCGGCTCGAGGAGCACGACCCAGGCGCCCATGAGGAGCAGGACGATCACGACCCTGCGCAGGCCCTCCGGCGTGGCCGGCGGAGCGGGCCGCGGGGGGCCCGCCCACGCGGCCAGGGCGATCGCCCCCGCCGAGACCGCCACGGCGGCGCCGGCGAGGAGCGGGATCAGCCCGGGCCCCGGGGCGCGCCCCGAGTAGAGGCCGAGCGAGACGCCGCCCGCCGCGCCGGCGAGCCCGACGAGGGCGATGAACGTTGCCGCGACCGCGTCCCCCCGTCCCGAGAGGCGGGCGCGCACGCTACTTCTTCTCGAGCGCCGGCTGGAGCGTGTTCCGCATCTGGACGATCGCCTCGCGAAACTCCTTCGGCCCGAGGTAGTGGAGCGGCAGGCTCAGCTCCGCCGCCTGCCGTCTGAACTCCGGGTCCTCGACGACCGCGCGGATGAGCTGCGCGAGGTACTCGAGCCGCTCGGGCGGCAGGCCTTTCGGCGCGGCGATGCCGCGGTAGGCGACCTGTTGGATGTCGATGCCCTGCTCGCGCCAGGTCGGGACGTCGGGCACCATGTCGACCCGTTCGGTCGCCGCCACGCCGAGCGAGCGGAGCTGGCCCTGGCGGATCTGGCCGATCAGCTCGCTGATGTTGGCCGACATGGCGTCGACGTTGCCGCCGATGAGGGCGGTGAGCGAGGGGGCCGTGCCGTCGAAGGGGATCTTGTTGAGGGTGATCCCCTGACTCCGCTCGAGCTGGTCGAGGGCGACCGCCTCGGCGGTGCCGGGGCCCGAGTAGGCGATGCTGAAGGCGCCGTCGGCCTTCTTCGCCGCCGCCACGAGGTCCTTCATGTTCTTCAGCGGGCTGTCCGCCCGAACGAGGATCGTACCGGGGTCCCGGACGATGTTGGCGATGTAGTCGAACGAGTCGATGGTGTACCTGGCGGTCGGACGCGTGATCGGCAGGATGACGAACGCCGGCGGGTTCACCATCCCGATCGTGTAGCCGTCCGGCCTGGCCGTCGCGATGGCGGTCCAGCCGAGCTCGCCCGAGGCCCCCGGGCGGTTCACCACGGGGAAGGCGGCTCCGGAGAGTCGCTCGGCCGCCCGGAAGACGGTGCGCGCGGCGACGTCGGTGCCGCCGCCGGCGCCGAACGCCACGATGACCTGCACCGGCCGATCCGGGTAGTCGCCCGGCCTGGCGGGAACCGCCCCCTGAGCCCCGGATGGGACGGTCAGGCCGACGAGGGCGGCGGCGAGGAGAACGAGCGATCGAGGGACGCGCATGCACCACCCCTCCGAGACGGGGGCCGCGTCGCGAGCGGCGCGCGACCCAGCGGGGTCAGTATACTCCCTGGTAAGATGGCTCGCCTTGCGGACGCCGCATCGGACCCTTCTCGGCCTCGCGACGGCACTGGCCGTCGGCCTGGCGCTGCACGCCGCACACGCGTGGGCCGCTCCGGCCGACCGCCTCGCCGCCGCGCTCGACAGGGCGCTGGCCGACCCGGCGCTCAAGGGCGCCCAGGTGGGGGCGCTCGTCGTGGAGGTCCGCTCGGGCCGGGTCCGCTTCGCCCGCCAACCGGACACCCGCTTCGTCCCCGCCTCCACGCTGAAGCTCGTCACGGCCGCGGCCGCGCTCCTGCGGCTCGGCCCCGAGTACGCGTGGCTCACGCCGATCCTCGGCGACGGCGCCCTGGAGGACGGCGTCCTCGCCGGCGACCTCTACGTCCGCGGCAGCGGCGATCCCTCGCTCGTGGCGGAGCAGGTCTTCCGGCTGGCGGCCACCGTGCGGGCCGCCGGCGTGACGCGCGTCGAGGGCCGCGTCGTGGCCGACGGCAGCCTCTTCCCGCCCGAGGGCGAGCCATCCGGCTGGGCGCTCTACGACGGGCCCGAGGCCTACCGCCCGATCATCGGCGCCGCGTCGTTCAACTTCAACGCCGTGGAGGTGACGGTGCAGCCGGGCGCCGCGGGGAGCCCGCCCGTCGTGACGCTCGAGCCGCTCACGAGCTACATCCGGGTCGACAACCGCGCGACGACCGGCCCGGCCGGGACGCCCTACGCGCTCGCCGTCGGCGCCGCGCTGTCCGACCCCGCCGACCCGGACAGCACCGTCCTGCTGGTCTCGGGGACGCTCCCCGAGGACGCCCCGGCGAGGCGCGTCGTGCGGCGGGTGGAGGGGCCGGCTCGCTACCTCGCCACGGCCGTGCGCGACGCGCTCGTCGGGGTGGGCGTGGACGTCCGGGGCGGCATCGGTGAAGGCCCGACGCCCGGCAGCGCCGTCCCGCTCGCGGTCCACCGCTCGCGCGCCCTCGGCGCCGTGCTGGCCGACATGGGCAAGTTCAGCAACAACTTCATGGCGGAGATGGTGCTCCGCACGCTCGGCGTCGAGGCCACCGGGGGGCCGGCCGGCAGCGCGGCGGGCCTGGCCGTGCTGCGCGACGTGCTGCGCGAGGCCGGCGCCGATCCGGCCGAGGCGGTGCTCGTCGACGGCTCGGGGCTCTCCCGCCTGAACCTCCTCTCGCCGTCCGACCTCGTCGCCGTCCTGCTGGCCATGGAGCGCCGCTTCGACTCGCGCGCCGAGTTCGCCGCAGGCTTCGGCCTCCTCGGCGTGGACGGCACCGTGCAGCGCCGATACGCGGACTCGCCCGCGGCGCGCCGGGTGCGGGCGAAGACCGGCAGCCTGAACGGCGTCCGCACGCTCGCCGGCTACGCCGAGGGGCCCAGGGGCGAGCTCCTCGCCTTCGTCCTCTTCGCGAACAACCTGCTCGCGCCGATCGACCGCGTGGCGGCTGCCGAGCGGCGCTTCGTCGAGGCCCTGACGGGGTCCGCGCGCTAGGCTCCGTCCGCGAATCGTCTCGTGCGTCAATCGCCTCCGCCTCCGCGGTTCGAGTCCGGCGGAGACGTGTCACGGCACGGGGCGACGGCGAACGCGAGGCCCACGCGGCCCGGGGCGTACCAACGTGGTGACGTACCAACGTGGTAGACTGATGGTGTTGCACGCGCTGCCGGCCACCCGTCGGCCAACGAGACGACCATGCGAATGACCTCGATTCCGAGCCCGAACTGGTGGGGGCCCCTCGGCGACTGAGCGGCCCAAGGTAGCCCATTGCCCCGAGGGTCGCTCCATGCGAGCGGCCCTTTCGCGTTTCCGCCTCCTCAAGGAGCCCCGTGCGCACGGAGCGATCCTCCCGACACCTCGACGGGGAGACGATCCGATGCACGCCCAGAACCCTGCGCCGGCGCGGCGCGAGACCATCCTGACCGGCGACCGCCCCACGGGACCCCTTCACCTCGGACACTACGCCGGCTCGCTCCGCAGCCGCGTGGAGCTCCAGGAGGCGCACGACCAGACGATCCTGGTCGCCGACCTGCAGGCCCTGACCGACCACTCCGGGCGCGCGGCCGACGTGCGCGCCAACGTGCTGGAGGTGGTCCTCGACTATCTCGCCGCCGGGATCGATCCGGCGCGCACGACCATCGCGCTGCAGTCCGGACTCCCGGCGCTCGCGGAGCTGACCGTTCTGTACCTCAACCTCGTGACCGTCTCGCGGCTCGAGCGGAACCCGACGGTGAAGGCGGAGATCGCCCTTCGCGGGTTCGAGCGGGACGTGCCGGCGGGATTCCTGTGCTACCCGGTGAGCCAGGCGGCCGACATCACCGGATTCCGCGCGACGCTGGTGCCCGTGGGCGACGATCAGCTGCCGATGATCGAGCTCACGAACGAGATCGTCGCCCGCGTGAACCGGATGGCGGGCGGCGAGGTGCTTCCGGCGTGCCGGGCGCTGCTGTCGAGGACGGCGCGCCTGCCGGGGGTCGACGGCCGGAAGGCGAGCAAGTCGCTCGGCAACGCGATCCCGCTCGGAGCGTCGGCGGGGGAGATCCGCCGCCTCGTCGACGCGATGTACACCGACCCGGGACACCGCCGGGTGACCGATCCGGGGCGGGTCGAGGGGCACGTCGTCTTCGCCTACCTCGACGCCTTCGACCCGGACGTCGCCGGCGTGGAGGCGCTGAAGGCGCGCTACCGCCGCGGCGGCCTCGGCGACGTCGCGCTCAAGCGGCGCCTCTGCGCCGTCCTGGAGGAGCGGCTCGCGCCGATCCGCGAGCGCAGGGCCGAGTACGCCGCGCGCCCGGGGGAGGTCATGGCGATCCTTCGGGAGGGAACCGAGCGTGCCCGGGCGGTGACGTCCCGGGTGCTGGAGACCGTCCGCGGGGCGCACTGCCTGCTCCGGCTCTGAAGGGGCCCGGACGCGACGCGAGACGGGACCCGAGCCCCACACCGCGACACCGGCGGACATGTCCATCTCCTCTGCCGGCGCCGCGCCGGCACCGACACCGGCCGGTCCCGGCAGGTGACGTGGATCGCGCGAGCGAATCCGGGCCTCAAGGCCCTGATCACTGGGGGTCCGGGCGCTTGACGGGTCCGTCGTCCTGGGGTAGTCTGCGCGCCATTTCCAGCGGGCCGGGCATGGCGCAGGCGCGGACAACGCCAGGGAGATCGATCGAACAGATGGGCAGCGCGGCAACACCCCTGAGGCGTGCGGCCCTCGCGCTCGCCCTCGCGATCCCCTGGCTCGCGGCCTGCCTCCTCGCCCCCCGCCCGGCCGCGGCCGCGGTCTCGCGGGCCGCGCAGCTCTTCCCGATCCCCTCCGAGATCCGGCCGGCGGTCACGTTCTGGATCGACGTCTTCGCGCGATACACGAGCGATCAGACGATCATCCACGACAACGAGCGGCTCGACGTCGTCTACGGCGTCCTCGACTTCTCGGAGCTGGCCCGCTCGCCGCTCAGCGACTGGCAGCGCCGCAGCACGCGCGCCAACGCCGAGGAGCTCGAGAAGGAGCGGATCCGCAACCTCCTGCGCGACATCGCGCGCCACGCCGACCGCCCCGAGCGCCTCACCGCCGAGCAGCGGCGCATCTTCGAGCTCTTCTCCGACGACGGCGGCCGGGTCCCGGCCGCGCGCTTCCTCGACGCGGTCGACCGGGTGCGCGCCCAGACCGGTCAGAAGGACCGCTTCGTCGCGGGACTGCGCGTCGCGTCGCGCTACCTGCCCGAGATCGAGCAGGTCTTCGTGCAGGAGGGCGTGCCGATCGAGTTGACGCGGCTGCCCTTCGTCGAGTCGATGTTCGACCTCGACGCGCGCTCGTCGGCCGGCGCGTCGGGCGTCTGGCAGTTCATCCGGTCGACGGGCCGGCAGTACCTGAGGATCGACCACCTCGTCGACGAGCGCAACGACCCGATCCTCGCCGCCCGCGCGGCCGCGCGCCTGCTGGCCGACAACCACGCCGCGCTGAAGTCCTGGCCGCTGGCCATCACGGCCTACAACCACGGCAAGTACGGGATGCTGCGCGCCGTCGCCGAGATCGGCTCGCGCGACATCGGCCGCATCGTCCGCGAATACCGCGGGCCCGCGTTCGGCTTCGCGTCGCGCAACTTCTACGCGGAGTTCCTGGCGGCGCTCCACGTCGAGCGCAACGCGACGCGCTACTTCGGCTCGATCGAGCGGGAGGAGCCCTACCTCTACGACCTCGTCGCCATGCCGGGGCGCACCACGGTGTCCGACCTCGCGCGCCGGGCGAAGGTCGACCTCGCGACCATCCGCGCCCTCAACCCCGGCCTCACCGAGCGCGCCCTGCGCGGCCGGCACGCGCTCCCGAAGGGGTACGCGATCCGCGTGCCGGCCGACCGCCGCGCGCGCCTCGTGGCGGCGAAGTTCCGGGTGCGACCCGGCTGGCGGCCGCGGGCCGCCGTGGCCGCCGCCACGGCGCCGGTCGTGGAGCCGCCTGCGCTGCGGGCCGCCGCCATCGGGTCGACCGCGACCCCGCGCGCCGTCGCCCGTACCGAGGCGGCGCCGCGCGCCGAGCCGCCGACGCCGCCGGCTCCCCGCCTCGACCCCGAGATCTATCGGGCGCAGCTCATGGCGGCCGAGGAGGAGGCGCTCGCCCTCTTCCTGGCCGGCGGCGGCGACGCCGCGTCGCCGGACGACGGCGAGCCGGCCGCCGGTGCGCTCGCCGCGCGGCCGCCCGAGGCGTCGGGCGACCGGCTCCTCGACGCGGCCGTGGAGGCGGCCGAGGCGAACGCGACGGCTCCGGTCGCCGGGGCCGGGGACGACGGCCTGGTGCAGCCGGGGTCCCGCGTGCAGCCCGCCGTCTCGTCCGCCGGGGAGCCGATCTTCCACACGGTCGTGCGCGGCGGCGAAACCGTCTGGCGGCTCGCCGCGTGGAGCGAGGAGCCGATCGACGCGTTCCGCGCCCGCAACGGCCTCGCGCCCGACCAGGTGCTGCGGGTCGGTCGCAGCGTGAGCGTCTCGGCGGCGCGCGTCGACCCGGAGACCTTCGAGGCGCGGCGCCGGGCCTATCACGAGGAGCTGCGCGCTCGCGCCGAGCGGACGCTCGACGTCGTCGGCACCAGGCCCCATCGCCTCGAGGCGGGCGAGACCCCCTGGCGCCTCGCCGAGACCAACGGCATCCCGTTCTGGCTCCTCGAGCAAGCGAACGAAGGACGCGACCTGTCGGCCGTACGCGTCGGCGACACCCTCCTCGTACCCATCGTCCGCGCCGAATAGGCTAGAATCGGGGGCATGCCCCCTCCTTCCAAGAAGAAGACGATGGAGCCTCGCACGCGGTACACGATCGTGTACATCCTGCTCGGCTTCGCCGCGCTCTTCCTGTTCCAGTCGTACGTGGTCGCGCAACGCGTGGAGGAGATCTCCTTCACGGAGTTCAAGCGTCTGGTCACGGAGGACAGGATCGCCAGCGTGCAGATCGGCGACGAGCTGATCCGCGCCACCGAGCGGCTGCCCGGGGGCGGCCGGGCTCCGCAGGACGGCCGCGCACAGCCGAAGCTCTACGTCACGGTCCGCGTGCCCGACGACACGCTCATCCCGACGCTCGAGCAGCACAACGTCGACATCTCGGGCGAGTATTCGGGCGGGTGGCTCAGGGAGTTCTTCCTCTCCTGGGTCCTGCCCATCGGCATCCTCGTGCTCGTCTGGTCGCTCATCATGCGCAGGGTCGGCGCGTCGAACCCGGTCCTGCAGTTCGGGCGCAACCGGGCCAAGATCTACGCCGAGGACAAGCCAACGGTCACGTTCAAGGACGTCGCGGGGGTCGACGAGGCGAAGGACGAGCTGGCCGAGATCGTCGAGTTCCTCCGGACCCCGGAGCGGTTCCGCGCCCTCGGCGGCCGGATCCCCAAGGGGGTCCTCCTCGTGGGACCGCCGGGGACCGGCAAGACGCTCCTCGCGCGCGCGGTGGCGGGCGAGGCGAAGGTGCCGTTCTTCTCCATCTCGGGATCGGAGTTCGTCGAGATGTTCGTCGGCGTCGGCGCCTCGCGCGTGCGCGACCTCTTCGCGCAGGCGAACGACAAGGCCCCGTGCATCGTCTTCATCGACGAGCTCGACGCCCTCGGCAAGGCGCGCGGCGTCGGCCCGCTCGCCACCAACGACGAGCGCGAGCAGACGCTGAACCAGCTCCTCGTCGAGATGGACGGCTTCGACCCGCGCAAGGCGGTGGTCATCATGGCGGCCACCAACCGTCCGGAGATCCTCGACCCCGCCCTCCTGCGCCCCGGCCGGTTCGACCGCCAGGTGCTCGTCGACCGGCCCGACCTGGAAGGGCGGCAGCAGATCCTCGCCATCCACGTCCGCAACGTGAAGCTCTCCCCGGGCGTGGACCTGAAGGTCATCGCCCAGCGGACGCCCGGCTTCGTCGGCGCCGACCTCGCCAACGTGGTCAACGAGGCGGCGCTGCTCGCCGCGCGCAAGGGCAAGAGCAGCATCGAGATGGCGGATTTCGAGGAGGCGATCGATCGGCAGGTGGCGGGCCTGCGCAAGCGGCGCGTCATGAACGAGCGGGAGAAGACCACGGTCGCCTACCACGAGGCGGGCCACGCCCTCGTGGCGGCGCTCACGCCGGGCGCCGATCCGGTCCACAAGATCTCGATGGTCCAGCGGGGCATCGCCGCCCTGGGTTACACGCAGCAGCTCCCCACCGAGGACCGCTACCTCATGACCCGCCCCGAGCTCGAGGCGCGTCTCGACGTCCTGCTCGGCGGACGGGTGGCCGAGTCGATCGTCTTCGGCGACATCTCCACCGGCGCGCACAACGACCTGACGCGAGCGACCGACATCGCCCGGAGCATGGTGAAGGAATACGGCATGAGCGACCGCCTCGGGCCAGTCGCCTTCGACAAGCCGCGCCGGAGCCTCCTCGGGGCCGAGATCGACGGCCGGGGCGAGTACAGCGAGGCGACCGCGCAGACGATCGACTCGGAGGTCCGGCGCATCCTCGACGCCTCGCAGGTGCGAGTCCGCGCGCTGCTCGAGGCGAACCGGGACGTGCTCGAGCGGGTGGCCAGGCGGCTCCTCGAGCAGGAGGTCGTCGAGGGGGCGGAGCTGATGGCCATGCTCGGCAAGGACAGGGAGAAGACGGCGCCGGCCGCGGTCTAGGGACCACGGCCGGCGAGGGGCCGACGGGCGCGCCGGGTGCGCG
>DASVDK010000245.1:0-3143 GCA_036381125.1 Thermodesulfobacteriota bacterium | reverse complement strand
GCGTCAGCGCGGCCGACCGGCAGGCGCCGCCGATCGTCTCGCGCCCCTCGAGCACGAGCACCGAGCGTCCGGCGCGGGCCAGCGTCACGGCAGCGGCGAGACCGTTCGGGCCGGAGCCCACCACGACGGCGTCGTAGCGCGTCATCCCCTCCGGTCCCGAAAACGCAACGGGCCCGGCAGGCTACGCCTGCCGGGCCCCTGTGATTCACGGGCGCCCCGCCCTAGCTCTCGACGAACCCCTCGAGCCGGCGGCGGAATCCGGGACGGCGCAGCTTCTCGAGCGCCTTGGCCTCGATCTGCCGGACCCGCTCGCGCGTCACGTTGAGGCGGCGGCCCGCCTCCTCGAGCGTGTGCTCCGGCTCGGGCCCCAGGCCGAACCGCATGCGCAGCACCTGCTCCTCGCGCGGCGTCAGCGTCGCCAGCGCCTTGCGGAGCTGGTCCGACAGGTCGCGCTCGGCGATCAGGTCGGTCGGCGCGACCGCACGCGAGTCGCGGATGAGGTCGCCGAGCCGGCTCTCGCCGCTCTCGCCGACCGGCGCGTCGAGCGAGGCCATCGTCCGCTCGCTCCGGATGATGTCGAGGACGCGGTCGGCCGGCAGCTTGAGGGCCTGCCCCAGCTCCTCGGGCGTCGGCTCGCGCCCCTGCTCCTGCCTGAGCGCCCGGGCGGTGCGGCCGAGGCGGCCGGCCGCCTCGGCCATGTGGACCGGGAGGCGAATGGTCCGCCCCTGGTTCACGATGGCCCGCACGATGGCCTGCCGGATCCACCAGGTGGCGTACGTGGAGAACTTGTAGCCGCGTCGGTGGTCGAACTTCTCGATGGCCCGCATCAGGCCGATGTTCCCCTCCTGGATGAGGTCCAGGAAGGAGAGCCGGGACGACAGGTAGCGCTTGGCGATGGAGACCACCAGGCGGAGGTTGGCCTTCGCCATGGCGTCCTTCGCCTCGCGCACCCGCGCCTCCTCGGCGGCGATGCGCTGCGAGAGCTGCCGCAGCTCGGCCGGCTTGAGGTCGACGAGGGCGGCCGCCTTGAGGGCGCGCTTGCGCGGCTTGCGGCCGGGGTCGCCCATCCTGCGGGCGAGCCGGTGCAGCCGCTTCACGAAGCGTTCGGCCTCCCGTTCGGCCAGCGGCACCTCCCCTGCGGTCCGGCTGATCGCGGCGCTGTAGCGATCCGGACGCTTCGCCAGGCGGCGCAGCCGCGCGATGGTCTTCTTGATGGCCTCGGGGTCGGCCTGGGGCGAGTCCTCGCCGTCGTCGTCGCGCCCGAAAACCGCGTCGAAGGAGACCAGCCCGAGGTCCACCTGGCGGGCCCGGCGCAGGATGTGCCGGACGCCGATCCCGCTCTCGGAGAGCGTGCGGATGATGCCGTCGCGCCCGTCGCGGATCGTCGAGGCGAGCCGGACCTCCTCGTCAGGCTTGAGGAGCGGAATGGCCCCCATCTCGCGCAGGTACGCCTGGGCGGGGTCGGACCGGTCGACCTCGGGAACGGCCTCGGCCTCTTCGGCCGGCTCTTCCTCGGGCTCCTCGGCCGGGAGCAGCTCCTCGAGCTCTTCCTCTTCGAGGGCACCCCAGTGCTGTTCCGCCTCGACGGTGTCCTTGATGATCGTCATCGGTCCCCTTCGCCCATCCCTCGCGTCGACGTGAATGGTGCAGCGTCCCGACAGGGAACTGCGTGACGCCCGTCACAACGTGTGCAAAAACCCGCGTCTCTACGGGGAAAACCGTCTTCCCCGCAACTCGCGCCCGAGCGCCGGCCTTCGCGCGGCCGGGCGCCCAGGCCCCCGTTGCCGCACGGACGCGCGCTCCCAAGGGTTCTCGTCTGTCGTCAGCCGGACTCGCGGTCCAGATGCCTGGCTTCGTGGCGGGGTAGTCACCGTTTGTACGCTCCTTCACGAGCGCTGTCAAGCGAATATGACGCGGGACTCGGACCGAAATTCGGTCAGTAGAACCGTGTGCTCCGCCCGGTCCGGGCGCGATCGGGAAGCGTTTTCCTTGACATGGCCCGCGGGCCTTACATATGATCCCGCCCGCTCGCCCCCCGAGCGGGGGCCTGACGGAGGCGCGATGGGATACCGGGTCCTGGTGATCGACGACGATCCAGCCGTCAGGACGGTCGTACAGCGGTACCTGACCGAACAGGTCGGGCTCGAGGTCGCAACTGCCGACTCCGGCGCCGAGGCGATGACCCAGCTCGAGCGGGCTCCGGTCGACGTCGTCGTCACCGACCTGCGGATGCCGGGCCTGTCCGGCATCGAGGTCATCGAGGCGACCAGGCAGCGCTGCCCCCGGGCCGAGATCCTCCTCATGACCGGCTTCGCGACCGTCGAGTCGGCCGTGCACGCCATGAAGCTCGGCGCCTTCGACTACCTCCAGAAGCCCTTTCCCCTGCCGCAGCTCGGCTCGATGGTGGAGCGGGCCCTCGAGCGCATCAAGACCCGTCGCGCCGAGCCGATCGAACCGTTCCTCGCCCCCGGGCCGGCCACCGCATCGGTCTACCGCGAGGCGGAGCGGATGGCGGCGAGCGACCTGCCGGTGCTCGTCGTCGGCGAGGCCGGCACCGGCAAGGTCACGCTCGCCCGCGCCATGCACGCCGCCGGCCCCCGGCGCGAGGCGCCGGTACGGACGCTCCGCTGCGCGGCGCTCGACCACGCGCAGCAGGAGGCGGAGCTGCTCAGGGCGGGCGGCCTCGCCGACGAGGCCGCGGGCGGCACGCTCGTCGTGGCCCAGGTGTGGGCCGCCTCCGCCGTCGTGCAGCGCGAGCTGATCCGCATGCTCGACGCCCTCGAGGCAGCCGCCGGACGGCCGGCCGACCCCGGCGCGCCGCCGCGCCCGCCGCGCGTCATCGCCACCACCGACCGCGACCTCTCGACGCGGGCGAGGCGGGGCGGCTTCCGGCCCGACCTCTACGAGCGCCTCGCGCCCCGCACGCTCCACCTCTCGCCGCTGCGCGAGCGGCGCGACGAGATCGTGCCGCTCGCCGGCGGGCTCCTCGCGCGCATCTCGGCGCGCGTCGGCAGCCAGGCCGACACCCTCGCTCCCGACGCCGCCGCCTGGCTCGCGGTCCAGGCCTGGCCGGGGAACGTGTCCGAGCTCGCCGCAATCCTCGAGCGCGCCGCCCTCGCGGCGCGCGGTGCCGTGCTGACGGC
>DASVDK010000244.1:0-4605 GCA_036381125.1 Thermodesulfobacteriota bacterium | reverse complement strand
ATCATCGGCGTCTCGACCTCGAGGTACCCGCGCGCGTTCAGGAAAGCGCGCAGCGCCGCCAGCACGCGGCTCCGGGTCTCGAACACCCGCCGGGAATCGGGGTTGACGATCAGATCGAGATAGCGCTGGCGGTACCGGATTTCGACGTCCTGGAGCCCGTGCCACTTCTCCGGCAGCGGCCGGAGCGCCTTGGCGACGAGCCGCGCCTGCTCGGCCTTGACCGTCAGCTCGCCCGTCCTCGTGCGGAAGACCGGGCCGACCACGCCGAGGAAGTCGCCGAGGTCGAGGAAGTCGAGGAGGCCGTACCCCTCGTCGCCGAGGACGTCCTTCCTCAGATGGGCCTGGATCCGGCCGGCCCGGTCCTGCAGCGTGACGAAGGTGGCCTTGCCGAAGCTGCGGCGCGCGACGACGCGGCCGGCGACCGCGTAGGTCGTCTCGGTCTCGGCGCCGCCGGCCGGCTCCCCCTCGGGGAACTGCGCGCGCAGCTCGGCGCTCGTGTGCGTCGGCTTGAAGTCGTTGGGGTACGGATCGATGCCCGCCTCGCGCAGGCGCCGCAACGTCTCGAGGCGCTCTTTGGCGAGGGACATGGCGGACGGAAGCCTCCGTGAGCACACGGCGAAAAAATCGACGAAGTATAGACGGGCGGTTGTCGGCCAGTCAAGACGATCTCTGCGTCACGACTGGGATTTTCGCGCCTTGCCCATTCGCGGACGCCGCGGCTCCGAACGCCCCTCACGACCGCCGAGCGTCGGCTGCACCGAGCAGATAGGCGTCGATGAAGGGGCCGATGTCGCCGTCGAGGACGGCGTCCACGTTGCCGACCTCGAGGCCGGTCCGGTGGTCCTTCACGAGCCGGTAGGGCTGCAGCACGTAGGACCGGATCTGGCTGCCGAAGCCGATCTCCTTCTTGGACGAATGGAGCGCCTCCATCTTCTCCGACTGCTTCTGGCGCTCGTACTCGTAGAGGCGCGCCCGGAGGATCTTGAAGGCCATGGCCCGGTTCTTGTGCTGGCTGCGCTCGTTCTGGCAGGCCACCACGATGCCGGTCGGCAGGTGCGTGATGCGGACCGCGGAGTCGGTCTTGTTGACGTGCTGCCCGCCCGCGCCGCTCGACCGGTAGGTGTCGATCCGGAGGTCCTTCTCGTCGATGTCGACGACGATCTCGTCGTCCAGCTCGGGGAAGACGAAGACCGAGGCGAAGGAGGTGTGCCGCCGGGCGGAGGCGTCGAACGGCGAGATGCGCACCAGGCGGTGGACGCCGGCCTCGGCCTTGAGGTAGCCGTAGGCGTACGGGCCGCGGACCACGAAGGTGACGGTCTTGATCCCCGCCTCCTCGCCCGCCTGGTAGTCGAGGATCTCGGTCTTCCACCCCCGGCGCTCGCAGTGGCGGAGGTACATGCGCAGCAGCATCTCCGCCCAGTCCTGGCTCTCGGTGCCGCCGGCGCCGGGGTGGATGGTGACGATGGCCGGCTTGTTGTCGTGCTCGCCCGACAGGACGCGGGCGACCTCCAGCTCCCGGACCTGCTCGTCGAGCCTGGCCAGGGTACCGGTCAGGTCCCTGGCGACCGCCTCGTCCCCTTCCTCCTCGGCCATCTCGAGGAGCCCCTCGGCCTCGGCCCGCTCGCGCTCGAGGCGCTCGTAGGCCTCGAGGTCGGCCTGGGCCGCGCTCCGCTCGCGCAGCACCTTCTCGGCCGCCTCGCGGTCGTCCCAGAACGTCGGGGCGTTGATCAGGCGGTCCAGCGCGTCGATGCGGGCTCGCTTGCCCTCCAGGTCAAAGATACCCCCTGAGGCGGCCGAGCCGCGCCGTAACCGCGTCGAGCGCCTGTCGGGCTTCCGGAAGCATGTCGACCAATCTCCTTGCAACGGCTCATCGCCGGGCCGCCGCCTCGCCTCGGCGGCGGCGCGCGGTCAGGAAGAGCGCGATCCCGGCCGCGAGGGCGCAGAGCTGGGCAAAGCGGTCGCCGGTCCGCGCGTACAGCGTCGAGGCGCCGGCATCGGGCTGCGGGACGGCGATACTACCAGTCAGGGCGCCTCGGGTAAAGAGCCCCAGGACGGGGCCGACGCGACCCGACGGGGCGACGATGGCCGAGATGCCGGTGTTGGCGGCGCGCACCAGCGGGCGCTTCAGCTCGACGGCCCTGAGGACCGCCTGGGCGAGGTGCTGCTCGGGGGCGGCCGTCCGCCCGAACCAGGCGTCGTTGGTGATGTTGACGAGCACCTGGGCGCCGTCGGCCACCATGCGCCTGGCGAGGTCGGGGAAGATCGCCTCGTAGCAGATCAGGATCCCGAGGCGGGCCCCCGCCGCCTCGATCGGCGGCATGCCCCTCCCCGCCTCGAAGTCGCCGATCCCCTGAGCCAGCTTGTTGACGAAGAAGAGCAGCCCGGAGAGCGGCACGTACTCGCCGAAGGGCACCAGGTGCTGCTTGTCGTAGCGCCCCTTCACCTGCCCCGCCGCCCCGACGACGTAGGCCGAGTTGAAGAGCACCACGCGCGGCTCGCCCTCGGGCGTCCGCGGGGGCCGCATCTCGGCCGACGGCGCGCCGAAGACCAGATCGACACCCGCGCGCCTGGCGGTGTCGAGCACCGCCGGCCTGATCCGGGGATCGCGCTGGAAGAACGCCGGGACCGCCGTCTCCGGCCAGACGACGAGGCGCGCACCCCGCCCGGCCACCTCCATGGTGAGGCTGCGGTAGGCCTCGACCGTCTCCGCCTGGAATGCCGGGTCCCACTTCCGGTCCTGCGGCACGTTGCCCTGGACGACGCCGACCTCGAGCGTCCGCGCCGCTGCGGGCCCGGCCGACTCGAGGGCGGCCAGGCGCGCGGCGCCGTACGCGAGGCCGGCGCCGAGCGCCAGCGCCGCCCCGGCTGCGAGCGCGGCGGCCGGGCGCCACGCGCCCGAGGCGCGGGCGCGCACGAGCCCGTAGAGGGCCACGTTCGCCGCGACCAGGAGCGCCGACACCACGTACACCCCGCCGAGGTCCGAGACCTGGATCAGCGTGAGCTGCCGGTACTGCGAGTAGCCGAGGAGCATCCAGGGGAACCCGGTGAGCAGCCAGCTGCGCAGCCACTCGAGGCCGACCCAGAGCGGGACGGCGAGCACGAGCGCCGGGACCGGCAGCGGGGCCTTGCCGCCGCCGGCGTAGGCCAGCCCGGCGGCCCAGACCGCGGGGTAGGCCGCCATGTAGCTGGCGAGCAGCAGCATCACCGCGGCGCCGACGACCCACGGCAGCCCGCCGTAGACCCTCATGGTGTAGGCGACCCAGTAGACGGTCGTGGCGGCGTGGACGAGCCCGGCGGCAAACCCGATGCGGGCCGCCTCGGCCGGCCCCCGGCCTTCGAGCGCCGCGAGCAGCGGCACGAACGCGACGAAGGCGAGCGGCCAGAGGTTCCAGTCCGGGAGGGCCGCGGTGAGGAGCAATCCGGACGCCACCGCCCCGGGCGGGACCGTCCGGAGCCGGGACGTCACACCCGGCCCGCTCGCGAGCCGCGACGCGCCGCCCGCTCGACCCCCTCGTCGGTCCGGATCGGCACGGCCGGCACTCGCTCGCCGGGCAGCGGCCCGCCGCCCTCGGCGGAGGCGGCCGCCTCGTCGTGCGACCCGGCGTCGGCCTGGCCGGCCGCCGGGCCGTCGTCGGCCCCGACCGACCGGACGCGCACGCGCCCGAGGCGGCGCTCGGTGGCGCGCTCCACCGTGAAGAGGTAGGGCCCGACCCGCAGCGAGTCGCCGGTGCGCGGGATCCGGCCCGCGAGGTGGAAGATGAGGCCCCCCACCGTGTCGAACTCCTCGGTCGGGATCTCGGGCGGCATCCGCCCGTCCAGGGCGTCCTCGAGGTCCGACAGGTTCACCCGCGGGTCGACCGAGAGGCTGCCGTCGTCGAGGCGCTTGATCGGGTCCTCCTCGGCCGTGTCGTACTCGTCCTTGATCTCGCCGACGATCTCCTCGATCAGGTCCTCGATCGTCACGATGCCGGCGGTCGAGCCGTACTCGTCGACCACCACGGCGATGTGGACCCGGTTGCGCCGGAACTCGTCGAGGAGGTCCTTGACGCGCTTCGAGTCGGGGACGAAGAGCGGCGTGCGGACGACCTCGCGCACCTTGAACGTCTTCGGGTCGCGCCCCCAGTGCCGGAGGAGGTCCTTCGAGTAGACCACCCCGACGATGTTGTCGAGCGTCTTCTCGTAGATCGGCACGCGCGAGTGCCCCTCGCGGGCGAGGAGCGCGAGGAAGTCCCCGAGCGTCGCGTCGGCCGGCAGCGCCGCGACCTGCGGCCGCGGCACCATGACCTCGCGCACCACCGTGTCGCGCAGGTCGAAGATGGACCGGATCATCTCGTTCTCGTCCCGGGCGATGAGACCCTCCTCCTCGCCCGCCTCGACGAACGCCTGTATCCAGTCCTCGCTGATCTCCTCGCCCCGGCGCGCCGCGAGCCGTTGGAGGAAGTCGCGGAAGCGTGCCCTGAGGGTCGGATCCGTCATGCCCGTCCTCCTTCAACGCGGCGACGATGCGCGCGACGAGGCGCGGCGCCGCGAGAGACCGGCCGTCGCGGCCGGTCGCCCAGTGCCATCGCCGGCAGCCCCGCCGCCAGGGCGACCTCTCGCTCCCGG
>DASVDK010000243.1:0-8500 GCA_036381125.1 Thermodesulfobacteriota bacterium | reverse complement strand
TACGTTCCCGAGCGCCCCGTCGTCCACCCTCGTGTAGACCCGCGGGTTGCCGCCCCCCGCGACGACCACGTGGAAGTCGCGCCCCTCGAGGAGGCGCACCGCGGCCGCGACGCCGTGGAAGTTCTTGTTCGGATTGAGGTTGCCCACGACCAGCACGAACGGCCGGCCGTCGAGCCCGTGCCGGTCGAGCACCCCGTAGTCCGGCGCCACCGACCGGATGTGCTCGACGCCCGGCGGGATCACCCGCAGCCGCCGCTCGTCGATCCTGCAATACCGGCGCAGCTCGCGCGACGAGAAGGCCGAAGGCGTGACGACCCGCTGCACCGTGCGACCGAGCCCCCGGCCGACGGCCCGGTACCACATCCGGAACGGCACCGAGAACCCCTGCGGGACCGCGAACACCGAGGCGTCGTGGATGGTGACGATCTGCCTCCGCTTCACGAGCGGCCCGACCGCCCCCGGGCTGAGCAGCCATCCGCCGCGAGCGTACACCGGCAGCTCGAGCTGCTCCCAGAGGTGTCCGCGCAGGCGGCCGACCCGCCGCACCTCCAGGTGCGTCAACGCCAGGCCGTCGAGGTCGGCCCGGGAGGCCCGCGGCACGAGGAGGACGAACGCGTATCGGCCCGCACCGTCGAATCCGCGCGCCAGCAGCCGGTCGAGCGCCTTGACCAGCTCCCGCCCGTAGCGCTGGACGCCGGTGACGGGCTGCGTGAGGAAGCGCGCGTTGACGAAGACCCGCGTCGACCGCGCCGGAGCCGCGCCGCGCACGTCAGGCACGCCCCGGTGACTCGGCGACGCCGGCCGGCCGCCCCGGGGCCGCCGATGTCCTCCGCCCCGGCCCGTCCGTCCCCGCCGCGGCGACGGCGAGGGCGTCCATCGCGGTGCCGGTGGCATACCGGAGACTCGCGCCGAAGCCCAGGGCGAGCAGGGCCGACTCGAGCGCGTTGGCGGTCACCCCGGCCAGGAGCGCGCTCACCCCGAACGCGAAGACGAGCCGCGAGAGGCGGTCCCGCAGCGGCAGCAGCATCAGCCCGAGGGCGTAGAGGACCACCGATCCGATCCCCACGACCCCGAACAGGGCGTAGAGGTAGACGACGAGGTTGTCCGCCGGGCTGTAGAGGACCGGCTCGAAGTACTGCTGGGCCATGCCGATCCCGCCCACGCCGCGGCCGAAGAGCCAGTTGCCGTGCGTCAGGATCGTCTCGAGGGTGTCGGGCCACATCCGCTCCACGCGGTCGCCGATGGACGCGAAGAGGAGGCGCCGTATCGGGTCCTCCCGGGCCGACGAGAAGTCGTACTCGACCAGGAGGGTGCTGAACGGCAGGGCCGCGGCGATCGCGGCCGCGCCGACCGGTACGAGCCGCCAGAGCTCCCGCGTCCCCAACCGGTGGGTCAGCCAGAAGAGCGACAGCACGAGGTAGACGCCGAAGGACATCTTGGCCGTCGTCAGCGCGATGGCCACACCGGAGAGGAGCCAGACCGCCAGGCGCCACGGGCCGCGCGCCCAGACCATCGCGACCGTGGCCAGGAGCAGGATCTGGGTCGCCGCGTCGAACGACGCTCGGCTGAAGCCGGCCAGCCGGACGAAGCCGCCGGTCTGCCACAGGCGGGATCCCTCGATCTCCGTCCCCGCCACCCTGTAGACGAAGCCCATCCACGGCCACTGGTGGACGGCGTTGAGGAGCACGCCGCCGGCGGCGATCGCCCAGAGGACGGCGGCGTAGGGGACCACTCGAGGCCCGGCGCTCGCCAGTGCGGGCAGGGCGACGATGCCGGCGAGGAAGGGGATCAGGACCCAGAGGCCGAACGCGGGCTGCGCCGGATGGCCGAGCGCGAGATACCCGTGCGCCGCCCCCAGCGTCAGCAGGGCGAGCGCCGCGAGGTACGCCGCGCTCGTCCGACCCCTGGCGAGGTCGAGGGCCAGCCGCGCGGCGAGCGCGACGGCGAGGAGCGCCTTGGGCAGATAGACGAGCGGGATCAACCCGACCCGGGCGAAGCCGTAGCGGATCGCCCCGCCCAGCACCTCGGACAGCAAGAACAGGAAAACGACGACCAGCATGAGGCGTGGCCTTTCCGGGGGTGACCGGCCTCACGCCGCCCTCCGTTCGCCGCGCCCCGGCTCGACGAACGGCCTCGCGGTTGCCGGCGCGCGGCCCGTTGCGTCGTGGAGGCAGGCACGCGCCGACCTGCGTGATCGGCCCTGGTCGCGGTCCATTGCAATCCGCACGCCGGCCCAGGACCCCATACTCGGTGAGCAGCGCTTGCCCTACCCTCGCCTCGCCTCGAGTGCCCTCCGGTAGACCTCCAGATAGGCCGCCGTGACCGCCTCCGGGCTGAAGCGCGTCGCGTGCGCCCGCGCCGCCGCGCCGACCGCCGCCAGCCGGTCGCGCCGCTCGATGCAGCGGCGGAGCACCGCCGCGAGCGCACCCGGGTCGTCCGGATCGAAGAGCCAGCCGGCCCCCTCGGCCACGAGTTCCGGGATCCCGCCCCGGGTGGATCCGACGACCGGGACGCCGTGGGCAAAGGCCTCGAGCACGACCCTCGGCGCCGTGTCGTGCCACAGCGACGGCACCACGAGCAGGTCCACGGCGGCGAGCAGCGCCTCGGGCTCGACGAACCCGAGCCAACGCACGTCCGCACGAGTCCCGGCACCGGCCCTCAGCGCGGCCTCGTCGTCCGGCCGTCCCGTGCCCGCGATCCAGAGTTCCGCCGCCCCCGGTTCGATCGAGCAGAAGGCCTGCACGAGCCGATCGACCCCCTTGCTCGGGTGCAGCCGGCCGAGGTAGCCGATGCGCAGCGGGCCGGGGCGAGCGCCGACCGGCGCGTCGGGCGGCCTGGCGGGCGGCCTGCAGGCGTTGTAGACGACGGCCCGCCTCGCGTCGGTGAAGTAGCCGCGGCCGAGGTGCCGATCGAGGATGAAGCGGCTCACGCCCGTGACGACGTCCACCTGCGCCGTGAGCCGCCGGCGCGGCCAGGCGTAGGCGCGGCACGACAGGCACGGCGTCTCGCAGTCCCGCCCGTTCCTGAACATCGTCGTGCGCGGGCAGAGCAGGTACTGGTCGCGCAGCGTGTGGACGAGCGGCAACCCGCGCTGCCTGGCTGCCCGCCACACGGCCGCCGAGAAGCCGGCGATGGTGTGGGTGTGGACCAGGTCCGGGCGCTCCTCGTCGAGGACCGCGCCGACCTCGGCGGCCATCCGGGGGTTGTAGCTGTCCAGCGCGTGCCAGAGCGCCCTGCGCGCCGCCGCGGGCGCCGGTCCCCCGAAGGGCCAGTAGAGGTTCCGCAGCGGGAGGTAGTGGACGCGGACTCCACGGACCTCGTCCGTCCGCCGCGCGCGCTCGCGCCCGAGCGACACCACGACCGCGGCGTGCCCGCGTTCGACCAGCGACTCGGCGAGGAGCTGGACCGACCGTTCCGCCCCGCCCAGGACGTTCGGGTGGTAGAGCGTGTTACACAGCAGGACCTTCGTCGGCCGCTCGTCCACGGTGATCGCTCCTGCCGTCCCGGAGCGCTCGCAGGACCAGGTGGACGCGCCGCAAGACCTGGCGCGCCCTCCCTTCCCCGAGGAGCCCGACGACGACGAGAAAGCCCAGATAGGTGCAGGCGTTCGCCCAGTAGGCGATCCGCGACGTGGTGAAGGCCTTCTCGAGCCGCGCGCGGTTGCGCACCGCGTAGTAGACGCGCCGCTCGTCCGCCGCCGGGGACACCCAGGGTCGCGACGCCGACGGCTCGTGGTGCCACGAGGGCTCGAGGTCCACCACCTCGCTGGCGGCGCAGAGGTAGATCGTGCCGCCGGCCCGCACGAAGCGCAGTGAGAAGTCGTGGTCGTCGCCGTAGAGGTACAGGCGCTCGTCCGGGAGCCCGACCCGGTCGAGCCAGCTCCGGTGGAAGAAGAACCCCCCGTAGGGCGCATAGCCCACGGCCGCGAGGGGAAAACGGATCGCCGCCCGGCCCGGCCGGGCGGGCGACAGCCGGCGCCGGACCTTGGACGGGACGTCCATCAGATGGAAGCCGAGGAAGGCGTTGGGCGTGATCGCCACCGGCACCCCGCACGTCGCCGCCAGGAGGTACTCCTTGCGGTCCGGCCGCAGGCTGAGCAGCGCGTGGTTCGGATCGGCCCCCAGCGCCCCGTACGCGTGCCAGAGCCGGCCGAGCGCGTCGGGCCGCGGCGCGTTGTCGTC
Source organism: Thermodesulfobacteriota bacterium (assembly GCA_036381125.1). Classification (GTDB taxonomy): domain Bacteria; phylum DASVDK01; class DASVDK01; order DASVDK01; family DASVDK01; genus DASVDK01. Next base: position 4,319 of record DASVDK010000243.1, on the reverse strand, counting down.
GTCGAGCAGCCAGATGAACTCGCACTCCGCGCGGTCGCGCACCCGCTCGAGGCCTGCCCGGAAGCCGCCCGCCGAGCCCCGGTTCTCGGGGAGCCTGACCACCTCGAGGCGCCCGCCCCACGCCTGCGCCAACCGGTCGATCTCGGCCCGGCTGGGCGGCGCGGCGCCGTTGTCCACCACGACGATCCCGCCCGCCCCCGCGTCGAACGCGGCCGCGACCGCCTTCCGGACGAGGTGAGCCCGGTCGCCGTAGGTGACCGTGACCACGCAGGTCCGCTGCGCGAAGACCGCCCACTCCAGCGTCGACGGCGTGCCGGGGGGCGCTTCCCGTACGTCCCCGACGCGCCCCCTCGACACTCGACCACCCGCCTCGCTCAACGTCCGCGGCTCCCGGCGGCGCCGGTTGCCCCCGGCGCCCACCCCACGGCGCGGAGCTGCCGGTACCCCAGCCAGGCCACGACCGCAAGCAGCACGACGGCCAGGGCGCTCCTGGCCGCCAGGTCGGGGACGAGCGCGAGGAGCGCGATCGACGCCGCGCCGCCCGACGTGAGCAGGATCGCGCGGCGCGTCTCGCGGCGCAGCGCCGGCACGAGCCGCCCCGCCAGCCAGAAGAGCGCCGTCGTGTCGAGGGCGACGCGCCCCGTCCAGGCGGCCGCCGCGCCGAGGATGCCGAACCGATGGACGAGCACCCACAACGCCGCGGCGTAGGGCAGGGCCTCCAGCAGGTGGAGCTTGGCGCCGACGTCCGGCCGCCCGACGCCCTGCACGAGCGTCTGGGCCACGCGGCCCAGGCTGTTCACGAAGACCCCGACCGCCAGCCAGCGCAGGACCCCGGTGCTGTTCGCCGCGAACTCCGGGCCGAGCCAGAGCGTCAGCCCCTCGGGTGCGAACAGCACGACCAGCGCCATGAGCGGCAGCATGACGAGGAGGAGCGCGCCGGCGGCACGGCCGACGAGCCGCACCAGGCGCGCCTGGTCCGCTGCGAAGGCCGTGGCCAGGGCCGGGAACAGCACGGCCACCGTTGCCACCGGCACGACCCGGAATCGGGTGACGACCTCGTACGGCGTCGCGTAGTAGGCCACGGCGCTCATCGTGAGCAGCGCGCCGATCACGAAGCGATCGAAGTACACCATGAGGGGACTCACCAGGTTGCTGACGGTGAGCCACCCGCCGAAGGCGAGCAGCGGCCGGACGAGCGCGCGGTCGAAGGCCGCCGACCGCAGGGCCGGCATCAGGCGGAGGCACTGGCCGAGGTAGGCGAGGCAGGCGAGCAGCCGCGCCGCGGCGAGGACGCTCGTGGCGGCCACGAGGCTCGGCGTCTGCTGCACGGCGATCAACGGGCCGAGGAACGTGAGCGCCCCGAGGGGGATGCGCACGGCGTTGATCGAGGCGAAATCCTGGTGGGCCTCCAGCACGCCGATGAACGCGGTCGAGAGGATGACGAACGGCAGCGTGGCCGCGAGGATCATCAGCGCCAGCCCGGCCTCGCCCTGCAGCGTCGGCGGGACCGCGAGCACGCCGCGAACCAGCCAGGGCGCCGCCATGGCCACCGAGACGGCCGCCGCGAGCCCCAGAGCGCCCATGAGCGCGACCGCGGTCCAGACGATCCGCGGCAGCTCCTCGGTCCGATCCTGGCCGAGCCGCTCGGCGACCAGCCTGGTCAGCGCCAGCCCGAGTCCGAGATCGAAGAGCCCGAAGTAGCCGATGGCCGTCCAGATGATGGCGAGGAGCCCGAACCGGTCGGTGCCGAGGCGCGAGACGAGGGGCGGGATCGCGACGACCGCGACGGCGAGCGGCAGGCCGGAGCCGAGGACGTTCCAGACGCCGTTGCGGGCGAGCCGGCGCCCGGAGAGGAGCGGCGAGCCGCTCATCCGTCCCGGACGCGGCTCACACGCGTCTCCCGGGAGGTCCATGTGGCCCGGTGTCTTGCTCGGCACATGCTCCGACGCTCACGCGCTCAGTACGCGTTCTTGTTGACGAACCCGCGCCACAGCGTCAGCCAGAGGATCTTCAGGTCGAGGGCGAGCGACCAGTGCTCGATGTAGTAGAGGTCGTGCTCGAGTCGCTTCTCGAGCGAGGTGTCGCCGCGCCACCCGTGCACCTGCGCCCAGCCGGTCATGCCGGCCTTGATCTTGTGGCGCAGCATGTAGCCCGGCAGCTCGGCGCGGAAGCGCTCGACCAGGACCGGACGCTCCGGCCTCGGCCCCGTGAGGCTCATCTCCCCCTTGAGCACGTTCCAGAGCTGCGGCAGCTCGTCGAGGCTCGTCCGGCGCAGGATCCTCCCGATCCAGGTCACCCGCGAGTCGCCGTTGCGGGCCCAGACCGGCCCGGTCTCGGCTTCGGCGTCGACGCGCATCGATCGGAACTTGAGCATCTGGAAGACGCGACCGTCGAGCCCCATCCGCTCCTGGCGGTACAGCACCGGCCCCCCGTCGGTGAGCTTGACGAGGAGCGCGATGACCGCCATCAGCGGGAGGGCCAAAAGGCCGGCGAGGCTGCCGACGGCAAGGTCGAGCGCTCGCTTGATGACCACGTTCCATCCGACGAGGGGCGAGGTGCGCAGGCTCACGATCGGCAGGCCGTCGAAGTCCTCCACTCCGCTGCGGAGGCTCGCGAAGCGCAGGAGGTCGGGGACGATCCGCACGTCGACCATCTCGCTGTCGACCGCGGCGAGGAGGCCCGGCAGGCTCGCCTGGTCCTCGAGCGGGAGCGCGAAGAGGACCTGGTCGACCCTCCACTCCCTGAGGATCCGGGAGAGATCGTCGTACCCGCCGAGCCGCGGGACCTCCTGCAGGACCGGGTCGAGGTCGGCGCCGGAGCTGAGCAGGCCGACGACGCGCAGGCCGAGTTCCGGATGCCGGTCGATCCGCTCCACGAGGCCGGCCGCCACGTCGCCCCCGCCCACGACGAGCGCGTAGCGGAGGTTGAAGCCGCGACGGCGCAGGATCCGGAGCGCTTCCCGAAACCCGATGCGCGTGGCCACCAGCGCCGCGGTGCTGATGCCCCAGAAGAAGACGAGCACCAGCCGCGACAGCTCCACCTTGAAGAAGAGGTAGGCGGCCGTGATGAAGACGAGCGTCGCGAGCGTCGAGCCCTGGAACAGCTCGAGCGCCTCGCGCCGGTACGAGGTCGACCGGCGGGGCCGGTAGAGGTCGAGCCACCGGAAGATCGCCGGCCAGACGATCGGGATGGCGGCGAGCGGCATGAGGTAGAGATCGGGGTTGTACACCGTGGGCGGCGGGATCGAGACCAGGCCGCTCTTGAAGCGCATCCAGTACGCCGCCCCCCACGACACGGCGATGACGGCGATGTCGGCACCGAGCAGAAGGCTCCTGAAGAACCGCTGGTGCTCCTTGACCATTACCGCAGCCCCTCCAGCTTGCGCCGTTCGATCTCCTCGATCACGCGGCGCACGTCCTGCGCCTGCTCCTTGCGGCAGACGAGGAGCGCGTCGTCCGTGTCGACGATCACCAGGTCGTCGACGCCGACGGTGGCGACGAGCTTCTTCGGGCTGTACACCACGCAGCGCCGGGTGTCGATCGCGACGTGCTCGCCGATGCCCACGTTCCCGTCGGCCCGCTGCGGCAGCAGGCCGTCGAGGCTCCCCCAGGAGCCCACATCGTGCCAGCCGACCTCCGCGGGAACGACGAGGACGTTGCCGGCCTTCTCGAGGACGCCCGTATCGATCGACACGGTCGGCAGCCTGGCGTAGACCCGCCGCGTCGCCTCCGCCAGGTCGCGGCCGTTCAGCGCGAGCCCGATCTCGGCGATCCCCTCGAAGGTGTCCGGCAGGTGGAGGCGGATCGCGTCGAGCACGGCGTCGACGCGCCAGACGAACATCCCGCCGTTCCAGAGGTAGTGGCCGTCGGCCAGGTAGGCCTCGGCCCTGGCCCGCTCGGGCTTCTCGATGAACCGGTCGACCCGGTGCACCGGGAGGCCTCGCGCGATCCGGACCTCCTCGCCGACCCGGATGTAGCCGTAGCCGGTCTCCGGCGCGGTCGGCTTCATCCCGAGGGTGAGCAGGTAGTCGCCCGACGCCGCCACCTCGCACGCCGCCTCGATGGTGGTCCGGAAGCCCTCGGGATCGCGGATGAAGTGGTCCGACGGCAGGACCGCGAGGGTGGCGCGCGGGTCGCGCGCGCGGACGACCACGGCGGCGAGCCCGATGGCCGCGGCGGTCCCCCTTCCGGCCGGCTCGATCAGGAGGTTCGCCTCGGACAGCTCCGGGATCTCCGCGTGCAGCCGCTCGGCGTGCTCGGTGCCCGCGACGACGACGATCCGGTCGGGCGGCACGAGCGGCCTGATCCGGTCGACCGTCT
>DASVDK010000242.1:0-28497 GCA_036381125.1 Thermodesulfobacteriota bacterium | reverse complement strand
GCCATGCGATCGGTGTGGCGGCGCGCGACGGCGAGCAGGTCCTGGAGTTGCCCGTCGGCTCCGCGCGCCGCGAGCCGCTGCGCGAGGAGCGCCAGATGGCCTTTGATGATGGTGATCGGCATCCGCAGCTCGTGACCGGCGCGGGCGAGAAAGGCCTCGTGCAGGCGGGTCGCCTTTCGGGCCTCGCCGATCGCCTGCGCGCTCGCGATCGCGAGGGCGGCTTGCCGGGCGAGCGCGCCGGCCACGGCGAGATCGGCCGCCTCGTAGCGCCGTCCCGATCCGGCAGCCAGGAAGGTCAGCGCACCGAGCGTCCGGCCCTCCGTCCCGAGCGGCACGCACATGAGGGAGCGGGCGCCGGTGGCCGCGAGGAGCGTGCGGTGACGGGCGTCCCGGGTGTGCGCGGCGAGCCACGCATCGGTGAGCGTCGGGACGAGCTGCGGGGCGCCGGTCCGCAGCGCCGCTTGCGCCTCGTGCGGCCGGTTCGGCTCTGGTGCGAACCGGCGCAGCCGCCTGGCGAGTGCGGCGAGGCCGGGATCGGCATGGGCGACCGCCGCCCGGCGGAACGTCCCGTCGCTTGCGACGAGGTCGACCACGCACCAGTCGGCCATCGCGGGGACCGCCGCGCGCGCGACCGCCTCGGCGGCCGCGTCGGCGTCGAGCGCCCCGCCGAGGGCGAGGCTCGCGTCGAGCAGCAGGCGAAGGGCGGACTCGGCGGACTTGCGGCCGGCGATGTCGTCGACGGTGCAGACGACGAGGCGCTTGCCGTCGCTCGGCAACGGGTGGAAGGCGACCCGGACGGCAAGCCGACTGCCGTCCTTGCGGCGGCCCGCGCGCTCGAGCGCGCGGGCCGGGACGCGCGCCCGGGACGATCGTCGGCGGAGGTCCGGGATCAGCGTCTCGATCGGCAGGCCCACGAGTTCCCTCCTCGCGTAGCCGAACAGCTCCGTCAGCCGGTCGTCGACGAGCACGATGCGGCCGCTCGCGTCGAGCAGCGCGACGGCGCCCGGCGTCGGATCGAAGAAGCCTCGAAGGACGGCTGCCGTCGCGCCTCGCGAGATGCGCACTGACCAGGTCCTCCTCTCGACGACGGGAGCGTCAGCCTGCCAGGCACGTGACGGCGCACGGGGAAGGGGGCGCCTCCGGCTCACCGGAGCGGCTCTGACGGGCTCGACGTTCGGGCGAACGCGCAAGGAGCGTTCGCGTGACCGCGCGTGCCGGGCGAACGGTCTACGTCGGTGCGACCGTGCCTTCCCGAAGGCGGCCTTCGCTCCGATCACGTCGTGGAGCGGGGTTTCGAAGCCGCCGGGCATGATCAGAGGTGCGCAGGGGTGACCACGGATTGGCCATGCAACTACTCTATATCGAGCCGCTCGCCGCTGACAAGAGGGAACCGAAGTCCCGAGGCGGGGCGAACCCCCCGTCTCCCGGAAGGGCGAGCGCTACCGTCGTCGCGCGCGACCGGATCGACCCGGCTCTGCGCCGGGGAGCCTGGCGGTGAGTTCGGCGAGCGCCCTGCGGAGGTCGCGCAGCTCCTGACGCAGTGCGCCAAGCTCGGCGAGCAGCCTCGCCAGCGCGTCGGACTCGACGCCGGCATGCCGCCGGGGCGGAGCGATGGCGGGTGAACGACGCGGCGGCAGCGTGACCGGGAGGCCGAGAACGGCGAGCGCGCGCGCGTCGACGCGGTACTCGGGACCGTACTTTCCCCGGATGCGCTCCGCCCGGAGCCGGCCCGATCGGATGTGCCGCCGAAGGGTCGGGACGCTCAGGCCGACCGCGGCGGCGGCGTCGTGGAGCGTGAGCAGGGCGGGCGGGCTTCGGCGTCGACGCGCCATCGGCGACTCCTGCTGTCCGTCCATCGGTGAAGCGGAATCTCGAGCGTGCCGTCGGAGCAAGACACGAGCCGGTACGCCCCTCCGGCATCGTGCCACAAAAGCGGGGATGTTCCGCAGACTTATCCGAGTTCCCGCCTTGCCGGCCCGGTCGGCCTACCCTACAGGCTGCCGCAAGTTGCGGGAAGTGACGACGCTCGCCGACACGGCGCCCGGTGGACCGCCCCGGGCGGGGTCGCCGGCCCGGCCGGGGCCTGCCTGCACGCCGGGCGCTGCCGTGGGTGCCGACCGGGCGGCGGGGTGGGGCTTTCGGGTCCCGCACCGGGGCACCGAGGTCCCGGCACCGTGGGGCCTGGGGAGCGCGCGCGAGCGATTTCGAGCCCTTGCGGGGCGTCGGCGCCCGGCACCGAATATGCCACGAGCCCGCCGTGAGACCGGTCGCTCGCGGCTGCACGCGAGCGGCCGCTCGCCCGCGCCGTGGCGAGCCGTCGGCGCCGTGGACGAGCTCGACGCCGCGCGGTACCAGAGGAAGCGACGACCCGGAGGAGGACACCCGTGCACGTTCAGGTCAACACCGATGGCAAGATCCAGGGGGGCGAGAGCCTGGCCCGCGAGGTCGAGGTGATGATGCGGGAGGCGCTCGACCGCTTCGCCGATCGCATCACGCGCCTGGAGGTCCACCTGAGCGACGTGAACAGCCTCAAGTCGGGAGAGGACAAGCGCTGCGTCCTGGAGGCGCGCCTCGCCGGGCTCGATCCGGTCGCGGCGAGCGACCAGGCCGAGACGATGCGGCAGGCGATCGACGGCGCCACGCGTAAGCTCGAGCGCGCGCTCGACAGCACGCTCGGGCGGCTCGGCCAGCGCTGAACGCGGCAGGCGACCTCCCCGGCGCGCCGGAGCCGCAGCCGGCCAGCCGGGTGCAGGTCGGCGTCCAGTGGGCGGGGCTCGCGGCCGGCCCGGTGCTCGGGCTGGTCGTGTACCTCCTGGCCCCCGAGGCGGCGGAGGGGGGCCGGGGCCTGACCCACGAGGGGCGCGTCATCGCGGGCGTCGGCGTGCTGATGGCCGTCTGGTGGCTCACCGAGGCGGTGCCGCTCGCCGCCACGGCGCTGGTCCCGATCGCGTGCCTGCCGCTCCTCGGCGCCCGGACGATCCGCGAGGCGGCCGAGCCGTATGCCGACCCGGTGATCTTCCTCTTCATGGGCGGTTTCGTCCTCGGCCTCGGCATGGAGCGCTGGGGACTCAGCCGGCGGATCGCGCTCGCGACCGTCCTGATGGTCGGCACCGGGCCGCGCGGGCTCGTCGCCGGCTTCATGCTCGCCTCGGCGGCGATGAGCATGTGGGTCTCCAACACCGCCACGGTCGCCATCATGCTGCCGATCGGCGTGAGCGTGATCCGCCTGGTGCGCGCGCGAGCGGAGGAGGGGGCGGGGCGGCCGGGGGCCGACTTCGCTGCCGCGCTCGTGCTCGGGATCGCCTACGCCGCGAGCATCGGCGGCGTGGGCACCCTGATCGGGACGCCCCCGAACGTCGTCCTCAAGGGGTACGTCCAGCGCGTCTACGGGCAGGAGATCGGCTTCACGGCGTGGCTCGCGGTGGGCCTGCCGCTCGTCGCGGCGTTCCTGCCGCTCGCGTGGCTGTACCTGACCGCCGTGGCGTTCCCCGTGCGGCTCGGCCGCGTCCCGGGCGGGCGGCAGATGATCCGGGACGAGCTCAGCCGGCTCGGGCCGATGAGCCGCGGCGAGCGGGTCGTGGCCGTCGTCTTCGCGCTGACGGCGCTCGCGTGGGTCGCGAGGCCGCAGATCGCGGCGCTGACCGGACTCACCGGGCTCACCGACGAGGGGATCGCCGTCATCGCGGCCGGCGCCCTCTTCCTGATCCCCGTCGACGTCCGGACCCGGACGTTCGCCATGGACTGGGAGACGGCGTCGAAGCTCCCCTGGGGGATCCTCGTCCTCTTCGGGGGCGGGCTCAGCCTCGCCGCGGCGATCCAGGGAGGCGGCGTGGACCGCTTCATCGGCGGCGGCTTCGAGTCGCTCCGCGGCGCGCACCCCTTTCTCGTGGTGGCGGCGGTCGCGACCGGGGTGATCTTCCTGACCGAGCTGACGAGCAACACGGCGGTGGCGAACACGTTGATGCCGGTGCTCGGCGGGGCGGGGGTCTCGACGGCGCTGGGGCTCGACCCGACGCTGCTCCTGGTCCCGGCGACGCTCGCGGCGAGCCTCGCGTTCATGCTCCCGGTGGCGACGCCGCCGAACGCGATGGTGTTCGGGTCGGGCTACGTGCGACTCGGGCAGATGGTCCGCGCCGGGTTCTGGCTGAACCTGCTCGGGATCGTGCTGGTGTCGCTGGTCGGCTACTTCGTCGCGGGCCCGGCGCTCGGCCTCGACCTCTGAGGGCGCCCGTTACTCGATCTCCTCGCCGACCTTGAGCCGGAACGGCTGCGGCTCGGCCGGCTTGACCAGCAGGAGCGGGGAGGCGACCGACTCGATCAGGCGCCTGAGCACCGGAGCGCGGCCGCTCGCGAGACACCCGTGCCAGCCGATCACGAGCAGGCTCACCCGCTTGCGCTCGATCAGGGCGAGCAGCTCGGTGTCGACCTCGCCGTAGCCGAGCGCCACGTCCTCGACGCGGCAGCGCTCCCCCGGGGTGCAGTCGGCGAGGGCGCGGCTGACGACCTCCTCGAGCTGGCGCGGGTACTCGTGGTGGAGGGCGTCCGCGTAGCGCGCCCTGGCGGCGAGGTCGGCGTCGCCGTCGCCCGGCGGGATCACGTGCACGACGTGGACCCCGAGGTCGAGCGCCCTGGCGAGCCGGACCGCGAGGGTCAGCGCGGCGTCCGCCTCGGCCTCGCCGCTGACCGGGACGAGGACGCGCGTCCACGGCAGCTCCTCGCGGTAGGCCGGCGGCAGCAGCAGCACCGGCACCGGGCTTCGCTCGAGGACGGCGTGCGTCACGTGCCCGACGAGGCGGGTCGTGTCGCCCGCCGCCTGCGCCTCGGCCGTCTTGCCCCGCGCCGTCATCACGACGAGCTGGACCTCGTACTGGGCGACCGCCTCGAGGACGGCGTCGGCCGGGCAGGCCGGCGCCTGGTGCAGCACGACGAGCGGCCACGCCGCTTCCGGGACCTTGAGGCGCGTGAGCGCCTCGCGGGCCGGCAGCGGATCGGGGCCCGCGTTGAGGACGTGCAGCCGGGAGCCGAGGCGCCGGGCGAGCCAGGTCGCGCACCCGAGGCTCCGCGCCGCGGTGCTCGAGCCGTCGAGCGGCACCAGGATCGACGGAAACGGGTTCATCGCTCCTCCCTCGCCACCTCGACCGGGTATCGACGCCCGCGCCAGGCGAGCGTGAGCGCCACGCGGCGCCACCCCTCGGGCAGGCGGGAGCCCGCCTCCGGGTCGGGCAGGGGACCGCCCTCCGTGAAGCCCACGCCGAGGAAGCCGAACACCAGCGCCTGCCACGTGGCCCCCATGCAGGCCGGGTGCACGCCGAGGGCGCTGTTTCCCATCATGTTGGAAAGATCGAGCCAGAGGCTCTCGCGCCAGTAGCGCTCCGCGTCCTCGCGGAGGCCGAGCCGGGCGGCGACGGCGGCGTGGATGCCGGGCGAGAGGCTGCTGCCGTGGTCGGTGATCGGCTCGTAGTAGCGGTAGTTCGCCGCGACGACGTCGCGCGGGAACGCGTCGGGGAAGACGTGGAGGAGCATGAGGACGTCCGCCTGCTTGATGAGGCGCGTCCGGTTGATCCGGTCCCAGGCGAAGAGCCGGTCGATCGGCGCCCTGAGGCGCTCCTCCCTGGACAGCTCGTAGGGCTCGAGGTCGAAGAAGCCCTCGAACTGCTCGATCAGCCCGCGCGAGTCGGGACCGGGGCAGTAGAGGTCGCGCGCCGCGGCGGCCCACTCCTCGACCTCGTCCGGCCCGATCGCGCTGCGCTCGGCCAGGGCGTCCCAGGCGGCGCGGTCCTCGGCCGCGAGCCACCCGGCCGCCGCGACCGCCCGCTCGAGGTTGAAGCGGGCCATCCAGTTCGTGTACGCGTTGTCGTCGACCGAGTGGTGGTACTCGTCGGGGCCGACCACCCCGCGGATGTGCAGCCCCCGCGGGCCGCGCACGGCGCGGCTCGCCCAGAACCGGGCCGTCTCGACCAGGATCTCGACCCCCATGTCGCGCAGGAACTCGCGGTCGTGCGTCGCCTCCCAGTAGCGCCACACGCCGTGCGCGACGGCGGCGGTCACGTGGATCTGCTGGGTGCCGGTGAAGATCGGGATCTCCTTGCCGGTCGTCCTGAGCCGGATGGTGCGCGGCGTGACGTCGTCGCCGGTCACGGTGGACTCCCAGGCGTAGCAGGCGCCCCGATACCCCATCTCGGCCGCTCGCCGCCGCGCGCCGTCGAGGGTGTGGTAGCGGTAGGCAAGCAGGCAGCGCGCCACGTCCGGGACGGTGTGGAGGTAGAAGGGCAGCTTGAACATCTCCACGTCCCAGAAGACGTGCCCCTCGTAGGCGCGACCGGTGAGGGCCCGTCCGCCGACCGACACCCGCGGGTCGCGGTCGGCCGCGATCGTGAGGTGATAGGCCTGGAACCGGAGCGCCTGCTCGGTCGCCGGGCTCCCGGCGACCCGCACGCCCACGCGCTCCCAGAGGTCGGCCCAGCGCGCCGCGTGCGCGCCCACGAGGTCGTCGAAGTCCTCCCAGCGGAGGGCCCGCAGGTGGCCGATGGCCGCCTCGGCCGGGTCGGCGAGGTCCCGGCTCGTGTAGACGGCCACGTAGCGGCGGAAGGTGATCGTGTTGCCGATCGTCGCCGGAACCTGCCACCGTACGGCGTCCCGTCCGCTGCCGGCCCGCGTCGTGCGGGCGGCCAGGCAGATCTCGATGCCCGAGGCGCGCGTCGCGAAGCGCTGCACGTCGAGGCCGGGGTCGGCCGACCCGGTCCCGAGCCGCACGAGATGCGGGTGGTGGTCGGCGAGGTCCGGGTCGTCGAGGGACGCGTCGAGGTCGATGGTGGCGGAGTGGTTGTCGAGGCAGACCGAGACCTCCTGGACGAGGAGGTGCAGGTCGGCGGCCGAGGCGAGGCGGCGCGTCCTGACCACCGTACGGCGCTCGCCGGCCGTCTCGTACACCGCGCACCCCTCGAGGATGCCGCGGGAGAGGTCGAGGACCCGCTCGTGCCGGCGCCAGATCGGCCTCGAGAGGTCGAGCGGCTCCCCGTCCACGGCGAGGCGCAGCCGGAACGGGAACGGCAGCGATACCAGCTCGCTGTAGACGGACTCGCCCCGGTCGAGGGTCAGGAACTCCAGCTCCGAGTAGGGGCGCTCGGGGCGCTTGCGGTCGTAGACGCCCGCGATGAACAGGTCCCCCTGCGAGGCGGCGAGCGGCGTATCGAGGCTCCCCCGCACGCCGAGGTAGCCGTTGCCGACCGTGAAGAGGCTCTCCACGTCGTGCTCGCGCGCCGGGTCGAAGCCTACCTGCTCGACCCGCCAGGCGACGATCGACTCCTGCTTCTCGCGAAGGCACGCCTCGATGCGCGAGAGGTCGACCTCGGCGAGGTCGGCGACGACGAGGTCCGCCCCCTGGGCCGCGAGGGCCTCCCGGTTGCCCCCCCGGTCGATGCCGATCACGAGGCCGAAGCCGCCGCGGGCCGCCGCCTCCACGCCGGAGACCGCGTCCTCGACGACCACGGTGCGCCGCGGCGCCGCCTCGAGCCGCTTCGCGCACTCGAGGAAGGGGTCGGGGGCGGGCTTGCCCCTGAGGCCGAGCCGGGCGGCGTCCACGCCGTCGACGCGCGCGTCGAAGAGCTCCTCGACCTCGGCGGCCCTGAGCACCTCGCGGCCGTTGCGGCTCGAGGTGACGACCCCGGTCTTCACGCCCGCCTCGCGCAGGGCGCGGATCAGGGTGATCGTCGAGGCGAAGACGTCCGCCCCCTCGGTGCGCAACCGCCGAAGGAAGAGGGCGTCCTTGCGCTTGGCGAGGCCGTGGATGGTGAGCGCCTCGGGGCCGTCGCTCGGGCTGCCCTCCGGCAGCTCGATCCCGCGCGCCGCGAGGAAGCTGCGGGCCCCGTCGAGGCGCGGCTTGCCGTCGACGTACGCGAGGTAGTCGGCCCTGGGGTCGAATGGCCGAAAGGGTTCGCCTCGCGCCTCGGCGCGGCGGCGCAGCACGTCGTCGAACAGCTCCTTCCACGCGGCCGCGTGCAGGCTCGCCGTCCGGGTCACGACGCCGTCCATGTCGAAGAGCACCGCGTCGACGGTGCTCGTGCGGGCGCTCATACGCGGCGCGCGCGGCCGGGCATCGCACGCTCTCCATCGGCGGTTCGGGTCGCCTCGAAGGGCTTCCGTTGCGAGCATGGTGCCAGCCCGCGACCCGGCCGGCGGGCGGGCGCCGAGGGGGATGGCGGGCGGATCGGGACACGGCCGCCCCGCGGGGCTGGGACAGCGCCGTCCCGGTGAGGCAGCGATGCCTCGGCGCCGCCTCCGGCAGCCGAGGCAGAGGGCTGATCGGCCGGCTCGGCAGTTGGCCCCGAGGTTGCACGGCGTACGGAGCAGTCCACACGAGGGCCAATCGTCATGCCGAAAGCCGACCTGATCCTCGTCCCCGTCGACTTCTCGCCGCCGTCCGAGCGCGCGGCCGAGTTCGCCCGCTCGCTCGCGGTCCCGCTCGGCAGCCGGGTGCGCCTGCTCCACGTCGTCCAGGGGAGTGCGCCGCCGCTCGGCCTGCGGCCCGCCGTGTACGACGCGCTCCTGGAGGCGCGCGACCGCGTGCTGAAGGAGGCGGAGCAGGCTCTCGGCGCGCTGGCCGGCCGCCTCGCCGCGGACGCCGGCGCCCCGAGCGTCGAGCACGCGGTGATCGAGACGACCGACTCGATCGGCGACGCCATCGTCGACGCGGCGCGCGAGGCCGGCGCCGACCTCATCGTGATCGGCACCCACGGCCGCCGGGGCGTCGAGCGGGTGCTCCTCGGCAGCGTGGCGGAGCGGGTCGTCCGCCGAGCCGACTGCCCGGTCGTCACGGTCCGCGCGACGACGTGACGGCCGGCGGCACGCTCGTCGCCGTCCGGGGGAACGTCGTCGACGCCCGGTTCGCGGAGCGGCTGCCGCCGATCGGCCGGACGCTGACGGTCGCCGGCGACGAGCCGGTCGTGGTCGAGGTCGTCGCGCACCTCGACGCGTCGACCGTCCGCGGCATCGCGCTGGCCTCGACGCGCGGCCTGGCGCGCGGCATGCCGGTCGTCGACACCGGCCGCCCCCTCGAGGTCCCGGTGGGCCTGTCGCTGCTCGGCCGGATGCTCGACATGTTCGGGCGGCCGATCGACGGCGGCGGGCCGCTCGCCGACGTCGAGTGGCGGCCGATACGGAGGCCGCCTTTGCCCCTCGCGCGGCGCGAGGTCGGCGCGAGCGTCTTCGAGACCGGCATCAAGGTCATCGACCTGCTGGCGCCGCTCGAGCGCGGGGGCAAGGCCGGCCTCTTCGGCGGCGCCGGGGTCGGCAAGACCGTCCTCATCACCGAGATGATCCACAACGTGGTCGGCCGGTACGAGGGCATCTCGCTCTTCTGCGGGATCGGCGAGCGCAGCCGCGAGGCCGAGGAGCTGTACCGCGAGATGCGCGAGGCCGGGGTGCTCGATCGGACGGTCCTCGTGTTCGGGCAGATGAAGGAGCCGCCCGGCGTCAGGTTCCGGGTGGGGCACGCGGCGCTCACCATGGCCGAGTACTTCCGGGACGACCGCAGCCGGGACGTCCTCGTCCTCGTCGACAACATCTTCCGCTTCATCCAGGCCGGCGCGGAAGTCTCCGGCCTCCTCGGGCGGATCCCCTCTCGGGTCGGCTACCAGCCGACGCTCGGCACCGAGCTGGCGGAGCTGGAGGAGCGGATCTCGAGCACGACCGGCGGCGCGATGACCTCCGTGCAGGCCGTGTACGTGCCGGCGGACGACTTCACCGATCCGGCGGCGACCCACACCTTTCCGCACCTGTCCGCGTCCATCGTCCTGTCGCGACGGCGCGCGAGCCAGGGGCTCTACCCGGCGGTCGACCCGCTGCGGTCGAACTCCCGCATGCTCTCGCCGACGATCGTCGGCGAGCGGCACTACGCCGTGGCGCGGGCGGTGCGGCAGACGCTCGCCGAGTACGAGGAGCTGAAGGACCTCATCGCCATGCTCGGCCTCGAGGAGCTGTCCGAGCGCGACCGCGCGATCGTCGGGCGCGCCCGCCGTCTGGAGCGGTTCCTGACCCAGCCGTTCTTCACCACCGAGCACTTCACCGGCCAGCCGGGGCGCGCGGTCGGTCTCGAGGCGACGATCGAGGGGGCGGAGCGGATCCTGGCCGACGAGTTCGCGGCCCACCCCGAGCGGGCCCTGTACATGATCGGCCCCATCGAGGAGGCGGGCGGGCCGCGGGAGGGGGGGGGCGGGACGTGACCGGCCGGCTGCGCCTGAGAGTCCTCGAGCCGACCGGCGCGCTCGTCGACGAGGCGGTCGTCAAGGTCGTCGCCGAGGCGGCGAACGGCTCCTTCTGCCTGCTGCCGAAGCACGTCGACTTCGTGGCCGCGCTGGTGCCGGGCGTCCTCGTCTTCGCCAGAGCGGACGGCACCGAGGGCTTCGTCGGGCACGACGAGGGGATCCTCGTCAAGTGCGGCGCCGAGGTGCTCGTCTCGACGCGGAGCGGCGTGGAGGGGGACGACCTGGCCGAGCTCCGGGCGGCGGTCGATCGCGAGCGCCGACGCCTCGGCGAGCGCGAGCGGGCGGCCAGGCTCGCCCTCGCCCGCCTCGAGGCGGGGGTCGTGCGCCGGTTCCTGGAGTTCGAGGAGGCGCGCGGGTGACGCGGCGGCGGCCCTCGGTGCCCGAGACGATCGGCCGCAAGGCGAGGCGCAAGCGCCGGGCCCGCCTCGCCGGCCGCAGGGGGGTCTGGTTCGGCCTCGGCATGTTCGGCCTCGTCGGCTGGTCGGTCGCGGTGCCGACGCTCGTCGGCATCGCCCTCGGCGTCTGGCTCGACCGCCGGTTCCCGGGGCCGATCTCCTGGACCCTGGCGGGCCTTCTCGGCGGCGTCGCCCTGGGGTGCCTGAACGCCTGGTACTGGGTGACGCGGGAGAGTCGCGATGACTGACGCACGAGACCTCGTCCTCCCGTTCCTCGCCGGCATCGCGCTCGGCGCGGTCCACTTCGGCGGGCTCTGGCTCCTGGTGCGCCGCCTCCACCGGGTGGCCGCGCCGGCGCGCTGGCTCGTCGCCGGCGCCGCCGTTCGGTTCGCGGTCCTCGCGATCGGCATCCTCCTGGTCATGGACGGCCGGTGGGAGCGGCTCGCGGCGGCGATGGCGGGGCTCCTCGCCGTGAGGACCGCAGCCGTCGGGGCGGCGCGCCGCGGGCTCGGCGGACCGCGCCGGCCGTCGGGCCGGCTCGTCCGGGACGAGGGCCGTTCCTGATGCCGAACACCGACGCGGTCGTCGTCTGGCGATGGGGCGCGTACGAGGTCAACGCGACGATCGCCTACACCTGGCTCGTCATGGGGCTCCTCACGGGGGTCTCGTGCCTGGTCACGCGCCGGCTGTCCGCCTCGACGCGGCTCACGCGGTGGCAGAACCTGCTCGAGGTGATCGTGCTCGCGATCCGCGCCCAGATCCGCGAGGTGAGCCAGCAGGAGCCGGGGCCGTACCTGCCGTTCGTCGGGACGCTGTTCCTCTTCATCGCGACCAGCAGCATCCTCGGTGTCGTGCCCGGGTTCGTCCCGCCGACGGCCTCGCTGTCGACCACCGTGGCGCTCGCCCTCTGCGTGCTCGTCGCGGTGCCGCTCTTCGGCGTGGCCCGGCAGGGGGTTCTCCGGTATCTGCGGACCTACCTGCACCCGACGCCGCTCATGCTGCCGATCAACGTCATGGGCGAGATCTCGAGGACCGTGGCGCTCGCCGTGCGGCTCTACGGCAACATGATGAGCGGCACGATGATCGTGGCCATCCTCATCGGCATCGCCCCGTTCTTCTTTCCGATCGTCATGCAGCTCTTCGGTCTCCTGACGGGGCTCATCCAGGCGTACATCTTCGCGGTCCTGGCGATGGTGTACATTGCCGCGGCAACGCGCGCCCATCCGGGCAAGGCTCACGCGGATCGCGACGGGAGGACTCCATGAACGACCTCGGTCTGATCGGCATGGTCTCCATCATCACGGCCGGGATCACGGTCGCCGTCGGCAGCTTCGGCGCCGCGCTCGGCGAGGGACGGGCGGCCGCGCAGGGGCTCGCGGCCATCGCCCAGCAGCCCGACGAGGCCAACACGATCTCGCGCACGCTCTTCGTGAGCCTGGCGATCGTCGAGTCGTCGGGGATCTACTCCCTCGTCGTGTCGCTGATCCTCATCTTCGCCAATCCCTTCTGGAACCGGGTGGCCGCCCAGGTCTCGGGGTAGCGGATGCGCGTCGACTGGGTCACCGTCCTCGCCCAGATCGTCAACTTCCTCGTCCTCGTCTGGCTGCTCGCGCGGTTCCTCTACGGGCCGATCGTGCGGGCCATGAAGCGCCGCGAGGCCGAGGTCGCCGCCAGGCTCGCGGAGGCCGAGGCGAAGGGGCGGGCGGCGGAGAGGGCGGCCCGCCGCCACGAGGAGGCGCTCGAGGCGCTCGAGGCGGCGCGGACCCGGTTGATGGACGAGGCGAGGGCCGCGGCGGAGCGGCTCGGCCGCCAGCTCGAGGCCGACCTCAGGCGGGAGGTCGAGGAGACCCGCGCCCGCTGGCGGGCCCAGCTCGAGGAGGAGCGGGCGGCGTTCCTCCAGGAGTTCAGGCGCCAGGCGGCCCGACACTTCCTCGAGATGGCCCGCCGCGCGCTCGCCCACCTCGCCGACGCGGCCCTCGAGGAGCAGATGGCCTCGGTCTTCGCCGAGCAGGTGCGCCGGCTGCCGGCCGAGACGGCCGATGCCGTCGCGGCCGAGGCCCGCGCCGCCGGCGGGCCGGTCCGCGTGCGCAGCGCCTTCCCCCTGCCCGCGAGCGCCCGGCGGACGATCACGGCGGCCGTGCACGAGACGCTCGGCGGCGGCCTCGAGATCGCGTACGAGACGACCGACCAGGTGACCTGCGGCATCGAGGCGATCGCCGGGGGGCGCACGCTCACCTGGAGCATCGACGGCTACCTCGACGACCTCGAGCAGCGGCTCGCCGGCCTCCTCGCGGAGCCGCCCGCGGAGGCCGAGGCGGTCCGGCTGACATGAGCCGCGACGTGCCGTCGAGCCTGACCGACCTCGCCCGCGAGACCTTCGGCCTCGTCTCGCGCGCCCTCGACGACCAGGTGGACGGTCTCCGCGTGGAGGAGAGCGGGACCGTCGTCCAGGTCACCGGGGCGACCGCCCAGGTGGAGGGCCTCGCCGGCGTCCGGGCGGACGAGGTCGTCCGCTTCGAGGGGGGCCTCCTCGGCCTGGCCTCCAACCTGGAGCCGGGGGGCGTGGGGGTCGTCCTCCTCGGCTCGGCGCCGACCCCCGCGGCCGGCTCCTCGGTCCGCCGCACCGGCAGGGTCGTCGACGTGCCGGTCGGTCCGGCGCTCGTCGGCCGCGTCGTCGACCCGCTCGGCCGGCCGCTCGACGGCGGCGGCCCGATCCGGGCGGCGGAGCGGTGGCCGACCGAGCGCGGCGCGCCCGACATCCTCGACCGCGCGCCGGTGAGCGTTCCCCTGGAGACCGGCATCAAGGCGATCGACGCCCTCGTCCCGATCGGCCGCGGTCAGCGCCAGCTCGTCCTGGGGGACCGCCAGACGGGGAAGACCGCCATCGCCGTCGACACGATCACCAACCAGCGCGGCCGCGGCGTCGTCTCCGTCTACTGCGCCATCGGCCAGCGGGGATCGGCCGTCGCCGGCGTGATCGCGGCGCTGCGCGCGCACGGGGCGATGGACCACTCCATCGTCGTCGTGGCCGGCGGGGAGGAGCCGCCGGGGCTCAAGTTCCTCGCGCCGTACGCGGCGACGTCGATGGCGGAGTACTTCGTCGCGCGGGGCCGCGACGTGCTGGTCGTCTACGACGACCTGACGCGTCACGCCCGCGCCTACCGCGAGCTGTCCCTCCTGCTGCGCCGCCCGCCGGGGCGCGAAGCGTACCCGGGGGACATCTTCTACGTCCACGCGAGGCTCCTCGAGCGGGCAACCCGCCTGCGCGAGTCGCGCGGGGGCGGCTCGCTCACCGCCCTGCCGATCGTCGAGACCCAGGCGCAGAACCTCTCCGCGTACATCCCGACCAACCTGATCTCGATCACCGACGGTCAGGTCTACCTGTCGCCCGACCTCTTCCGCAAGGGGCTCCTGCCCGCCGTCGACGTCGGCCGGTCGGTGTCGCGCGTGGGGGGCCGGGCGCAGCTCCCCGCCTTCCGCGCGGTGGCCGGGCCGCTCAGGCTCGCCTACGCCCAGTTCGAGGAGCTCGAGGCCTTCTCCCGCTTCGGCACGAGGCTCGACGAGCGGACCCGCCGCGACCTCGAGCGTGGGCGGCGGGTCCGCGAGGTCCTCAAGCAGCCGCAGTACCGGCCGCTCCCCGTGGCCGACCAGGTCGCGGTCCTGTTCGCGGCGGGCCAGGGGGTCTTCGACGCGATCGAGCCGGAGCGGGTCGCCGCGGCGGAGGCGGCGATCCGCCGGCGGCTCGGCGACCAGGCGGGCGACGTCGTCGAGGCGATCGAGCGGGGCGAGCGGCTCGGGGACGAGGCGCGCCACCGGCTCCTCGAGCTGGCACGGGCGGCGGTGCGCGAGATCCTGCCGGCCGGGGGGGCGCGCGGCGGTCATGGCGACGCTTGAGGCGCTGCGCCGCCGGATCGACACGACCGAGAGCCTCCGGTCGATCGTCCGCACGATGAAGTCGCTCTCGGCCGTCAGCGTGCGGCAGTACGACCAGGCGGCCGACGCGCTCGCGTCGTACGCGAGGGCGGTCGAACTGGGGCTCCGGGTGGTCCTGCGCGACCGGCCGTCCCGGCCGGAGCCGACTCGCCGCGAGACGGGGGCGACCGGCGCCGTCGTCTTCGGCTCCGACCACGGCCTCTGCGGGGGCTTCAACGACGCCGTCGCGGCGTTCGCCCGCGCCTCCGTGGAGCGACTCGGCGTGCCGCGCGAGGCGCGCGCCTGGCTCGCCGCCGGAGCGCGGGCCGCGGCACGACTCGAGGGGTTCGGTGAGCGGATCGAGCGCCGGCTCGTGCTGCCCGGCACTGCGGCCGGCCTCTCGGCGCTCGTGGACGAGATCCTCCTCGCGGTCGAGGCCTGGCAGGGGCGAGGGGTGTCCCGCGTCCTCCTGGTCCACAACCGGCGCGGCCGCGGCGGCGCGGCGTCGCCGCACCTGGCGCCGCTCCTGCCGGTCGACCTGCGGCGCTTCCAGCGGCTCGCCGGCGAGCCGTGGCCGTCCAGGACGCGTCCGACCTACACCATGGACGCCGATCGGCTCCTGGCCGCGCTCGTGCGCCAGCACCTCTTCGTGAGCATCTTCCGCGCGGCGGCCGAGTCGCTCGCAGCCGAGCACGCCGCCCGGCTCTCGGCGATGCAGGCGGCCGAGCGCAACATCGAGGAGCGCCTCGAGGCGCTCACGGCCGAGTCGCGCCGCGTCCGCCAGGACACGATCACCGCGGAGCTGCTCGACCTCGTCTCGGGTTTCGAGGCGTCGCGTGAGCCGGAGTGACGGCGCGGCGCCGGTCCTCAGACGAGCCCGGCGACGAGCGCCCCCACGCCGTAGGCGATCGCGGCGGCCGCGGCCCCCACGACGAGCATCTCCGCGCCGGCCCGCCAGAAGCGCAGCGCCGTCACGAACGAGCGGAGCGCGCCGACGACGAAGAGCGTGAGGAGCGTCGCGACGATCGCCGTGAGGAACCGCCGGTCCGGCGGGACGACGACGTAGGGGACGAGCGGCACGGCCCCCGCGAGCACGAACGCGAGGAAGGTGGCGATGGCGTGCCGGTTCGGGTACGGCTCGACCTGCTCGAGACCCGAGGCGGCCCGGCCCGCCTCCGCCGACCGGATGGCGAGGAAGTTGCTGGCCCCCATGGAGACGCCGTCGGCCAGGAGATTGGCCACCCCGAGGACGAGGACCACGCGGGCGTCGAGGGAGCCCCCCTCCACGCCCGAGACGACGGCGAAGGTCGTGACGATGCCGTCGTTGGCCCCGTAGATCAGGTCCCCCAGGTAGTGCCGAACCAGGTCGCCCCCGAGCGGGGGCTCGTGCGGGTCGTTCACGGCGGTCCTCCTCTCGTCTCCCGATGCAAGCCCGCTGCCACGACGATCCGGCGCAAGTCCGGCGACCTGCGGCGGGCTCGGGGCGCGGCCGGTGGGGCGGCGCCGCCACGGATGGGACAGGCGCGCCACGCGAGGCGGCCGCGCGGCCTCGGGGACCGGGACGGCCGGCACGGCGCTCGGTCGCTGGCGCCCGGCTTGCATGTCTCACGGCCGCCGCGGTCGCGGCCCGACCGGCCGGGTGCCGGAGCAGACCGCACGGGGGATCGACAGGTGCGTCGAATCGTCGGCGTCTCCATCCAGGGTATCGAGCGGGGCGAGGCGTAGGGGACCATGCGTGCCGCGTCCACCCTGTCGGCCGCCGACCTGTACCGGCGGTGTGAGCCGGACGACATCCCCTTCGCGACGACGGACGAGGCCGTCGGGACCACCGGGATGGTGGGCCAGGAGCGCGCCGTCGAGGCGGTCCGGTTCGGGCTGACCATCCGGCACGACGGCTACAACCTCTTCGCGATGGGCCCGCCCGGCGTCGGCAAGGAGACGCTCCTGCGCGAGATCCTCGGGCCGCGAGCGGCGGGCGAGGCGGCGCCGCCGGACCGCTGCTACGTCCACAACTTCGCCGACGCCCATCGGCCCCGCGTCCTCTCGCTCCCTCCGGGGCGCGGCTCGCGGCTGCGCGACGACATGCAGCAGGCCGTGGCCGACATCCGCGACGCCATGCGTGCCGCGTTCGACAGCGAGGAGTACCGCACGCGCAAGCAGGAGCTGATCGCCCGGTTCAACGAGCGCCAGGCGCAGGCCTTCGCGGAGGTGCAGGAGCGGGCGAGGCAGCGGGGGGTCGCGGTGGTGCGAACCGAGGGGGGCCTCGTCGTGGCCCCCCTGCGCGACGGCGCCCCGCTCAGGCCTGCCGACCTGGCGCAGCTCTCCAGGCCGGAGCAGGCGCGGATGCAGGCCGAGATGGAGCGGGTCGGCTCCGACGTGCAGGCGTTCTTCCAGCGGCTCCACGAGTGGGGGCACGAGCAGCACGAGGCGATGAAGGGGCTCGACCGGGAGACGTCGACCTCGGTCGCCCGCCGCGTGCTCGACGGCGTGCGCGCCCGCTATCGGGACCTGCCGGCCGTCCTCGAGTACCTCGACGAGGTCGAACGCGACGTCATCGACCGCGCCGACGAGTTCCTCGAGGCGGGGCCGATGGGGCTCGAGGCGATGCTCGCCCAGGCGTTCCGCCGCAACCAGAGGGACGGCGCCGCGGCGCGGCGCTACGCGGTCAACGTCCTCGTCGACAACGGCGCCACGCGGGGCGCGCCGATCGTCCACGAGGACCACCCGACCTACACGAACCTCGTCGGCCGCATCGAGCACGTCGCCCAGTTCGGGGCCCTGCTCACCGATGTCACCCTGATCAAGCCGGGCGCGCTCCACCGGGCGAGCGGCGGGTACCTGATCCTCGACGCCCGCAAGGTCCTGCAGCAGCCGTTCGCGTGGGAGGCGCTCAAGCGGGCCATCCGCTCCCGGGAGATCCGGATGGAGCCCCCCGCCGAACTCCTCGCGGTCGTGCCGACCGTGTCGCTCGAGCCCGAGCCGATCCCCTTCGGCGGGACGAAGGTCATCCTGGTCGGGGAACGGCTCCTCTACCATCTGATGGCGGCCGTCGACCCCGACGTCCCCGAGCTCTTCAAGGTCGTCGCCGACTTCGAGGAGAGCCTGGACCGGCGGCCGGAGACGCACGCGCTCTACGCCAACCTGATCGCGACGCTCGTCCGCCGCGAGCGCCTGCGCGCCTTCGACCGGAGCGCCGTGGTCCGCGTCATCGAGCACGCCGCCCGCCTCGCGGGGGACGCCGAGAAGCTCTCGGTCCACATGCGGCCGGTCGTCGACCTGCTCAGGGAGGCCGAGTTCCACGCCGAGACGGCGGCGGCGCCCGTCGTCACGGGCGAGCACGTCCAGGCGGCCATCGACGCCCAGCGCCGCCGTACGGGCCGCATGCGCGAGCGCGTCATCGAGTCGATCCGGCGCGGGACCGTCCTCATCGACACCGCCGGCGCGACGGTCGGACAGGTGAACGGCCTCTCCGTGGTCCCGCTCGGCGACGCCGCCTTCGGGCATCCCGCGCGGATCACCGCGCGCGTGCGGGTGGGCAAGGGGGAGGTCGTCGACATCCAGCGCGAGGTCGAGCTCGGCGGGCCGATCCACTCCAAGGGGGTCCTGATCCTCGAGGGCTTCCTCGGCGCCCGGTACGCGTCGCAGGCCCCGCTCTCGCTCGCGGCGAGCCTCGTCTTCGAGCAGACCTACGGCGCCGTCGACGGCGACAGCGCCTCGCTGGCCGAGGCCTGCGCGCTGATCTCGGCCCTGGCCGACCTGCCGGTCTCGCAGGCGTTCGCCGTCACCGGCTCGATCAACCAGCACGGCCAGGTGCAGGCGGTCGGGGGGGTGAACGAGAAGATCGAGGCCTTCTTCGACGTCTGCCGCGAGTGCGGCCTCACGGGGGAGCAGGGGGTGCTGATCCCCCGCAGCAACGTCAAGAACCTCATGGTCCGGCGCGACGTCGTCGAGGCGGTCGAGGCGGGCCGGTTCCGCATCCACCCGGTGGGGGACGTGGACGAGGCGATAGCGCTGCTGCTCGGCCGGCCGGCCGGCGAGCGCGACGCGGCGGGACGGTTCCCGGACGGGAGCGTGAACCAGCTCGTCGAGGCGCGGCTGCGCGGCTTCGCCGAGGCGGCGCGCGCCTTCGCGGCCAGGGGACCGGCCTGATCCGCGGCTCAGCGCCGCCCGGCGGCGCGCCGGGCCGGCGCGGCCGCGCCGGCCCGCGGCCCGCGCGTGAAGGCGAGGAGCCGCTCGAGCGGCCAGGCGTTGACGACCTGCTCCCGGCCGACCCAGCCTCGCCGCGCCGTCGTGACGCCGAGCCGCATCGTGCCGAGCTGATCGAGGGCGTGCGTGTCGGTGTCGATCGCGACGAGCACGCCGAGGTCCCGCGCCCGCCGCGCGTGCGTGCCGTCGAGGTCGAGCCGCTGCGGGCAGCAGTTGATCTCGACCGCCTTGCCGAAGCGGCGCGCCGTTCGGAGCACGGCGTCGAGGTCGACCTCGTACGGGGCCCGCTCGCCGAAGAGCCGCCCGGTCGGATGGGCCAGGACGTGCACGTACGGGTTTGCCAGCGCCCGGCAGATGCGACGCGTCATCTCGGCCTTCGACTGCCGCAGGCGGCTGTGCACGGCCGCGATCACGAGGTCGAACCGGGCGAGCTGCTCGTCGGGGTAGTCCATCCGGCCGTCGGGCAGGATGTCGCACTCCGTCCCGGCGAGCACGCGGATGCGGGGATGGGCGGCCTCCGCCGCGCGGATCCTCGCCAGGTGGGCGGGCAGCGCCTCCCGGGAGAGCCCGTGCGCGATCGTGGCCGACGCGCTGTGGTCGGTGACGGCCACGTACGCGTAGCCGCGTGCGGCCGCCGCGGCGACCAGCTCGTCGACGCTGTGGTGCCCGTCCGAGGCGCGCGTGTGACAGTGCAGGTCACCGCGGATGTCGTCCGGCTCGACCAGCGACGGCAGCCTCCCCGCCAGCGCCGCCTCGATTTCGCCCGCGTCCTCGCGCAGCTCGGGCGGGATGAACGGCAGGCCGACGGCCGCGTAGACGTCTTCCTCCGTCGCGGCCGCGACCCGCCGGCCGGAGTCCTCCCGGAAGACGCCGTACTCCGAGACCTTGAGACCGAGCCGGCCGGCCATCTCGCGGATGCGGATGTTGTGCCCGGCCGAGCCGGTGAAGTACTGGAGCGCGGCGCCGAAGCTCGCCGGCTCCACGACCCGCAGGTCGACCTGGATGCCGTCGCGGTGCCGGACCGAGGTCCGCGTCGTGCCCCGCTCGAGCACCTCGGCGACCTGCGGGAGGTCGACGAAGGCCGCCATCACCGCGTTCGGGTCGGCGGCGGTCACCAGGATGTCGATGTCCCCGACCGTCTCCTTGCCCCGGCGGATCGAGCCGGCCAGGGCGACCCGGTCGACGCCGCGGACCGCCTCGAGGGCCCGCACGAGGTCCTCGGCCAGGAGGAGCGCGCGCCCGAGCGGCACGCGCGCCCGGCCCTGCTCGACGATCGCGATCCCCCTGAGGATGTTCGCCTCGGTCTTCGCCTGGATGCCGGGCAGGCCCCGCAGCTTGCCCGCCTGCGCCAGCGCCCTCAGGCGATCGATGGTGCGGACCCCCGCCTTCTCGTAGAGGACCATGGCGGTCTTCGGACCGATCCCCGGCACGGCGAGGAGGTCGGCGACGCCGGCCGGTACGGCTGCCCGGAGCCCGTCGAGGGCCCGGATCCGACCGGTTGCCAGGTACTCGGCGATCTTGCCGGCAAGGTCCTCGCCGACCCCCGGGATGTCGTCGAGTCGCCCCTCGGCCGCGACGGTCTCGAGGTCCTCGGCGAGGCTCTCGATGTTGCGCGCGGCCCGGCGGTAGGCCCGGATGCGGAAGCGGTTGCCGCCCGAAAGCTCGAGCAGGTCGGCCATCAGGTCGAAGAGACGGGCCACCTCGAGGTTCTTCATACGCCCCCCCTCGCGCGTCGTCGCCCGGCTCGAGGACCCGCAAGCGGCGTGCCGACCGCGGTGATCGGGACATCGAGGCGACGGGCGAGGCGGGCGTGCCGCACCCCGGCGCGTGGGGCCGGCGCGAAGACGCGCGGTTACGATGCGCCCCGCCTGGCACCGACGTTGCGACCGGAAGGCGCCGAGGAGGCGTGGCCATGACGCTGGTCCTGATCGCCGGACCCGGCCACCCCGAGCTGGCCCGCGCCACGGCGCGCGCCCTCGGGACCGAGCCGGCCGCCTGCCGAATCGAGCGCTTCCCGGATGGCGAGCTGCACGTCGAGGTCGAGGCGCACGTGCGGGGGGCCGACGTCTACGTCGTCCAGCCGACGAGCCCGCCGGCCGACGTGCGGCTGGTGGAGCTCCTCTTCCTGGCCGACGCCTGCCGGCTCTCCGGAGCGGCCCGCGTCACCGCCGTCGTGCCCTACCTCGGTTACGCGCGCCAGGACCGCCGGACGCACCCCGGTGAGCCGCTCGGGGCGCGCATGGTCGCGTCGCTGATCGGGACGGCCGGCGTCGACCGGGTCGTCGCCCTGGACCTCCACGCCGCCGCGATCGAGAGCGCCTTCCCGGTTCCGGTGGAGCACCTGAGCGCCGTGCCGCGGCTCGTCGAGGCGATCGGCCGGGAGGCGGCCGGCAACGGCGTCGTGGTCTCCCCGGACCTCGGCGCGGTCCACCGGGCGGAGCGGTTCGCGCGCCTGCTCGACCTCCCCATGGCCGTCGTGCACAAGACCCGGGTCGGCGCGGCGGACGTCGTGACGAGCGGCCTGACCGGAGAGGTGCGGGGACGCAGACCGATCATCGTCGACGACATGATCTCCACCGGCGGGACGATCGAGGCGGGGGCGCATGCGATGCTCGATGCGGGCGCCGAGCCGGACATCGTCGTCGCTGCGACGCACGCGGTGCTGCCCCGGCGGGCCGCCGAGCGGCTCGCGCCGCTGCCGATCCGCCGTCTCGTCGTCACCGACAGCGTCGAGGCGCCGGCCGACCTCGCCGCGCCGATCGAGCGGGTCGGCGTCGCCTCGCTCCTCGCCGAGGCGATCCTGCGCCTGCATCGCGGGGAGCCGGTCCGCGATCTGGTGAGCCGGACGTGAGCCGAGCCGCCGGCCATACGGGACACGGGGGCCGCAGGTGGGGCGGTCATGCCTCACCGCGACGGCGGGAGATGCGCGCGGGCGCGCAGGTTCGGCCGCGGCACGCCCTGGCATCCACGTTGCGAACCGACAGGAGTGCCGCCGGCGTGGGCGCCCGACGCGCGCCGTGACGCGAGCCGGGCCCGGCACGTTCGGCGCGGGCCAAGGAGACCAGTCATGCGAGTGAGGGAATGGATGCAACCGCTGCCGGAGACCGCGACGCCAGAGATGCCGGTCGCGGAGGCGTACCGGCGGATGCGGCGCGGCGGCTTCCGGCACCTGCCGGTGATCGAGGGGGGGCGCCTGGTCGGCATCGTCAGCGACCGCGACCTGCCGCTCGCGCGGCCCGAGGTCGCCACACCCGGCTCCGTCCAGGCCGCGGACCAGGCGATGGCGCGGCTCGCCGTACGCGACGTGATGTCGCGCGAGGTGACCACCGTGGACCCCGACCGGCCGGTCGAGGAGGCGGCTCGCGTCATGCTCGACCTGCGGGTCGGCTCACTCCCCGTCGTGGACGAGGGCCGCCTCGTCGGGATCCTCACGGAGACCGACCTCTTGCGCGCCTGGGTGAGCGGCTAGGGGCACGGCCGGCCGGGCCGAGCGTGAGGAGTCGCGTCGATGCGCGAACTGTCGCCCAACGCCCTGCGGGTCCTCTCGGCGCGCTATCTGCGGCGCGACGCGAAGGGCCAGGTCGTCGAGACGCCGGAGGCGCTCGTCGAGCGGGTGGCGCGCGGGGTGGCCCACGCGGAGCTCCTCCTCGGCTCGGCCCGCGAGGCGGCCAGGTGGCAGGAGACCTTCGCCGCGGTGATCGAGGCGCGCGACTTCCTGCCGAGCTCGCCAACGCTCATGAACGCGGGGACCCCCCTCGGTCAGCTCGCGGCCTGCTTCGTCCTCCCCGTGGAGGACAGCATGGAGTCGATCTTCGGTGCCGTGCGGGCCATGGCGCTCGTGCAGCGGACGGCGGGGGGGACCGGGTTCTCGTTCTCGGCCCTCCGCGCGCGAGGCGAGGTGGTCGCCTCGACCGGGGGCGAGGCGTCGGGGCCGGTCTCCTTCATGCGCGTCTTCGACTGCGCCACCGAGCACGTCAAGCTCGGCGGCCGGCGGCGGGGCGCCAACATGGCGGTGCTCCGCGTCGACCATCCCGACATCCTCGAGTTCGTCGACGCGAAGCGCGACGGGACGAGCCTCGGGAACTTCAACCTCTCCGTCGCGGTCCCCGACCGGTTCATGGCCGCGGTCCGCGCGGACGGCGAGTACGACCTCGTCCACCCCGGCACCAACCGCACGGCCCGAAGGCTTCCGGCGCGGGTGGTCTTCGATCGGATCGTCGAGGCGGCCTGGGCGACCGGCGATCCGGGCCTGCTCTTCGTCGACGCCGTCAACCGGGCCAACCCGGTACCCGCCCTCGGGGCCATCGAGGCGACGAACCCCTGCGGCGAGGTGCCGCTCTTGCCCTACGAGAGCTGCGTCCTCGGCTCGGTCAACCTCGCCAACATGGTCAGGACGGTCGGCGACCGGGCCGAGGTCGACTGGGCGCGGCTCGGGCGGACCGTCCGCATCGGCATCCGGTTCCTCGACGACGTCGTCGAGGTGAACCGGGAGCCGCTCCCCGAGATCGCGGCTGCGACCCGCCGCACCCGCAAGGTCGGGCTCGGCGTCATGGGGTTCGCCGAGTGCCTGATCGCGCTCGGCGTGCCGTACGGCTCCGACGAGTCGGTCGCGTGGGCCGACCGGATCATGACGTTCGTGGACGAGGAGGCGCGGCAGGCGTCGCGCGACCTGGCCGAGGAGCGGGGCCCCTTCCCCGCCTGGGGCGAGAGCACCTTCGCGGCCCGGGGGGAGCCGATCCGCAACGCCACGCGGCTGTCGATCGCGCCGACCGGCACGATCGGGATCATCGCCGGGACGAGCGGCGGGATCGAGCCGCTCTTCGCGCTCGCCTACCGGCGCGAGCACACCCTGGGGGGCGAGCCGCTGGTCGAGGTGAACCCGCTCTTCGTCCGCCACGCGCGCCGCCACCTGCGAGACGCCGAACGGGTGATCGACGAGGTCGTCGCGCGCGTCAGCCTGCAGGGGGTGCCGGGGGTCCCCGAGGCGGTGCGCCGGCTCTTCGTGACGGCGACCGAGGTGTCGGCGCACGACCACCTCCGGGTCCAGGCGGCGTTCCAGGCCCACGTCGACAACGCCGTGTCGAAGACGATCAACCTCCCCGAGCGCGCCACGCCCGCCGAGGTCGGCGACGCCTACCTCGAGGCCCACCGGATGGGGCTCAAGGGGGTCACCGTCTTCAGGTCGGGGTCGAAGGGGCGCCAGGTGCTGACGCTCGGCGTGGGCGAGCGGGCGGAGAGCCGCGAGTACTTCGCGAGCTGCGACCCGGACGCCTGCCGGATGTGAGCCGGGGCGTGCCGACCGAGGAGGAGGAGGAAGAGGACCATGGACGGACGAGGCGGATGGGGGGCGCGCCGGACGTTCCGAGACCGGGCCGAGGCGGGCGAGGCGCTCGCGGCCGAGCTGGCCGGCACGGTGCCCGAGGGGTGCGTCGTGACCGCGATCCCGAGGGGAGGGGTCGCGGTGGCGCTCCCGGTTGCGCGGCGGCTCGGGGCCCCGATGACGGTCGCCTACGCGCGGAAGCTGTCGGCGCCGTTCGCGCCCGAGCTGGCGTTCGGCGCGGTCGACGAGGACGGCGAGGTGCTCACGACGCCGGAAACCGTCGAGGCGCTCGGCCTCGGCGACTACGATGTCATGGAGGCGAAGCAGAGGGTCCTCGGCGAGATCCGGCGGCGGATGGCGCGCTACCGCGTCCCGCCGCTGGCGACGTACCTGCCGGCGCCCGTCGTGCTCGTGGACGACGGCCTCGCGACCGGCCTCACCATGGAGGCGGCGGTCCGCTACGCCCGCCGCCACGGTGCGACCGAGGTGATCGTCGCCGTCCCCTGCGCGTCGGTGGAGGCGGCGAGGCGCTTCGGCCGCGAGGCCGGCCGCTTCGTCGGCCTCGTGGTCGACGACGCCTTCGTGGCGGTGGGGCAGTACTACGACGACTTCTCGCCGGTCACCGACGACGAGGTCGTGGCGATGCTCGAGGAGGCCAGGCGGGCGCGGAGCGGCGGGGGGGTCGGCGGCGACCGCCTGCTGACCTTCCGGAACCCGCGCGGGCTCGAGCTGGCCGGCGAGCTGCTCCTGCCGGCCGGCGCCGGCCCCTTCCCGACCGTCCTCTTCGCACACGGGTGGCGAAGCGGGAAGGAGAGCCCGCGAAACCGCGCGGCCGCCGAGGCGCTCAGGGCGGCGGGGTTCGCCGCGTGCCTGTTCGACTTCACCGGGCACGGCGAGAGCGAGGGGACGCTCGAGGAGAGCACCGTCGAGCGGCAGGTGGAGGACCTCGGCGCGGCGATCGACGCCGTCCTCGCCGAAGGGGCCGCCGACGAGACGCGCATCGGCGTCGCCGGCGCCAGCTCGGGCGGCGCCGTGGCGCTCCTGCGCGCCTCGATCGATTCCCGCATCCGCGCGCTCGTGCTCCGGTCGGCCAACCCGGCGGGGGCGGAGGACGCCGCCTGGCGCGTCGAGGTCCCCACGCTCCTCGTCGTGGGCGAGCACGACACGCCGACGCGGGCGGCCAACGAGGCGCTCGCGGGCCGCCTGGCCGGTCCGCACCGCCTCGAGGTGGTGCCGGGCGGCGACCACCTCTTCGAGGACCCGGCCGCCCTGCGGCGGGCCGTCGAGGCGACGGTGGCGTGGTTCTCGGAGCACCTGGCGCCCGCGGGCGAGGCCCGGCGCCGCCACGGCGCCGCGTGACCACCCGCGGGCGATCGAGAGGAGACGACATGGACGTCGAGATCGAGAACCAGTGCCGCGACATCCCGCTGCAGGAGAGCTGGCGGACGCTCATCGACGCGCGGGTGCGCGACCTCGAGACGCGCTACCCGCGCATGGTCCGGCTGCACGTGACGCTCAAGCACGACCGGCACCACCGCCAGGGGGCCGACGAGGTCGCGCTCCTCGCCCTGATGCCGGGGCGGACGCTGCGCGTGGACAAGGTGGGGGAAAAGATGACCGACGCCCTGCACGCCGCCTTCGAGGTGCTCGAGCGAGAACTCGCGGAGTACGCCGAGCGGCTCAGGCGCTTCGGCAAGCCGCCGGGCCCGAGGCCTCAGGGGATCATCCACAAGCTCTTCCCCGAGCGCGGCTACGGCTTCGTGCTGCTGCCGGAGGGCGAGGAGGTCTACTTCCACCGCAACGCGCTGCACGACCTCGAGTTCGAGGCGCTCTCGAAGGGGCAGCCGGTGGAGGTCGAGGTGGAGGAGGGGCGCCAGGGGCCGCAGGCCTCGCGCGTCTTCCCGGTCGGCGAGAGGTGGACAGCATGACGATGCCGTTCTTCCAGCGCATCATCGACGCAACGGGCCGGGTGCCGCCCGAGGTCGTCGAGCGGGCCACGGCGGCGGTCTTCCACACGCTGCGCGACCGCCTCACGCCCGAGGAGGCCGACCAGCTCGCGGCGCAGCTTCCCGGCGAGCTGAAGGCGATGTGGCACGCGGGCGAACGGCCGAACCGGACGCCCGAGAAGATGCACCTCATCGAGTTCCTCGAGCGGGTGAGACGAGGCGCGGGGCTCAGGTCGCCGCGCGAGGCGCGCTGGATGACGCTCATGGTCTTCGGGGCTCTCAAGGACCGGATCTCGCCCGGCGAGGCCGACGACGTCCTGGCCCAGCTCCCGCGCGATCTCAAGGACCTCTGGGAGGAGGCGTAACGGCGCCATGGCGATCCTCGCGCTGGCAGGCGACGTCATGCTCGGGCGGGGCGTGAACGAGGCGCTCCGGGCGATGACGCCCGAGGAGCCGTGGGGCGACGTCCTGCCGCTCCTCCGGGAGGCCGACGCGCGCGTCGTGAACCTCGAGTGCGCGATCACGACCCATCGGCACCCCTGGACGCGGACGCCCAAGGTCTTCCACTTCCGGGCCGACCCCTCGGCCGTCGCCGTCCTCGCGGCCGCCCGCATCGACGCGGTGAGCCTCGCGAACAACCACACGCTCGACTTCGAGGAGGCGGGGCTCCTCGACACGCTCGCCCACCTCGACGCGGCCGGCATCCGCCACGCCGGGGCGGGGCGCGACCTCGAGGCGGCGAGGCAGCCGGCGCTCCTCGACGTCGGCGACACGCGGATCGCGCTCGTGGCGGCGACCGACAACGAGCCGGACTTCGCGGCCGAGCCCGACCGGCCCGGGACGAACTACCTCCCGGTCTCGCTCGACCCGATCGTCCTCGAGAGCGTCGAGGTGATGATCGGCGCGGCGCGCGACGCGGGGGCCCGGGTCGTCGTCTTCTCGAACCACTGGGGGCCGAACATGGTCGAGCGGCCGAGCGACCGCTTCCGCGCATTCGCCCAGGCGGTGATCGACAGGGGCGCCGACGCCTACTACGGGCACAGCGCGCACCTGGTCCAGGGCATCGAGGTCTACCGGGGCCGGCCGATCCTCTACGACACCGGCGACTTCCTCGACGACTACGCCGTCGACCCCGTGCTGCGCAACGACCGGTCGTGCCTCTTCCGGCTCGCGATCGAGGGGGACGACGTGGTCGGGCTCGACGTCGTCCCGGTCAGCCTCTCGTACGCGCGCGTGGGGATCGCGACCGGCGACGAGCGCGAGGCCATCCTCGAGCGCGTCGCGCGCCTGTCGGCCGAGTTCGGGACGACCTTCGCGCCGCGCGACGGGCGGCTCGAGCTGCCGCTCGGCGGCGACTCGTGACCGGGGTCAGGTCTTTCCATTTTCCCGGGGGCCCGGCGTGGCGCGGGGAACGTCGGGGCCGACCCCTTCCCCCGGGCGCGCTCACCGATCCCGCAGCGCCCGCGCCTCGGCGGCGGTGAGCCTGGGCACGAGGCGCCAGGGGGAGCGCGCGAACTCGTCGCGCCGCTTGACGAGGAGCCACTCCTTCCCGGTCCGGCCGCCGGCCATGCGGGCGAGGGCGAACCCTCCGCGCAGCGTCCGCCCGTGAAGGGTAAAGGCGAGCGCGCCGTGCTCGAGCGCCGCCCCGGGGTCGTCGCCGGTCGTCTCGTAGGTGCCCTCGTCCCAGATGACGACCGGGCCGGCTCCGTAGGTCCCCTCGGGGAGCACGCCTTCGAAGTCCGCGTAATCGAGCGGGTGGTCGGGGACCTCGATGGCCAGGCGCCGGACTCGGGGGTCCATGGAGGGACCCTTCGGCACGGCCCACGACTTGAGGACGCCGCCCACCTGGAGGCGGAAGTCGAAGTGAAGCCGCGAGGCGTGGTGCTCGTGGACGACGAAGCGGCGGCGCGGGCGGCGGCTCGTGCTCATGGGCCTCGTCCGACCCTCAGCGCGGCCGGGTGACGCGCAGCAGGAGGATCTCCGGGCCCGGGGCCTCGTCGGCCGACGGGCGCCGGCGGGCCAGCACGGTCGGGTTCGTGAAGCCGCAGTGGGCGAGCAGCGCCAGGAGGGCCCCTTCGGTCGGCACGCCCCGCTCGGCGGCGCCGCCCGCGCCCGATGCCACCGGGCCGACGAGGAGCGCCCGTCCCCCCGGCGCGAGCACGCGGAAGAGCTCGTGTCCGACCAGCGCCGCGTCGGCCGGGCCTCCCACGGGGCCGGCGACGAGACAGGCGTCGAACCGCCCGTCGGGGAACGGCAGGGGGGGAGGCCCGTCGAACGCGGTCGCCGAGCCGCCGTGCCGGACGACTCGCGAGGCGGCGGCCGCGTCGAGTCGGCTTCGGGGTCCGAGGACGAGCAGGCGCTCGCCGGGCGCGACCTGGAGCCACGGCTGCAGGTCGGCGAAGCCGCGGAAGGGGCCGGCGTCCCGCGACGGTCCCGCTCCGGCCAGCCGTGCTGCG